>JAJCYU010000001.1 GCA_029262755.1 Anaerolineae bacterium
TACGCGGAGGACGGGCTGTTCGCTGTCGTATGCTCGCGCGAATCGACCCTTCACCGCGCATTCGAATGCAGGTTCCGTCTGCTCGACACTGCCAACCCGGAGGACGGGCTGTTCGCTGTCGAATACGTCGCGTGAATCGACCCTCCGCCGCGCATTCGAATGCGGGTTCCGTCTGCTCGTTACTGCCCATAAGGAGCCCATGCTGCGCGTTTTCCTAAGACCGGCACTCAGGACTACCCTTCGCGGCGCATTCGATCGCGGGCTGCGCCACGTTTGCGTCAGTGTTCGGCGACGGTCCCCGCCCACGTAGGAAAGAACATGGACGATCATCCCGAGATGCCGCCCACCACCGACGTCCCGGTGCGCCTTGCACGGGCTGCCGACACGTTCGAGCCGGCGCCCGAATCACCGAGCATCCGCTCCTGGCAGAAGCGCATCCTCGGCTGGGGCTGCGCGCCGGCCATGGCCGTGGGCATGCTCGGCGGGCTGGCGGGTGGCGCTCGGCCGGAGTTGGCGCAGACGATTGCGATGACCGGCACAGGGCTCGCCATCGTGGTTGCCGGCCCGATCGCGGTGTACACGTGGCGCTTGCGGCGCGACAACCGAGCCCGTTGGGAGGCCGCACACGCAGAGGCCGAGGCAAGCGGCAAGCGAGTGCGGGTCGTCATCAACGCGGAGGGCGGGCACGACTACGTGGTGGAAGAGCGGGAGCGGATCGAGAAGATCGAATGGGATGCGGAGGCCGGCGGCGAGGCGGAAGTCAGTGGCGCGGCGGAAGAGTGAACGCTACGAAAGCGCTGCGGCCGCCCACGATTGTCGCGATGGGCGGAGGCGGCTTCGGGATGGATCCCGACCCGCGGCTCGATCGCTGGATGCTCTCGCTGGCAGGGAAAGCTCGCCCCAAGGCCTGCTTCGTTCCCACGGCAAGCGGCGACAACGACCACTACATCGTGCGGTTCTACAACGCGTTTCAAGACCTGGATGCCGAACCGGACCACCTGCCGCTCTTCACGCGCCGGCACGCGGGCGATGCTCTGCGTGAACACGTGCTCGCGCAGGACCTGCTCTACGTCGGCGGTGGCAACACCGCCAACATGCTCGCGGTGTGGCGTGCGCACGGCCTTGATACGATCCTGGAGGAAGCGTGGCGCGCAGGTGTCATCCTGTGCGGCCTGTCTGCAGGATCCCTCTGTTGGTTCGAAGGCGGGGTCACCGATTCCTTCGGGGAGGCGCTCCAGGTTCTGCCCGACGGCCTCGGCCTGCTGCCCGGCAGCCACTGCCCGCATTACGACGGCGAGGCCCAGCGACGCCCCGCCTACAGTGACCTCGTCGCGCGCGGCACGCTGCCGCCCGGCTACGCGGTTGCGGACGGCGTCGCGCTGCGCTTCGAGGGCACACGGCACGTCGAGACGGTGCGCTCGCGCCCCACGGGCGGCGCCTGGCACGTGCGCCCGGACGCGACCGCGCCCGATGGCGTGATCCACGAGGCGCTGCCGTGCGCGCAGCTCGCCGAGGATGGTACGATCGTCCGCGATCGGTAGGCGGAGAAGAGCACGTAGGCGCTGTGCGAGTCCGGCGCGGAGTGTGGAGAGGGCGCACGACTCGATGAACGTGGCTGGGCTGGGTCGCGAGGCGCGACGGTGTGGGTTGAGCGGCGGGACCGGGCTGCCGGCGCATCGCGACGAGCCAACTAGTCGCAATTCCTGCGACTCCTGCGACCGGCGCGACTATAGGCCTACGACGCTACCCGTCGCCGCTGACCGGCAACAGGCCGCTTGGGACGGAGGCGGGGACCTCGATGTCCGGCTGGACGCCGTCCAGGGTCGCGAGGAACGCCGCTAGTTCGGCCACGGCGGCATCGTCCAAGTCCCGGGGCACGAGCAGCGCGTCGATCCGCGACGGCTCTAGCTTCAGGTCGTTGCCGCCGCGCAGGTGGAAGCGGATCACGGACTCCAGGTCCGGGTAGGCGCCCGCGTGACCGTAGGGCGCCGTTTGGGCGACGTTGCGTAGCGGCGGCGTGCGGAACGCGTAGGCATCGGCCGGGTCGCCGGTCACGTCGTAGCGGCCGCGATCGAAGCCGCGGGTGAGGCGGCGGCCGGGGCCGATCTGCGCGGCGCCGAGCACGTGG
Organism: Anaerolineae bacterium; assembly: GCA_029262755.1. Lineage (GTDB taxonomy): Bacteria > Chloroflexota > Anaerolineae > Epilineales > Epilineaceae > JAJCYU01. Next base: position 2,129 of record JAJCYU010000001.1, read on the forward strand.
AATTGGTAGTCTGATAGCTGGGGGCCGTGGTGGCAGGTCACGCAGCCCGCCTCTCCCGTGAAGAGCGCGAGACCGCGCAGGGCTGCCACGTCCAACGCGTCTTCTTCGCCCTCGAGCCAACGGTCGAAGGGCGCGTCGGGCGCGAGGAGGCTGCGTTGGAACGCGGCCAACGCGCGGGCCAGCGTGGAGGCGGTGATCGCCGATCCGGACACCTGCGTCTCGGGGAAGGCCGCGGCGAAGCGGCGCTCGTAGTCGGGGATCGCACGCAGCCGGGCGAGAATCTCGGTGACGGCCATGCGCTCGCTGAAGGCGTGACCCGCCATCTCGTCGATCGCACCGAGCGGCAGCAGTGCTTGTGCTTCCAAGCCTTTGTCCGCACGTCCGTCCCAGAATTGCAGCCCGAAGACGTGCGGCTCCGGCCCGAATCGTCCCGCCAGCCCCACGTTGAGCAAGGTCGGCGCGTTGCGCGCGGTCTCCTCCATGGCGATGTCGTCGATCCCGGAGCGACCCACGTGCCGGTCGACGCCGAGCGCGACGCCGCCGCCGACCCCGACGCTACGTTCCCTGCCGTCGGCCCACGCGAGGTCAGGGTGATGGCAGGTGGCACAGCTCACGTCGCGTTCACCGGCGAGCACGGGATCGAAGAAGAGCAGTTGGCCCAGTTCTACACGGGACGCAGAGGGCGGATTGTTGGGCGGATGGGGCGGCGTCAAGCGGCCGATGGGCTGGATGCCAGCCACCTCGATCATCCAGGCGCGATCCGGACCGCCCGCCGGCGGCAACGGCCACGGGGTGGCGCGTGGGCCGTCGGCAGGCGCGGTCGGGGCGCGGGGGGCGTCGGCGTCCGGCGTCGGGTCGTAGCCGAGAGCGGGGTCCGGGGTGGCCGGCGCAGCTTGGCCCGCCGCTGCGTCGGCCGTGTCGGACACAGCGTCCGAGGCGGTCCTGCTCGCGTTGGACGAGCGCGAGCCGGGCGCGCTCGAGTCGGCCGAACTAGCGTTCGTCGCACCGGGGTCGTTCGAGCCCGAGCCCAACGCGCCCTCGTCGGCGGCGCTCGTTCGGGGATCGCTCGCGATCCGTGACCCCGTCGCTGGCGGCTCGGCGTCGTCGCAACCGACTGCGGCAAGCGAGAACGTGAGTGCGACGATCGCGATCCCTGTTGTTCGGGCGATCGTAGTACGGGTGATCGTGGTGCGGGTGATCGTGGTGCGGGTGATGCATCGTTCGCAGCTCGACGTCCGCGCTTCGACGCCCCCTCCGGCCGCTCGTTCGTCCACGTGACTCGGCTCCTTGTCAGGCTCGGGCCCTGATCCGGGCCCTTTCTATGTTGCGGCTTGAGGACGCCGATCGCGGCGACGGGTACCGCGATTCAAGATTTGTAGCGTCTACGCTGGGCGACGACTGTTCCGATGACGGAGCCGACTACGTCGTGACTCCCATGCGTAGCGGGGTTCGGTCGAACGGACGTATAGCAGTAGCAGTGCCCGTGCAGGTAGGGTCGCAGCGCGAGATTGGTACGGGACGCGCTCCCGGTCGATCGCGTATCGAGCGCACGCGATCGCGATCGCAGGATCAAGCCCAAGTCTACGAGCTGCGAGCAAATGGTCGGATTCCGCAGTCAGCCGGCTTGCGACGGACCGTCCCCACGCTAGGATTGGCGCCCGCCACGGGCAGACCGTCCGTGCGGTCGTCGATACGCAACCGCCAAGTACGTGAGTTCGGCATCGCCCCCAAGGGCAGGCGTGAGTCGTTGCACGGCGGATTGCGAGCGACGAACGATCGTCGCGGAATCATGATGCCCTCCTGCTCGAGCATTCGGCCTCGCCCTGACCCGCGAGCCTACGCCATAGAACGCACAAGTCGCTACCCGCCGGCGACGGTCGCGCAGCGCACCGTGTCGTGCGTGTCCCCCACACACCCAGGTGACCCTCCATGTCCTACGTTCCCTCGACGCACGACCGCCGTTCCGCGGGACGACCCGCGTGCTTCGCGACCGTCCTCTGCGCGATCGCCCTCGGTGCGCTGGCCCTCGTGCTCGCCCCGGCGCAGCCGCGCGCCTCGGCCGCGCCGCCGGCGCCCGCGCCCGTTCCCGCGGGCCCACGGCTGATCGACGCCGCGGCCGTGCGGGGCACGATCGCCGCAGAGGGTCGCGCGCCCGTGATCGTGCTCCTGCGCGATCCCGCGCCGCGGCTTGCGGCGGACGCGGTGCGGCTGCCCGCGGTGGCTGCGGCGCAGTCGGCGGTGCTCGCGGCGCTGCCCGCGGGAGCGTGGCGCACGACGCGCCGCTACGAGCTGCTGGCGGCGTTGGCCGGTGATGTGGACGGGCGCGGCCTGGCCGTGTTGCTCGGCCATCCGGGGGTTCAGTCCGTCGAGCCGGATCGAGAGAACGTGCCGATGGGGCCGGTCCTTTCGCCGTCCATGCTGCGCGAACAGCGTCCGTTGATTGGCGTCGACCGCGTCTTCGAGGAGTTCGGGCTTTCGGGCGAGGGCGTTCGGGTTGCGGTGATCGACACGGGCATCGACGCCGATCATCCGGATCTCGAGGATGATCTGATCGATCAGCGCTGCTTCTCCGCGCGCGGCGGCTGCGGCTCGAACAACGCCACGGAGGGGCCGGACGCCGATGACGAGGACGGCCACGGCACGTCGGTGGCAGGCATCATCACCAGCAAGGGCGTCAACGCGCCCCTCGGTATTGCGCCGGACGCGGAGATCGTCGCCATCCGCGTCTTCGACGACCGGACGTCCGCGCGCTCGAGCGACATCGTGGCCGGCTTCGACTGGCTGGAGCGCAACCGGCAGCGGCTGAAGGTCAAGGTGGTCAACATGAGCCTCGGTTCACGCGATCCCTTCGTCGGCAACTGCGACAACGACGACGCGGCCCGAGCCGAGGCCGTCAAGCGGCTTGTCCAGCGCGGTGTGGCGGTCTTCGCGGCGAGCGGCAACCAGGGCTCGGACAACGGGATGGCGGCGCCGGCCTGCATCCGCGACGTGATCGCCGTGGCGGCCAGCTACGACGGCACGCTCGGGCGCATGCCGCCCAACGGCGAGTTCGGCGGCTCCGGCTGCTTCGACCCCACGAGCAGCGCGATGACCATCACGTGCTTCAGCTCGATCAACCGCTCGCTCGACCTCGTCGCCCCAGGAGCGTGGACGACCGTGCCGCAGATGGGCGGCGGGGCACGCCAGACGGCGGGTACATCGAACGCGTCGCCCGTGGCGGCGGCGGTGGCGGCATTGCTCATCCAAGCGGAGGACGGAATGCGCCACGCCGAGGTGCGGCGGACGCTGACCAGCACGGGCACCAACGTGCGCAAGCTCGAAAACACCCAGGATTTCCCACTCATCGACGCCTACGCGGCGGTCGCATCGCTCGGCCTGCCGACGGCGACGCCCGATGGTCCGCCGCCCACGACTACACCGGCGCCAACCGACACGCCCGCGCCGAGCGCGACGCCGACGGCAAGCGCGACGCCGACGATCGCACCGACGGGCGCCCCCTTGCCGAGCGCGACCGCCGTCCCGACCGATGCGGCGGCGACCGCGACGGCGTCGGCAACATCGCCGCCGCAGGACACGCCGGAACCGACGCAGCCGAGCCCGGATTCGGCGCCGATCTACCTGCCGATCGCACGCACGGAGTAGCATGCGCGACGTGGCCGCGAGGCCGCACGTCGACTAGCGCCCTTCCGGGTGAAACCCCCTCTCACGCGCGCCGTATTACCTCCTGACGGCCCGCAATCGCGGGTCGCGTTCTACCACAGGCGAACACCTCGAACGACCGGGCTCAACCGCTCGGCCGGGGTTTGCTTCGCCGCTACGGGAGGCTTGGATGGGCGGCTTGATGGCGGTTCTGTTCACCGTACTCGTTCCTGGAATGATCGCCGCGCAAATCGCGGAGGGTCGCGGTATTCCGCCGTTCATCGGCTTCGTGGTCGGAGCGGTATGGAGTTGGCCGGGCATGGTCTTCTTCGCCATCGCGTCTGGCATGGTGCACAACGGCCACTCGTCGAATCGACGACGTCGTCGCGCGCACCCGGCCGGATACGCCAAGCCTCTCCCCACGCCGGCGCCGTTGACGCGGCCGACGGCTCGCCGCTCCGCGCAGCCCGCAAGGCCCGCGATGAGCACGGGCACGGGCGGCAGGGCGACCTCCGCAGCCGAAGCGCGGCGCGCGCTCGACGCCCAACGGCGGCGACGTGCCGAGCTTGAGCACGAAGCAGAGTTGTTGCGTCGCTCGGCCGAATCCGATCGCCGGCGCTTCGACGCCGAGTTGGCGAAGCGCGACGGTCGCTTGGCCACGCGCGAGGAGCAGATCGAGCTCTTGCGCGAGCGACTCGCGGCGGCCGAAACCGAGCGTGAAGAAGCCAAGCTTGCGCTGGACCCGTGGTACGGCGAGCACTTGGCAGCGGCCGGCGACGTGCTGCCCGACGTATTGCCCGCGGACATCCCGCGCCATCGCTTCGACGAAGACGAGCTTGCCGCCGAACAGGCGGCGCGCGAAGTCCCCGTGGCTACGGGGCACGCCGACGGTGCGTCGACGGACGCGGTGGAGCCGTTGTCCGCGGCGTCGGAGGGAGACGTGCAGCCGGACACCGCGCCCGTCGCGGAGCCGGTAGTAACGGAACCCGTCGCGCGCCCACCGGCCGTCGAGCAGCCGAAGGTCCGCTCGGCTGGCGGCGCGTCCTAGCGACGACGAGCGTCGCGTCCGACGATCGGAGCACCACGCTGGGCGCTCGGTAGGAGGCGAACACGTTCTCAGCGGACCGGCGACGGTCGCAGCGTAGCAACGTAGCAACGAGAAACCGGGCGCGCCGTGTGGCGCGCCCGGATTCGTGTGTTGGGTTGGGAGTCGGATCCGCGATGCATAGCGGGATCCGGTCGGCAGCCGCTAGTACTCGGGCGCATGAATGGTCAGGGAAGTAGGCGCAGCAGCGGCGGATGCAGTGGCTCCCGAACCCGTAGATTCAGGCTGGTTGGACTACTACGCCATACGCTCCAACGCGATCGCCGTGCTGCCGCCCGTACCGTGGCAGAGCGTGGCCACGCCGAGCGAATTGCCGCGTGCGGCGAGGGCGCCGAGCAGGGTGACCATGATCCGCGCGCCGGTCGCGCCGATCGGGTGGCCGAGGGCCACCGCGCCGCCGTGCACGTTGAGGATGTCGCGCTCCACGCCGAGGAGGCGCTCAAAGAGTACGGTGCTGACCGCGAAGGCCTCGTTGTTCTCCCAAAGGTCGACATCGCCCACGGAGAGGCCCGTCTTGCTCATCAAGGCCTTCACGGCAGGCGCGGGTGCCTCGGCGAAACGCCAGCTGGGGCCGGCGGCCCAGGCGGAGCCGATGATCTTGGCGATGGGCTTCAGACCGTGCGCCTTCACCGCGTCCTCGGACGCGATGAGCATCGCGGCGGCGCCATCGGAGATCTGGCTGGCGTTGCCGGCGGTGATGATGCCGTCCTTCTGGAAGGCCGGGCGCAGCCGCGCGAGCGACTCCACGGTGGAATCCGCGCGAATGCCCTCGTCGTGTTGGATGACCGTATCGCCCTTGCGGCCCGGAATCGTGACCGGTGCGATCTCTGCGGTGAGGGCGCCACTCTGGGTGGCGGCGGCCGCCCGCATGTGGCTCTCGAGCGCGACCGCGTCGACCTGCTCGCGCGTGACGCCGTACTCGGCGGCCAGGCGCTCGGTCTGGTCGCCCATCATCTCACCCGTGGTCGGGTCGGTCAGGCCGTCGTAAGCCAGTAGGTCGATGAGGGGCTCGTTCTGGCCGCCGAGGTACTTGTAGCCCCAACGCGCGCGATCGGTGAGGTAGAAGCCGGTGCGCGACATGGACTCCGTGCCGCCGACCAGGATCAGGTCGCCCTCTTCGGCCTTGATGTGCGTCGTGGCGTTCATGGCGGCCAGCATGCCGGACGAGCAGACCATGTTCACGTGGTAGCCGTCGGTCGTGTCGGGAATGCCGGCCTTGAGGGCCGCCTGACGCGGGATGTGCTGGCCTTGGCCGCCGCTGAGCACGTTGCCGTAGATGTAGAAATCGAGCGCGTCGGCCGATACGCCGCCGCGTTCGATGGCAGCAGCCATGGCGTGGGCGCCCAATTCCACGGGCGAGAGCGTGCTCAGGCCGCCGCCAAAGCGACCGATCGGTGTCCGTGTAGCGGATACGATGTACGCTTGCTTCACGTTGACTCTCCCCTGGATCTTGGTAGGTGCTGTGTGCGATGGCTGCGTCGGGCGGATCGACCGGAAGTCCCGGCGCCGTCGTGTGTTGCAGCCGGCCCAGCGGTGCTACATGCGGTGTCCACCGTTAACGCTGATTACCTGGCCGTTGATGTAGCCGCCCGCAACCGGCGAGAGGAGCATGGCCACCGGCCACGCGATCTCCATCGGGTCGGCAAAGCGGCCGGCCGGGATCTCCGCCGCGATGTTCGCGCGGATCTCCTCCGGTACGGCCAGCGTCATGTCAGTGTTCGCGAAGCCGGGCGCCACGATGTTGGTCCGCACGCCCTTGCGCGCACCCTCGACCGCGAGCGTCTTGCCGAGGCCGATGATGCCGGCCTTCGAGGCCGCATAGTTGGCCTGCCCTAAGCCGCCGCGTTCGCCGATGATGGAGCTGATCAGGACGATCGCGCCCTCGCCGTGCTCACGCAGTACGGGAAATGCCGGGCGGACCGTGTTGTAGACACCGGTCAGGTTGACGTTGATCACGGCGTCCCAATCGCGATGGGTCATCTTGTGGAACATTCCGTCGCGCGTGACGCCGGCATTGGCGACGACCCCGAAGAGCGGGCCGAGCTCGCTCTCGATCGTCTCGACCGCGCGCTCCATCTCGCCGGGATAGGTGACGTCCGCGTGGATGGCCAACGATCCGTGCTCGCGCTTGTTCTCGCTGCGATCCGTGAAGGCGACGCGCGCCCCCAGGGCCTCGAGCAGCAGCACCACGCGGCGCCCGATGCCACGATTCCCGCCGGTGACAAGGATTACCTTGTCCTCAAGCCCGAGCGAGGTATTGATTTCGGTCACGATCTTCTCCTGAGGCGCGGAGATACCGGAGGCAGCGTCCGCGGGATGGGGTTGCGAATGGATGTCGACGGCGGGTGCGTTGGGATCGGGCTCGTGATCGACGTCCGCATCGGGCGCCACGTCCACGGTCTCGTCCGTGGCGTCAGGAGCGTTCATCAAGCCACGCGACGAGCGCCTTGGGCAACGTGCCCTGGACCTTAGCGCTGACATACATACCGATGTGCCCGACCGGGTAGGTCAGCTCTTCGTAGTCATCCGTGCCGACGTGCTCGGCGAGAGCCTTGGACGAAGCCGGCGGAACGAGGTGGTCCAACTCGGCATATACGTTGAGCACGGGCATGGTCACCGCGCCGAGATCCACCTGCCTGCCCCCGATCTCGACCTCGCCTTTGATCAGCTTGTTCTGCTGATAGAAGTCCTTGAGGAATTCCCGATAGGCCTCGCCGGCCTGGTCCGGGCTATCGAAGATCCATTTCTCCATGCGCAGGAAGTTGCGCAGCTTGCGCTCATCATGCGCCACCTCGAGCAGGCCCGCGTACTTGGCGACGTTCAGCTGGAAGGGCTTGAGCATCACGAATCCGAGATTCATGAAGTCGCCCGGGATGTTCCCCATTGCGTCGACCATGGCGTCGATATCCATATGCTGCGCCCAGACGTTGAGAATTCCCCGCTCTTCCGGCTCGCCGGCGTGGAAATCCACCGGCGCGACCATCGTGATCAAGCTCTTCAGCTTTTCGGGATGGAGCGAGGCATAGCAAAGGCTGAACGCGCCGCCCTGGCAGATGCCGAGCAGGTGAATGGCATCCTGCCCACTGGCCGTCCTGACCGCGTCCACGCAACCGCCGAGATAGCCCTCGATGTAGTCCTCAAGGGTGAGCCAGCGGTCGGCGCGGGTCGGGTAGCCCCAGTCGATGAGATACACATCGAGCCCCTGCTCCAGAAGGGAACGCACAAGCGAGCGATCTTCCTGAAGATCGACCATATAGGGCCGATTGACCAACGCGTACGAGATCAGGAGCGGCACGGGCTTGGGATTATCCACGACAGGTGTGTAGCGGTAGAGCGTCACCCGATCCTGGCTCCACACGGCCTCCTTGGGAGAGGCGCCGATGTGGATGTCGTCGACGTCGATGCGCGAGAGCGCGTCGATGGCCGTCAGGGACTTGCGGCCCAGTTCGGTCATCTCGCCCAGGACTTCCTGGGGACCGAAGCCCAACGGTGCGTGCATCATGCGGTCCCTCCGTCAGCCTGCTTGGGCGCCGGCTTGGTCTTGGCTTTGGTCGTCGGCTTCTTGGCGGCCGTCGACTTCTTGGCGGCCGTCGACTTTTTGGCGGCCGTCGACTTTTTGGCCGCTGATGGCTTCTTCACTGCCGTCGGCTTCTCGGCGGTCGCTGCCGGCGTCGGAGTCTTCGTTTCGGCCGGCTTGCCATCGGTCCGCGCACGCGTGGTCGATGCCGGCTTCGAGGCCGGCTTCGCCTTCTTGGCAACGGACGGCTTGCTCGTCGGCGCCGGTTTCTTCGCGCTCGACGGCTTCTTCGCAGTCGACGGCTTCGTGGCCGGTGCCGCCTTCGTCGTCGTGCTGCGCAATTCGGCCGCCGGCTTCGCGACCGTCTTGACCGCGGGCTTCACCACGGTCTGCGCCGCGGCGGATTGCGCGTTTCGCGACGTCGCCACCCCGTCACCCTTTCGGGCGTCGAGTTCCCTGCGCAGCGCGCGTACCTCACGCTTGAGTTCGTGGATGGCCTGGAAGGCCTCGTCGAGCTCGGATCGCGTGGCGATGTCCGTGCCGCGGAGCACGGATTCGATGATCGTGCGCTCATGGCCACGATACCGCATTGCGGCGTCGAGCATGGCGCCCTGGGCCGCGGCATAGCGGTCCGTGCGGAACGCACGCTCGAGCACCGTGTCCGTTTCATCCGTCCAGAGCATGAAGAGCGCGGCCATGGAATCCACGGGCTCGCCCTGTTCAGCGCGTGACTGCAGGGCGCCGAGGAAGGTCGTCACGGCCTCGGTCCACGCCTCACCGTACACGGCTTGGTACGCGAACGTCGCCTGGCGCCATTCGACCCACGACTCGAAGCCGTTGATCAAGCGCTCTTCCGACTCGCGGTTGAGTCCAAGACGCGGGCCTTCCATCAGCCGTCCGCCCGTGTTCTCCCACGTCTCTGCGAACATCTGCGTGAACGCGGCCATGTCGGTCGGCCTGCCTGCAGCGGCGTCGGCCATCACGCCCATGGTGCGGCTGAGCGTGTTCGTCCACGGCCCGATCATGCGCGTGACGCCCGCCACGTAGAGCCGCCATAACTCAGCGCTGTCGGCCGCCGTATCGGCCGTGGCGCCGTTGCCGTTGGTACCGCCCCACCCGGTCATGCCGGAGAGGGGTGCCACGCTATCGCGGAGACGCTCGCCGAACGCGGCCAAGGCCGTGGCCCAATCGCCGTCGCCGGTCGCGTCGGCGGCCATTTCGCGCCAGGCGTCCATCATCGCGCCCGCGAAGCGCATGCCCGTTTGCTGGCTTTCGATGACCTTGTCCGCCACATCGCGTGTGATGGGGTCGGCGCCGGATGTCCACGCCGCAGTCGTCTGCTCCGCCATACGTCGCCATGTGTCGGCGATGCTCGACATATCGGGCATTCCGGGCATGCCGGCCATTCCAGGCATGCCGCCGCCCCATGCCGCGGACGGCTGCGTGCTGGCGTACGGAGCCGCCGTGGTCCGGTCGGCCCACGTACGCCACGCATCGCGCTGGGCGTCGGCCCACGCGTCCATCATGGCGCTCATTTGAGCGTTCATTTGGGCGTTCCATTCGGGCTGGTTCACGCGCCGGAGCCCGAGCTGTCGGACGAAGCGGCGCCCTTCGACGTCGGTCCGCCCCAGGACTGCATCCACTGCGCCTGCATGTCGGCCATGCGGGTCGCGGCGTCCTGCCATGCGCCGGTGAACGCCTCGGTCGGCGTCGCGGGACGCGCGGGACCCATCGATGCCGCGGCATCGAAGTAGGCGCTCCAGAGTTGGCGTTGCGCGTCCAACCACTCGGTCATCATGGCGCTACCCTGCTTGGCCCACTCGGCCGTGGCCTCGGGCCCCTCGATCGTGGCGCCCGTCTCGTTCCAGCGCTCGATCCAGCCGGCCTGGAGCGCCAACGCGCCCTCGACCGACTCGCGCCAAGCGGCGAGCATGCGTTCCCAAGCTACACCGGGCGCAGCGGCGCCGCCGCCGGCGGCCGGGGGCACGCCCACGGCTGTCGCGGCGCGCGACCATTGTTCCCATGCCGCCCGCTGTCCCTCGAGCCATGCCTGCGACATTTCCGCAGACTGCTTCGACCAATCCGTCGTCATGCTCTACCTCCGCCTTCGATGCTGGAATGCGGACGGCGGAAGCGGCCCCCTTGGGGAGCCGCTTCCGCGTCACGCTCAATCGTTGCTGTGGACGCCCGGTCGCCGTGCGTAGCGCGGCGGGACCGCAGCGGCGCTAGTTGGTGGACTTGACCTTGGTGCTGGTGGTCTTCGTGCCATTGCTCTTGGCCGAGGAACCGTTGGTCGCCATCGGCGACGCGACGGCCATCCACTCACCCATGTTGTTCTGCATGACGTCGGTCTGGGCCTGGAGGGCCTTGCCGGCCTCACGCGACCAGGACTGCGACGCTTCGGTCATCGACTTCATGCTCTTGCTGGCGCGGTCCCAGCTCTTCTCCATCTCGCTACGGGCGCCTTCGAACACGTCGAGCGCCAGGTTCTGCTCACGCTTGGAGATGTCGGTGTTGCGCTTGGCGACGTCCGCGGCCATCTGGCTCCAGGACTCGCGCCAACCCGTCCACGCGTCCATCGATGCGCGGGTGGTCTCGAGCCACGTGGCGTTCAAGCCGTTCAGCTGCTCGGTGACCTGCTCGAAGTTGGCCTTCATCTGCTCGTTCATGGTCTCGTTCTTCATGATTCGCTCCTTGTCGCCCCGTAGGGCAGGCCGGGCATGGCCCGGCATTGGGTTCTAGGTCTCGGAGGGCGCCTGAGCGCTCCGACAGTGACAAGGATAGGCAGAGCAGTTGCCGCCGAGTTACACGGCGTGCGTTTCGATCTGTGGAGGGAGATCTGCGGTGGGAGATTCGTCGTTCCTTGGCCCGCGATCCGCTACGAATCGCCGATCGCGGCCTCGTAGACCGTGCGCGTCTCCGTCAGCGGCTCCAGACCGAGCTCGGCAAGGGCGGCGACACACTGTCGCCACGCCATCTCGGCCTGCGCTCGATCGCCGAGCACGCGGTGAGCACGCATGCGCAGGCGCCACGCGGACTCCCACGTGGCGTCGAAGGAGAGCGCGCGCTGGGCAAGCCGGAGGCTCTCCAGGGTTTCGTCTTCCAGCAGCAGCGACGCGGCCCGGGTCATCGCGCCGAGCGCCAAGACGTGGAGTCGCTCGCGCTCCAGCGTGCTCCAGTCGTCGTAGCGCCTCTCCGGCAAGTACTCGCCACCGTACAACTCCGCGGCGGCCTGATCATGCGCGATCACCGCGTCGCGGTTGCCGGCGCCCATCGCACGGTTGGCGGCGGTGCCGTGCGCGTCGAGCGCCACGGCGTCGATCCACACCTCCGGCGCGAGTCCATAGGCCTGTCCCAAACGCTGCACGAAGCGAGGCTCCGCCCGCGGCGCCCGCTCCGGCTCGATTGCGCGCATGACGGCGTTGAGCGCCACCTTGAAGTCACGCTCGCCTGCTTCTGGCGTCAAGCCCGGCCACAGCGTGTCGACGATCTGCTCCCGCTCTTGGCGGCGCGCACGCATCGTGACCAGGTATTGCAATAGCTGCAGCGCTTTGTCGCGCCGCCAGGTCGAGGGAGGCAAAGCGTGACCGTCGCGCCAGACTTGAAAGCCACCGAGCGTCGCCACCGCCAACGCCGCGTCGCCCGCCTCGGCCGGTGGGCCGAGGCGGGCGATCGCTACCGTGGCGCGCTTCGGGGCGCGTTCCGAAGGAGGCTCGAGCATGTCGCTCCGATTGTAGAAGGGCCACGCGGGCGCCGCCAGCGATGGGTGGAGGAGGCCCGCGAGCACCGGGGCGCCACGGCACTCGTCGTCGCGTAGGGTGCTCGCATTGGATCCGCGCCCGTCCCGCGCACCGGCCGTCGGTGCCGCGCCTCAGGCATCGCGCCGGCCGCGCCGCGGTGGACTGCCGCGCCGCGCTGACCTGCCGGCGGCGCGAACCACGTGGTCGTGCGCGTCGGCGAGAGACGTCGCCACTGCCACCGGTTCTCCGCCATCGGGCCATGCGTCCACGATCAGGTTCCAGGCAGCGTCCAGCGTTTCCTCCGTCCAGTCTTCATCGCCGGCGTCGACGCCGGACACCACCGCCCACGCCGCATCGAACGCGGCCATGCGTTCGGAGATCGGTGCATCGGGGTGGGCGCGGCAGGCGCGTCGGCTGATCTTCACGGCCAGGTCAAGCTGCTTCTCACGCAAGGTCATTCGGACATCCTCCAATGGGAGGGGCGGTATGGATTGGATCCGTGGGCTCGTGCTCGGCGCGGCAGAAAATCGCAGCGCTGCGGGAAGCCCGGGCGGACGGCGGTTGAACGCGAACGCCGGCGCTCGGGTTCCAAGGGGCGTGCTAGCCTGTCGTGGGGACGAGAGCAGCACACGAAGCACCCAAGGGAGCGCGCCCGTGCCGGCCACGGGCGCCTCCCGTTTCATTTGGTGTTGTGTATGGTGAGGCGGAGCATCGTTCGAAGAAGCACCTGACGACCGCCGTTGCGCGCAAAGCTGACGATTGCGAGGATCGAAGTTTGTGCGGAGTTGCCGGCTCCCGTCAGCGAACGCCCAGGTCGCGACGGCCCCGATTGCGCAGGCCAGTTTTGGAAAAGGAGAACGCGATGGCGATCCAATGGCGAAACTCGCTCGGCAGCGCGGTGGCAGGTGCCTTGATCGTCAGCGCAGGCATCAGCCACGTACGTGCGGAGTCATCGGCCCAGCCGGGCGCCGGATGGCGGATATCCCAGCTTGCGGGCGCATCCGAAGGTACGACCGGTGCGCGCTGGGCCGCGATTTCCGGCTCCGGCGACGTCGTGGCGCTCACGCACGACGGCGATCTCGAGCCGGGCGCACCGGCCAACCCGGGCGGACGTCCCAACGCGTTCCGGTTGCCCAACGGCGGGGCATGGCGCCAGCTCTCCGACACGCGCGCGGCCCCGGGGGGCGCGGCCGAGCTCGATCATACGACGATCGACGCGACCGGCGACGCCGTCGCGTTTCGTTCCCGCGCCGACCTGGTCGGAGCGAACGCCGACCGCTCCGCCGAGGTCTTCACGTGGCGTGAAGCCGGCGGCCTCGCGCAACACTCGCGCGCATCGGGCGCTTCGGCCGAAGCGCCGGTGATCGGTCGAGACGGACGGTGGCTCGCGTTCTGGCATTCCGGGGACCTGA
>JAJCYU010000002.1 GCA_029262755.1 Anaerolineae bacterium
TCGCCGCCCATCTCGATCAGGCGGGCACGGAGCCCGTCGACAACCGCGTCGGATAGCCGCTCCGCCATTTCCGGCTGGGCCGCCGCGCGCGCGGCCAGCGGCGCGTTGGCCGCGGCGACGGCCTCGACGAAGGCCTCAGGCGCCGGGCTCATGGAGGCCGCCAGCAGCGCGATCTCCTCCCAGCCCGTGGCGGGAAGCGCCGGCAAGGGTTCGGTGCTCTCCAAGCCTTCGATGACCTCCTCCAAGGCCGGGTCCTGCTCTTCGGCCCGGAGCCCGACGCGGCAGCGGGCCGCGGCCTCCTCCGGGTCGGCGGCCAGCCGTCGTGCGGCGAAGTATTCCTGCAGCAGCTGGTGGAAGAACATGACCTCATCGCGGCCGACGTGCTCGTCGAGCATCCCCAGGGCATTGCCGCCCCGCAGGATGTCCTCCGCGGCCGGATGGTCAATCAGCGTTACCGCCGCGTCGAAGCCGACGCGCACCTGCGAGGCCCGTCCGTCCTGGGAGCGCGACTGCATGCCGTAGGCCAGCGCGGTCAGGCCGGGCACGAGGGCGCCCCGCTCGGGCAGAGTCCAGGCCGTCGGCCACCGCCGTCCGGAGATCGCGCGCCGATAGTCGCGCTCGTCCAGCAGCGGCCCGGGTTGGAAGAGAGGGTGATCGTGCTCGATCTCGCGCTGAAGGGCGCGTCGAACGAAGCTGGTGAAGAGCGCCGCTCTGCCGACCGGTGCCTCGCCGGAGGCCAGCGCCTGCTCGACGAGCAGGGTCAGCAGGTAGGGGCTGCGCAGCAGCTCCAGGCGCGGCGCGCCCTCCAGGCCGCGCCAGATGGCGTCGGCCTGCGCCGGAGCGTAGCGGTGCAAGAAGGCGCGCACCTGCGCGTCGCTCATCGGCTCGACGCGGATCTGCGGCACCCGCAGGTCGGGCGAGGAGAGCGGCGCGCCATAGTCCAGGCTGCGGCAAGAGAAGACCACGCGCAGGCCCGGCCGCTCCACGACGGTCTCGCGCAGGAAACGCTTCCAACTCAGGATGCGCGCGCGATAGTCGTCGAAGCCGGCGTGCGGCATCTCGTTGAGCCCGTCCAAGAGGAGCACCAGCCGGCCTGCGTCCAGCAACTCCCGGAAGGGCGGGAGGTCGGGATAGCGCCGGTCCCAGTTGCTCTCCAGCCAGGACTCCGGCGATTGCAGCCCGCCGGCCTCCCGATCGGCCCAGTATCGGCCGAGGGAAACCAGGAACGGCACCGCGTCGGTCTCCTCGCGCAGGCCGGCGCTCGCCAGGTCGAGCTCCATGCGGCGCAGCAGCGTGCTTTTGCCGCTACCCGGCGGCCCCAGGAGCACGATCACCTGGGAGGCCACGGCCGCCAGCACCGCGCCCAGGTCGTCATAGACCTCCGGCTCAGCCTGCCAGCGGTCGACCACCTTCTCGCCCCGATCGACGAGCAAGGTGAGGTCGACAAAGCGGGCATCGACCCGGTAGGCCGGCCGCGACCAGGCGGCCACCCTGCTAAGCCGGTACGCCTGCAGGTCCGCGGGCTGCTCCGTCGCCAGGCGCTCCAGCGCCTCGGGCGCGACGGGGAGCCGGCGCTCCCCTGTGCCACGCACCGCCCGCAGCAACGCATCGTCCGTCGCGTCGACGGCCGACGCGTCGGTCGCCCCGTCGCTTTCGCTGCCGTTGCCCCCATCAGCTGCCGGAATCGTCACTCGCGCGTCCACGATGGGCAGGTCGGTGCGCTCGCGTAGGCTGCGCGCCGCCTCCCGCTCGCGCTCGCTCAGGGCCATGGCCAGGCGGCGGCGTGCAGCGACCAGCCTCCGACCCAGGGTGCGCCGCGGCATGCCCACCTCCGCCGCGATCTCTCCGGCCTGCATCTGCCCCGGGTCCAGGTAACGGTGGTAGAGCGCGCTCCAGACCTCGAGCTCCGCGGAGCCCGCCGAGAAGTCTGCGCTCAGCGTATCGGCGGGCGCGGCGTCTTCATGCGGCGTCACGCCTGCCTTGCGCCGCGCTTCGTCGAGGCGTTCCTGGACGACCTCATGGATCAACTCGCCCAGCGCCCAGGCGCGGCCCTCGGCGCTGGGCGCCACCCCTTCGCGCAGCAGGAGGTCCCAAACGGCGTCCATCTCGGCCAGCGGCGTGTCGCTCAGCGCCTGCTCGTAGCGGATGGCCGAAAGGACACGGCGCACCTCGGCCGGCTCGGCAATTCTCGGAGTGCCGCGATCGGTATCATTCATGGAATTTGCATGACATCATATCCGCCGCCGCGGCGCAACATCGACGCTGCCTTTTGGAGCGGAATCGGGCGGTCAGGGCGCGCATACAATCACATCGCGCAGAAGCAATCGCAGACCGGGCCCGCATGAATCGATCAGTGCATGGCGAGGGACATCGTCGGCAGGCTCGGCAGGCTCGGCAGGCTCGGCAATGAGCGCAATGAGCGCAAGGAGACCAACGATGGTTGCCATCGATATCCCAACACTCGTGCGCTACAACGCATGGGCGAACGGCCGCCTGCTCGACGCGTGTGAGCAGCTCGCGAATGAAGCGTTCGTGCGAGACGCCGAACCGGATCCGGGCTGGGGAAGCCTGCGCGGGATCCTGGTCCACGCGCTCGACGCGGAATACGGCTGGCGCTGCGTCCTACAGGAAGAAGAGGACACGATCATTGATCCGTCCGACTTCGCGGACGTGGCCGCGTTGAAGGCCCGTTGGGCCATCGAACACGCGGCGTGGGAGGACTATGTCGATCATCTCGAGCGCGAGAACGTCGATCTCGAAGGGGGGGCCGAGGAGGCGGGTGTCGGCACCATCTGGCAGACGATCCTGCACGTCATGATCCACAGCGTGCAGCACCGCAGCGAGGCGGCCGCGATCCTGACGGGCCTTGGGCATTCGCCGGGTGAGCTGGACTTCGGCGTGTTTCTGAAGGAGGGGGGCGGGGCCTGACCGTAGCGAGCGTGCGCTGCGAGGACGGATCGAATCCGAGGTCTCGCGCTACGCGACGCGGGAGTCGAATCCGGCGGCCAATGGTCGCGCCCTTAGGGTTTTAGTAGTTGCAGCAGCGCTTGCAAATCGCTGCCTGTCTGTTCCATGTACACACCGGAGCGCCGATCCATCACCACGAGCAGGTACGCCGCGTGCGTGACGGTCGTCGAACCATGACCCTGTCTCGGGAACGAACCAGACAGGATGATCGCCATGTCTATTGCATCACCATACGAAATCTGGTCCAAGGGAATTCCCAGTGCCTCCGCGTGCTCGGGGCCGATGCTACGGAACGTCTCTATGGTGACGGGGGAGCCTGAGCTGTCGGCATAGGCATCGGCGATCTGCTGCGCGATGTCCGGGTCGGGCGTGCCGTAATAGATGCCGTCCCATGGCAGGACAGGACTCGCCGTGACGAACGGGCCGCGCGTCGCGGTCGGCATTGCCGGCCTCACGGGTGTCTCAGCCGGCACGATGAAGTCCGGGGCCGCCGTCGCTGTGCCTGCCTGCTGGCGGCCCGTGCTCCCTGATGTTTGCGCCGAATCAGGTTGCTCCGTCAGGCTGCGCGTCGCGCTCGGTATTGCCGGCATCACGGGGGTGTCGGCTGAGACAATGAAATCCGAGGCCGCTGTCGCTGTGCTTGCCTGCCGCTGGCCCGTGCTCTCTGATGTTTGCGCCGAACCAGGTTGCTCCGTCGAGGGACGCAATAGCCGGAGCGCGACGAAAAGCACAAGCCCGATGAACACGATCCGGATCCACGGTGCGGCAGTTGCCTTCATGGGTGCACGTCTCCATGCGATTCACGGTTGCGAGCAGTTCGTTGCCATTGTCACCGATGACAAGCATGGTGCCGCCGTCCTGCATCGCCCAAACCCGTTCTTGCGAAGTCGGGGGAGACGTCGACGCGGTTCGCAATGATGCGTGCAAAACTACGGGTCAGTGCCCGACCGTGGCTTGCTCGCCGTGAACCCGGCGGTAGACCGCGGCGTACCCGCCGCGACCCTACCCAGCCGCGCGGTACGGCAATCGAACTCGGCCCTCAATTACATCGCGACTAGCCTTCTCAACTTCCACCGCGCAATACGCCTCCCCACTTTCTGGCTCCGATACCTGCTCCCCACTTCCGGAGGTCCCCTCCATGCGCATATCGTCCCGCTTCGTGGCCGCGGGAGCCCTCTCCTTCGCGGCGCTCGCCGGCGCCTGTCGCCCCGCGCCGACGCCCCGTGACTCGGCGCTGCCGGACGAAGATGCAACCACCGTCGCCGTGGCCGACGTGGCGCCGACGGTGCGGTCCACCGTGCGCGCCACGGCGCGGCCCACGCAGCCGCCTACGCAGCCGGCGCCCACCGTGGTGGCGGACGCGCCGATCGTGGTCGGCAACCCAACGGGGCCCGGCAGCCGGCAGCCGAGCTTCGGGCAGGGGCGGGATGGACGGCTGTACCTGGCGTGGGTGGAGCCCGATCCCGAGGGCGACGACGCCGTGCGGGTCAGCGCGTGGGACGGAGCGGCCTGGGAGCCGGCGCGCACCGCGCACCGGGGCGAGCGCATCGTGAGTCACTGGACCGGCGCCCCGAGCGTCGCGGCCCTGGAGGACGGGACGGTGGCCGTGACCTGGCTGGATGTGGCGCGTGGCGGCGGACACGGCAGCGATGTGCTCGTAGCCGTCTCGGGTGACGGCGGTCGCAGTTGGGGGCCGCCCAAGAGGCCCCATCCACCGGCTGGTCACGCCGAGAACGGCTTCGGCAGCCTAATGGCGGGGCCCACGGGATTCACCCTGCTGTGGCTGGACGGCGCACGCGGCGTAGGGGCCCTACGCGCCACGGATGTTCGGGCGAACGGCAGCGTCGGGGAGACCGACACCCTCGACTCCCTCGTGTGCGAGTGCTGCAGCGTGTCCGCAAGCGCCCTCTCGGACGAGGATGCGGTGGTCGTCTTCCGCGACCGAAGCATCGACGAGGTGCGTGACGTAGCCGCCGTAGTGCGTGACGCAGACGGGTGGGCCAGGCCCGATCTCGTTTCGGCGACGGGCTGGACGGTGGCAGCGTGCCCGGTCAACGGCCCGGCCGTGGACGGCGAGGGAGCCCGCGCCGTCGCGGCCTGGTTCACCGGTCCCACGGACGTCGGGGCGCAGGTCTCGGCGGCCTTCAGCCAGGACGGGGGTCGCAGCTTCGGCCCCGCCATCGACCTGGGCGCCTACCGCCCGTCCGGGCAGGTGGACGCCGTGCTGCTGGAGGATGGCTCGGCCTGGGTGAGCGCCTTGGAATTGGGCGACCTTGTCGTGCGGCGTGTATCGGAGGCAGACGGTGTCGACCTCGCGCCGGTGGCCTTGGTGGACGGCGTGTCGTTGGCGGCCGGGCGGCCGCGCCTCGCGCGGTGGGGCGACACAGGCGTGGTGGCCTGGGCGGAGTCGGGCCGGGACGGCGGCGTACGGCTGGGAGCATGGCCCCTGCGCTGAGGCGGCGCGAGTTGGTGGACTGCCCGGAACCGATTCACCATCGGCTGCCGCTAGCACCGCGACCCTGAGCGGTCGCCTCCAGGAACGCGCTCAGAGCGCTCGAACTTCGGCCAGCCGTACTACGGCGTATTCGTCGTCCCAGCAGACGGCTGCTTCCCACGCGGCCGACGCCTGTGCGGCGATGTCGAGCGTGCCGTCGTCGAGCCCGGCGGCGTTGTCAGGCAGCACGAGGTCGAGCTCGGGAACGTCGACGTGAGCCTCGTCCCAGTCGATCAGCGCGACCCGATCCGCGGTGATGCGCACGTTGCCGGGATTGGGGTCGCCGTGGACGACGCAGGTCGGGCGTCCCGCGAGCCGCGCCCACGCAGCGCGGCATCGCGCAACGCCCTCCGGCGGCATCGCGCCGAGGTCGATTTTCGTTCCCGTCTCAGCGTGGAGGAGGTCGGTCGACGAGCGCCATCCGGGGCGCTGCGGCCAGCCTTGCGTCGCGCGATGCAGCCGGCGGAGCGTGTCGGCCACGCGGCGCCAGTCGGCCTCCGTCTCCGGCGCTTCGCCTTCGACGTAGGTCATCACGAGCAGGCCGTCGGCAAAGGGCCGGCCATCCGTTGTCGGGAGCGGCAGTGGCACGGCAAGGCCCTTCCGGTCGAGGTGGCGGAGGAGCTCGACCTCCCACGCGAGATCGGCGTCGTTCCGTGCGCCCAGTCGAGCGACCGCGCGCTGCCCGTCGACGCGCACGGGCCACACGTCGTTCGCGACACCGCCGGAAAGCGCATTGATGCGGACGGCGTCGTCGCCCCACTGCTTGAGTGCTTCCCAGGTCAAAGAGGGGGTCCTTGCTGAAGGAGCGGGTGTCGGCGTATCGGGGAGGACGGACGCTGGATGGAGCCCTTCGAACGCTTTGGGTCGCGGCCTGTGCCGCGGGACCGTCGTCGCCGAGCGGATCATTGTAGGATACGGGATT
>JAJCYU010000003.1 GCA_029262755.1 Anaerolineae bacterium
CCATCGCGCGCGCCAACCGCCGGGCGGGCGATCCCTTCGCCTTGGCATTCACCCTCCTCCTGCTGCCTTTGGCCTGGCAGGCACGTGACCAAAGGCGTTGGTGGCTATCGTGGTTGGCGGGCGCCGGAATCGTGTACCTCGCAGCGCGGGTGCTGTTCTTTCAACTCGGCTTTCCCGATCGGGCGCTCAAGTTCACGTTGCCCGTGCTGGGCGTCCTCCTACCCGCCCTGGCATGGTCCGGCGCAGGACGATTGCGCCCATCGTGGATCCTACCCGCGCGCATCGCCGTCGCCGTTCTGTGCGCCGGCGTGCTGCTCGCCTACCCCATCGGCCTTACCGGCGCCGAGCCGCGCAGCCTCGACGTATCCGCCGATCGCGCGCTGCTGGACGCCGTCGCCGCGCTGCCGTCGAACGTGCTGATCGTCGGCTGGCCCGACGGACCGGCCGAGAACATCCCGCTGCTGGCCGGCCGCGAACTCTGGGTGGACCACGAGCACGCGCATCCGATCTACCGCGACTATCACGCGGAGATCGACGCCCGGCTCGAAAGCACGCTGCAGCTGATCTTCGCGACCTCGGAGGCCGAGGCCGCGGCGTTGCGCGACCGGACGGGGCTCACGCACCTCGTGCTCACGCCGCGGCTCTACGATCCGGAGCGCAACCTTCCGAGCATCCACCAGCCTTTCCGCGACCGCGCGCAGGCGCTCCGCGACGCGGCCGACGGGCAGCAGCTGATCTTCGCGTCCCCGGACCCGGCATGGGTGCTCCACGACGACGGTCATGCCGTGCTCATCGACCTGGCCGCGTTGCGTGGCGGGGCGGAGGGCGGTCGTTAGCGGCGGACGGGCGTTGAAGAACGTCGACCAGCACGACATCGAGGAATCCCTAACGCGGCCTCCGGTCGTGCAGCGGCATTTGGCCGTGCAACTCCCCGTGTCCATCTCACCCCTGTCACCGTAGCGCGAAGGCTGTTCACGGCGGAGATCGGCGACGCGTGGTCGCTCCGAACCGTCGCCGGTCGGACGCCCGTCGGGCGGGCATCGGCTACGCGACCGACCGGCGTTGGCGATTCGTATGGGGAGCGCCATGTGCCCGATGGTTTCATCTATTGACACACCCTATGCGCTCGTCGTAGGCTGGGAACCCCTGGGACGGGGGTCGCCAATAGGAGCGACACGATGCGCAAGGCACTGTTTTTCCTGGCCGTCAGCTCGATCGTTTTCGCCAGCCTTATCTTGGTCTTCGACCGCCCAACCGACGTGGAGGCCGCCAGCCCCTGCCGCGAAGGCTACGCCATCGGCGCGTGGGATCTGCCCGCTGGCGGCGCGGGAAGCGTCGAAGGCAAGTTGATCTACCAAGGCCAATCGGTCTTCGCACTCTACGCGGATCTCCAAGGTAGCCGGACGGCCGGCACGTTGCGCGGCCGGCTGGTGGACGCCAACGGCAGCACCTTCGCCGTGGTCGAGGGTCGCTACGAGGGCACGGCCGCTGGTCGCGGATCCTTCCGCGCCACCATCAAGCCGCCGCCCTTCGGCTCGAACACCTTCGAGGGCAAGATCGCCGGCGAGTACGAGGACCGCGCGGGACTGCCCGACCCCGTAGGCAAGTTCAAGGCCGAGTGGATCATCTGCCCGAACTAGCGCCTCGCAACAACCTACACCGGGCCCGCCCGATCCGAGCACAGCAGCCGAGCACAACGCGTTCATCGCCGGACCGAGAACCCGGACCGAAGGGGATCGACGTTTCGTCGATCCCCTTCGGCGTGGTTCGGCGCGTAGCGGTGCGATGGGCAGGGATCCAGCGATAGGGCGAATGGGCACGTGACGGACGATGAGCTCGGGCGGCATCGCATGCGGCGAGACGAATGTTCGATTCGCATCTGGCCTCGCACGGGGTTCCGACGTTATGCTCGTAGACGGCCCAGCCGTCCCCCCGGAACCTGGAGGTCGCCCATGAACGTGTCGAACCCACGCATGCTGGTGCTCTCGAGCATCCTCGGCGTCGCCGTCGTAGCGCTCGCGACGCCCGTCGCACAGCTGCGCCCGACGACGCAGAGCGTCCACGTCGCCGCGCAGGGCACGTGGCGTCTCTACGGTCACGACAACGCGAGCTCGACCATCATCGAAATCGACACGGCCACCGGCGCCGCAACGACCGTGGGCGCCACAGGCATCGCATCGGGATCGTCGGGCATGGCCACCGCGCGGGACACGGTGCCGGGCCCCGGCGGGGCACGCTATCCGGCCGGCACGCACTTCGGCCTGCTCACGGACAACGGGCGGTTTGCCGACTACGTGGTGGCCGTGGACACGACGAACGGCTCCGTGAAGGACGTCGTGCGCACCTCGCGCGGCATCGGGGGCCGCGGCGTTGCCTTCGGCCCGGACGGTCGCACGTTCTTCGTCATGGAATCCGACGGCCGACTCTCCACGATCGACACCGTCACCGGCGATGTCGTCTCCGTCGGCACCACACGTACGGCGGGCGGCTCACGGGTCGCCGCGGACAACCTGGAGTGGGACCCCGATCGCGGCCAGTTCGTGATCCTGGCCGGCGGTTCGCCGCGCATGCTCTACCACATCGATCCCGCGTCGGCCGCGGCGAGCCCGATCGGACGCCTCGACGGCGTGGACGCGTGCACGATCGCGCGCGCTCCGGGCCCCGTCGCGGGACCGGGTGGGATCACGCTGCCGGCGGGCACGTGGTTCACCGTCAGCCGTAGCGGCGGCGGCCGCCTGGTGACCTTCGAGTTCAACGCGGCCGCCGGGGCGGCACGCATCGGACATGATATCGGCCGCTTGTCGAACCGTTCGTCGATGACCTCGGTGTGCGGCACCGCCTTCGCCGAGCCGCGCCGCCTGCCGACCCCCGAGCCGCCGACGCCCGTCCCGCCCCCCACTCGCTGCGTCTGCGGCGACGTCCTGCGCCGGGTCCCGCAGATCGAGATCGACCGCATCCTCGCCGATCCGGCCTCCACCTACGGCTGGCGCTGGCCGCTCAACCCGAACCTCGCCCCCGGACCACACAACCCGCCCCGAACCTGCCTCTCGCTGAACAACCCGAACATCGACTACCACCCGAGCTTCAACCGCCCGGTCTGGCGCGTTGGGTGCTTGCGCCGATAGGGCGGGGCCCGTGGGCGTTGGAGGGCACTCGCAGACACTGGGTGCGTTCGCATTCCAACGGGTCGTCCAAAAGCGCCGGTTCGCACGGCTCGAGGCCACCATTCGCACCTCGCGAGCCCATAGGAAGAGGGGCCGGACGAATCGTCCGGCCCCTCTTCGTTATTGCTGCTATGAATCGCGAGGCACTAGCTCGGCCGGTTCACCCGGCTCTTCCGCGATCGCGATGAAGTTCCACGGGATCATGCCCCGTGTTCCGTCCGCTCATTACGGCTACCGATGCGCCAACGGCAGGTAGATCGTCGGCGACATGGAGGGTCCGTCCGCGAGCGGCGGCATCGGCGGGTCCTCCTTCGGGTCCGGCGGGTTGGACGGGTCTATGCCGAAGTGCATCAGGGTCGCACGCAGCAGTTCCTCGCGCTGGTCCTCGTCGGCGACGGCCTCCAGGCCGAAGCCCATAAGGACGGAGTGCTCGGTGGAAAGGATCGCGTTGCCCTCCAGTTCCGGGAACACGTCGGCGCCGGCCAGTACGAATTGCGCTTCCGGCTCGGTCGGCTCGCCCTCCACGACGACCGGAAGGCCGGAGACCTCCCACGCGCCGAGATCCGTCTCGAAGTCCGCCAGGTCGAGGGTGGCGCCATCGACCTCGACGCGCATGTCGTCGAGGAATACACCGGTGACGGCCCTGACAGAGCTGAGGTAGGTCACGTAGAGCTCGACCTGCTTGCCGGCATACGCGGAGAGGTCGATCGACCATTCCTCCCAGCCCTCCGAACCGCCCGTCGCGGCCCACCACGCGCCGGAAGTGCCATCCGGGCGGCAGCCGCTCGGGGTCGTGTCGTCCGGCGTCATGTAATGCGCAATCTGCGGGAAGAAGTCGAACCAAGTCGCGCTCCAGCAGGAGAGGGCGTCGGCCTGGTTGTTGTGCCCGTTGGTGTCGGGCAGGGTCGTCCAATCTTCCTCTCCGATCGTACGCGCCTCAACGATGAGGGCGTCGAAGCGCAGTCGTGCCTGGCGCAGGATTCCGAACTCGAGCTTCGCGTCCGTCGCCGCGCTCAGATCGAGCGTACGGCCGACGCGCTGGTACTCGGAGCTCGTCTCGCCGGAGTAGAGGACGCCGTCACCCGAAAGCGGCTTGAAGCCGCCGCCTTCCCAGGCCGCGGAGGGCGCGGCCACGAAGAGCGGGTACTCCTCGGCGGGCATCTGCTCGCTCGTCGGTTGATAGACCACGCCACGGTCGGCCGCGGTCACGCTGTCGCCGCCCAAGGTGATGCGCAGATCCGCGAAGGGCGCCTCCTTGCCGACGATTTCCGCACCGCCCACCCCGACGGCCTCGTTGTAGTTCCATGCCCCGAGGTAGTAGCGGAAGAAGTCGTACTTCAGCGTCTCGCAGCCGTCCGCGCTGGTCTGACGGTCGCAAGGATCATTGGAGAAGGGATCGAACTCGAAGCTGCTCGCGTAAGGGCGGCCGGCGTATTGGCCTAGGTGCCACAGCGAGCCGCCCTCGTTGAGGTAGTCGCGCATGGCGAGCTGGATATCGCGGGCGGCAAGGCTCACCGTGCCGTCCATCATGCCTTCGTCCCGCATGGCGCGGTCGTCGCCGGTGTACCAGATGACGGCATCGTAGTGCGACAGGATGCCGAGCGGCGACGGCGACATGCGGTCGCGGGCGTCGACGTCGTACACGTCGTAGCCCAGGTCGGCCGCGCTCAGGGCTTGCTCGTAGGCTGCCAGGTGCGGCGGGGCGTCCACGCCGCTGTGGTCGGGGTCGATGCCGGTGTAGTCCTCGGCCGCGACGACGAGCACGCGATGGCCGTTGTCGGAGACCTGCTCGTAGGTGAAGGGCGCGCTGGCGACGGCGGGCATCGAGCCCGTACCGGCACCGAGTTCCGGCTCGCCCTCACCCTCGAACCACACGGTGACCTCATCGCCCGGATCGGCGCCGACCACCAGCCCGCGCACGCGGCGGAAGTGGACGTCGCCGTCCGCGCCGTAGCGCTCGCCGCCTTCCCACTCGCTCGTGGTCTGGCGGTAGGTCGGGCCGTCGTTGATCTGGTAGTACATCGTAATCTCGCCGAGGCGACGCAGCGCCGTGGCTTGGACCGGCTGCGGGTCGCCGTAGGACCACGTGAACTCGTCCACGTAGATGCCCTCTATCGTGCGCCCGATCGCGCTGATGGGGTTCGTGGGATCCGCCGTGGACCGCGCGATGCTCAGCGCGAAGGGCAGGTTGCGCTCGAACTCTTCCTGGATCAGCTCTTCGTTGTCCGGGAACTCGAAGCCGCTGGTGCCCGGCTCCACGCTGCCCTGGGGCGGGGTGGAGAGCTCCGGCGTGTAGCAGAGCGTACCGGCCTTGGCGTGCGCGTAGTCGCAGGTCTCGCCGTTGGTGATGTACAGGCCGGCGCTGAGCATCGGCTCGAAGCCCTCGACCGCCGGATCGAAGAAGTCGCCGGCCAGCGCAGAGTAGATCGCGTCATCCGCAGTGCGGGTCTCGTCCTGCCAGCCGTCCGGCCACAGGATGAGTTCCGCCGCGGAGTGGAAGTTGAGCATGAGCCCGATGTCGATGCGCTGGAGCAAGTTCTCAAGCGCCGCAACCATCGGTTCGGAGCCCGGACCGGGGCCGCGGTACGTCGCGCTCCGGTTGTTGCCGGACGAGCCGGCCGTGTCGTAGTTCCAGCGTGAGGAGAAGTTGCGGTTCGGATCGACGCCGTCTTCCGCGGTGATCTCGCCGTCGTCGTCGTTGTCGCGCAGGTTCTTGCGCCACAAGCGGTTGTTCTCCGTAAACGTGTGCTCGTAGCCGTCCGGGTTGGCCACAACGACGAACCACATCTCGGTTGTGTCGATCATGGCCGTGATCTCTTCGTCCACGCCATCGTTGTCCAAGATGTGGTGGAGCAGCCTGCGGTTGACCTCCACCGCGATCCACTCGCGGGCGTGCTGCAGGGAGTTGTAAAGAGCGGCCGGCCGCGTGCCCTGCTCGACGTTGTTCGCATCACGGGTCACGCGCAGCGCAAGGATCTCGCGATCCTGATGGGTCGTGCCGATCACGACGCGCTCGATGATGTCGGGATGATCGAGAACGGTCTGCTCGAGCTCGTCCCGAATGCCGCCCTCTTCGTCATAAGAGCGCCAGACGTTGAAGCCCTCTTGCAAGGCCACGTCCGCTGTATGGCTGTAGGTCATGCCGGTTGCCGGATCGCGCCAGAGGCGGGGCGTACGTCCCTGAAGCCCCAGCTCCGCGGCCTCCTCTGCGTTCAAGGCGAGCCCAACCTCGTAGCCGCCCTGCTTATCGTGAATCGAGAGAATATCGTACTGGCCGTTTGCGACGTCCCGCAGTCCGGCCTCGTCGACGGCGATCATGTAGGCATCGATGCCGCCGGCGCCTAACTGGGAATCCGCGCTCGCGCCGCGCACGAAGGCCGGCGCGATGAGCGTGAGAAACAGCAAAGCGACGATGGAACGTCGCAGCAAGAGGCGACCGATCATGGGCAGGACTCTCCTCGACCAAATTGGTCGGTGACACGTGGGCGCATGGGGATCAAGCCCGGGCGATATGCCGGGGCCGGCTACTGTGTCATAGCGTTGTTGGGGGCGCAACCGTGACCACGCGCGACGATTCTCACGTCAACGGGGCCGGGTCGCGCGGGTCCCCACGCACCGTTCGCGTGCGCCTAGCTCGCCGAATCGCCCTGTGCATCCGCATAGAATGCGGGCAGGCTCATCGTAAACGCAGCGCCTTGACCCGAATCGCTCTCGAGCGTGACACGCCCACCGTGCCGTTCGACGATGGCACGGACGAGGCTAAGGCCGAGACCCGAGCCCTCGCCGGCGCCCAGCTGCACGAATGGCTGGAAGCTGCGCTCATGATCGACACCAGGGATCCCGGGCCCGTCGTCCGCGACCACGACTGCATGCTCGCTGCCGCCCGATTCCAACCGGACCTCGATGGTCGAGCCCGATGGTGTGTGCGCCAACGCGTTGCCGATCAGGTTGGCCAGCACCTCGCGCAACAGCATCGGATCTCCTTGCACGATCGTCGGCCCGGTTGCCGGCTTCACGACCAGCACGTGGCTGTCCCGCGCTCCAAATTCAAGGGCGGGCACCACCTGTGCCGCAACATCGGCTAGATCGACCGGTTCCCCCGCGATCTCTCCGTCCTCGGTCAAGCGGGCGTAGTCGAGCACATCGCCGATCAAGCGTTGCATGTGGGCCATCGCGCGCCAGATCTGGCTCAAGCAATCTCGTGAATCGTGCGACGGCTCGTCCAGCTCTCCCTCGAGCAGCTCGAGATGGGCCATCATCGTCGAAAGTGGGGCGCGCAGATCGTGGGCCGCAAGCCGCATCATGGTCTCGCGAAACTCCGAGATCTGGCGCAAGGCATGCATCTGCCGCGCATTGCGGATCGCCACGCTCGCCACGCTGGCAAGGCCCTGCATCAAGGGCAGCTCGCCATCGACGAAATCTTTGTGGTCCGTGCACAGCGCATAGAGCACGCCGAGGGCTTGCCCCTCGTGTACCACCGGGACACCCGCATACGACGCGATCCCACTCTCGCTCAGCATGCGGTTCGGCGTGAACGGATCGTTCGCGACGTCCGCCACGATCACGGGCTCGACGTTATCGATGATCCACCGCGATGCGCCGCCGCTACGGCGAACCCTGCGGGCGGCACGCGATCCAACGCGCGTGGTCGAGGCGGCCGTCTCAAACGTCTGCTGGCGCGCGACCCACATGAGGATGCTCGCG
>JAJCYU010000004.1 GCA_029262755.1 Anaerolineae bacterium
CAGCCGCATGGCCGAGACGGGTCTGCGTATCAACGAGTTGGTCACGGAGCGACAGACACTACTGCAAGATCGTGCCGCGGCGCGCTTGCGCCACGCCGCGGCCACCAACCCGCGACTCCTTGCTTCGAAGGCGCGCGCGATGGGCTTCGATCATGCGCAGCAGGTCGAGTCCATGACCGTCCGTTTCCCGCATAGCGATGACGCCGTAGCCGGGGTCCATGACAACGACGCGCTCTCGCTCGCCGTCCGTCCCGAGGAGATCCCGGAGCCGTCTGCAAACCGTTCCGACGCATGGCCACGTTTGTCGCTACCGGGAAGGGTCGTACAGCCATGACCCGGCATGTCCCAACGTTTCCGCGCATCGCGTGGCTTTGTTCGGTTCTGGCGATGGTCCTCGGCATCGTGGCGGGCCGCGTCACGTGGCTTGCGCTGGTCGAGCCCGCACGGACGGCCTTGGCGTTTGACGTCGGTGAGATTGCGGCGCAACGCGGCTCCATCTGGGACCGCGATGGCGCGCTGCTGGC
This sequence comes from Anaerolineae bacterium, assembly GCA_029262755.1. Classification (GTDB taxonomy): domain Bacteria; phylum Chloroflexota; class Anaerolineae; order Epilineales; family Epilineaceae; genus JAJCYU01. The sequence goes on from JAJCYU010000004.1 coordinate 525, forward strand.
AACCGAGACCTACGATCGCTTCGAGATCGTGTTGGACACCGCGCTTATCGAAGACGCAGCGGCGCTGGCAGCGACGCTCGGCCCCATCCTCGGTGAAGACCCACTCGCGCTTGCGCGGCGCATAGAAGCGGGTGGTCGTTGGCAGTCCCTAGATCCCTTTGCGCTCCCGGAGACGGCGGAGGCGGTGCGGGCGATCGGCGACCCGGCGCTCGCCGCGATCCGGAACGCAAGCCGCCAATACCCCGCGCAGGACAGCACGGGTCACATCACGGGCTTCGTCGACCTCAACGGTACCGGTCACTATGGGATTGAAGGGGCATTCGACGCGCAGCTGCGCGGCCTTCCCGGCCGACGACCCGGTGTATATCGCACCGACCCGAGCGCGTTCATCATGCCGGCGGACGGGCGCGACATCGTCCTCACGATCGATCTCGACCTTCAAATGGCAGCCATGGAGGTCCTGCGCGAGGTCATCGACGACGAGTCGGCCACCGGCGGCACCATCGTGGCGATGGATCCGCGCAACGGCGACGTGCTCGCCGCGGCGAGCTGGCCAGGCTTCGATCCGAATCGTTTCCAAGAGTACGAGTTCGATCGCTACAACGATCCCGTCGTGCGTGGCAGTTATCCGCCGGGCAGCGTGATCAAGCCGTTGACGCTTGCGGCGGCCATCGACGCAGGTCTGCTCGGCCCGGACTCTACCTATGAAGACACCGCGAGCGTGCGTTTCGGCGGCATTACGGTGCCGAATCCGGATCGCTTCGGCCACGGACGTGTCACGATGTCGGAGATGCTGCGGCTGAGCCTCAACGTCGGCGCCGTCCACGTTGCCCGCACGCTCGGTTCGCAGCGCTTCTATGCGGCACTGGGCAGCTTCGGCTTCGGCGAGCCGAGCGGCATCTCGCTGGAAGGCGAAATCGGCGGGCTCGTGCATTGGCCCGGCGAGGCGACATGGAGTGAAGAGATCTTCGCGTTCAACAGCTACGGTCAGGCCCTCGACGCTACGCCGCTGCAGGTCACGGCAGCCATGGCCGCCATCGCCAACGACGGACGGTTGCCCTCGCCTCGGATCGTAGCGGCGACGATCCCCTCGCACGGTGCGCCGGAACCGCGGCAGGCGGCCGACGCCGTAGCGGTCGTGTCGCCCGCGACGGCCCGGACCGTGCGGCGGATGATGACCGCGGTGGTGGATGACCGCGTGACGGCCGCGGCCCTGCCGGGGTATCGGGTTGCCGGCAAGACAGGGACATCCGAGATTCCGGGCTCCGGCGAAGGCGGCAAGGACTTGATCGCCTCGTTCTGCGGCATGCTGCCCGCTGCCAACCCAAGCCTCGTGGTCTGCGTGAAGGTCGATCGTCCGGAAGGAGGTCGAGGCAGCCGCGTCGCCGCGCCGGCATTCCGTGATTTCGCGGCGCAGGCGGTTGTCCTTCTCGACATCCCGCCGGACGATGCCGCTGCGTGGCAGGATGCGCGCGATGGCTTCCTCGATAGCGGGTCGACGTCCCTGGGCACTGCGGACCGTGGGCTCGTAGAGGTCGTAGCGCCGTGATCACACTACCTCTTGGAGCCGCAGGCTTTGGATTGGTGATCGCGCTCGCGTTCGTTGCGACAGCGCTGGTCACCCATCCCCTCAAATCCTGGCTGGCACGCAATCAATTCGGCAAGGTGGTTCGCGAAGACGGCCCGGATCACGCCGCCAAAGCGGGCACGCCTACGATGGGCGGAATTGGCTTGCTCCTCGTGTTAGTTTCGATCGGACTCCTACTGGCAACGCAAGTCGGCGGTGACCGCATGCCGCTGCTGGTGCTCGCGCTCGTCGCCTTCGGCGTGCTTGGCGGGCTGGACGATTGGGCCGGTCTGGCCCGCAAGGGTCAGGCGCGCGAGCTTGGCGTCGGCTGGAGTGCGCGGCACATGATCGCCGCGCAAATGCTGATCGCGCTCGCGCTCGCCTGGGGCGCGCGCGGCAGCGCACCCGCATGGACCGAGCGCCTCATCGAGGTCGCGCCTTGGGCGCCGTGGCACGTGTGGACGCCCGCCGCGTTCGTTGGACAATACGGCACCTTCGCGTGGCTTGTGGTCGGCAGCCTCGTCATCGTCGCCACGGTGAACGGGGTCAATTTGTCCGACGGTCTCGACGGGCTTGCCGCGGGTCTTGTCGCCTTGGCCTTCGCCGGCTTCGCTCTTGTCCTCGGGCGGGTCGCCGGGGCTGCGCCCGAAGCGCTCTTTGGCGCGGCGGTCGCAGCCGCGTGCGTTGGATTTCTGGTCCACAACCGCCATCCGGCAAGCGTGTTCATGGGCAACACAACGTCCATGGCGCTCGGTGGCGTGCTCGCCGTGTTGGCGCTGGTCACGGGGTTCTGGCCCTTGCTGCCCGTCATTGGTGCTGTGTTCGTGATCGAGATCCTCTCCGATGTCGTACAAGTCGGATACTTCAAGTACAGCGGTGGCACGCGCCTCTTGCGTTGTGCGCCGATTCATCACCACTTTGAGATGGGTGGCTGGCCGGAGACGCGGGTTGTTCGCCGCTTTTGGCTGGCCGGCTTCACAGCCGCCGCGCTAGGCGTCGGCCTTTCTCTGCTCGGTGTCGGCTGATGCGTACCCGAAAGGACAACATGCCATGACCATCGACGTGAGTTGGATGACCAAGCGCGCGGCGCATGCCGTTGGTGTCGTGGCGCGCCATGAAGGCGTGACGTGGAGCTTCGTGCCGGCCACGGAGCTCGACGTCGCGCACGCGGCCGTGCCCCGGACCGATGGCGGGCTTGTGCTGCTGGCGGGCGGCTCGATGGTCCTTGATTCGGCTGCGCTCGAGACGTGGGCGCGGCGCGTGATC
>JAJCYU010000005.1 GCA_029262755.1 Anaerolineae bacterium
GTCGGCGTCGCCGTGCCCGTCGGCTTCGGGCGGGCCGTCGGGGTCATGGTGGGCCACGGAGTGGCCGTCGATGTCGGCGTGGCGGTCGCCGGAAGCGCGGTCGTCGGCTGGGCCGGCGCGCCGGGGGCGAGGACGATCGCCTCGACGAGGTACGTATTGGCGGGATCGTGCACGCCGTTGTAGCCGTACACGTGGACACCGTAGGAGCCGGCAACGGTCGCCACCCACTCCGTGCGCTCGTCCGCCGTACCCCCCGATGCGCTGGCGGCGACCTGCCGGCCCGCCGGATCGAAGACCGCGATGTCGTAGTCGGCCGGCAAGCGCGTGAGCTCGACGATCAGCCGTTGGCCGTACGCGACCGGAATCGCGAACCAATCCCGATCGTCGGCATCGCACAGAATGCCCTCCTGGGCGACGGTAGAGTCCAGGGCTGCCGCTTGGGCCTGATTCTCGTTGGGCTCAAACCATTCTCCGCACAGGGGCGTGCCGGTCGCGGTGATGAACGCGTTGAGCGTGTAGGTGTGTGCGGCGTCGTGGCTACCCGCGTAGCCGAAGACCTCGACGAAGACATCGCCGTCCACCGTCGCGTTGTGGAACACCTGCTCCGAAGCCGTGCCACCTGCCGCGCTCGAGGCCAGGACCGCGCCCGCAGCGTCGCGCAGCGTCAGGTCGAGGTCGACCGGCACCAAAAGCGATACCTCGAGCTGATCGCCTGCCACGAGCCCGATGCGGAACCAATCGGTGTCGCTCGCGTCGCAGATGTACCCGGCCTGGCCGATGCCGCTCTGGATGGGATGCGCGTCGGTCTGCTGGTCGTTGGGCTCGAAGAACTCGCCGCACCCGGTGGGCGAGGGGGTCGTCGGTTGGGGCGTCGCCCCGACCTGCGGGTTCTGGAAGAGGAGGCTGTATGGCGATGCCGCGTCGTGGGCGCCTTGGTAGCCCCACACGAACACGTAGTAGTCGCCGTCGGCGGTTGCCGGGTAGCGCAGTTCCTCGTCGGCGGCGCCTCCGTTCGCGGAACCCGCGAGCCGCTGCAGATTCGCGTCGAACAGATCCACCTCGTAGTCGGCAGGCAGGTTGCTCAACCGAAGGTGGATGTCCTGGCCGCTCGTGGCGGAGAGCACGAACCAGTCGACGTCCGTGTCATCGCAGATGTAGGCCTGCAGGCTTGCTCCGGCACGGAGGCGCGTGGCGCCCTGGTGGCCGTCGTTGGGCTCATAGGCGTCCGGACAGGCGGAGCCCGGGTCCGTGACTGCAATCTGGAGCGCGAAGTACTCTGTGGGTGTAAAGGCGCCCTGGTAGCCCCAAATCCGGACGGCATAGTCACCATCCGCGTTGGCGACGAACTGGATTTCCTCCGACTGGTTGCCGCTTCGTTGGGAGAGGCCTACCCGGTTGCCGTCCGGGCCGTGCAAGCTCAGCTCGTAGTCGGCAGGCAGATCGCCGGAGGGTTGTCCCGTGAGCCGCAACGCAATTTCCTGTCCGGCTCGCGCGCTGAAGCGGAACCAGTCTTCGTCCACGGCATCGCACAGTACGCCGAGGTAGGGCACGGGCGCCGGCGAGACCACGGCCGCGCTCGCGAAGTCCTCGTTGGGCTCGTAGGTGTCACCGCAACGGTTCGCCGGCGCGGTCGTGGACACGAGCACGCTGTAGCGCTCGGCCGGCCGGAAGTCGCCGTCCCAGCTGTAGACCTCGGCGTAGTAGGGGCCGGTCCCGCCGGCGACGAACGTGACGCGATCGTTCTGCGTGCCGCCCAGCGCACTGCGGGCCATGAGCTTCGCTTGGGCATCGTAGACGCGAAGATCGTAGTCGATCGGCAGGTCGGAGAGCTCGACCACGACCTCATGGCGCGGCATGACGGTGAAGCGGAACCAGTCGTGGTCGTCGGCTGCGCAGAGCGCGCCCTGCTTTACGCGTCCCGTCTCAAGCATGGTGGCGCTCTGCCAGGCATCGTTGGGCTCGTTGTTGTCGCTGCATGTCGGCTCGCTGTTCACTTCAGCGAAGAGGTAGTAGGGATCGAGCGGATCGCCTGCACAACCGCAGGTGATGTAGATCTGGTAGATGCCGGTGTCCGGCGCGACGAGGCGCAACTCGTGCACCATGGCCCCCAGGCTTTCCGCGAGCAACCGACCGCTGGGACGGGGCGCGAACAAGGCGATACCGGCGTTCACGGGCAGGCTCGAAAGCTCGATGCGTAGATTTTGGCCCGCAGTGGCGTAGAAGGAGTACCAGTCCACGTCCTCTGCGCCCGGACGCGGGCACAGATAAGCCTCCACCGGTGTGTTGGGCAGGATGGCCGTCGCCGACGTGTAGTACTCGTTCGGCTCATAGGTATCGAGGCACGTTCCCGTCGGCGCCACGAGATCGACGGCCAGCTTGTATGCGCTGGTACTGCTCGATTCGCCCGCGCGAGCGTAGACGTGGACGGTCCAGGTTCCGGTCTGGTTGGCGACGTGCGCGATGTGCTCGGTCCGCTGGTCCTCGCGCGCGCTGACCGCCACGTCGACACCACTGGGATCGTAGAGCTTGATGTCGTAGTTGTGCGGCAACTGCGAAAGGTAAATCTCGATCTGCTTGCCGGAAGTCGGCACCGAGAACGAGAACCAATCGTGATCCCAGTAGCCCTCGACGGGGCAGATGTAGGCTTGAATCGCGGAGCTGGGACCGGGCGTGATCGGCCACGCCGTGCCCAGGCTGTCGTTCGGCTCGTAGCCATCCGAGCAGATCTGCTGCAGCGCCGTCACGTTCGGGGACGCGTGCACGCGTGCCGGCCGCCCGCTGTCAAACGCTGCGGCGAGCGCGAGCACGGTCGCGAAAGCGAGGAGTAGCCCGCCTCGAGCGGCGCTGCGCGGAAGGGATCCCTGTGGGGTCGATCGCGCTCCAACGGGAGCGGGCGACGGGGACGGCCACGTGGGCCACGGCAGCGAATGGGTCGGGGACTGGGTCGTTGACGGGGACTGGGACGGGGACGGGGACGTGTTGTGCAGCGCAGTCATGCTGGACATAGAAGACCTCCTTGCAGGTCGGTCGCACCGAGCGACGTGACCAGTGTCCACGGACCTGTCGCCGCACTCTCTCGCCGCGCAACAGCGCTGGCGCAACCCGCGACAAAATCGCGTGACCGCTTGTCGCTAGGTCCTGCGCGGGCGATCATCCACCCACGCAAGGCCTCGCGTTGGGGCCGCGCCACACAGCCCACCTTGGCCCACATTCTCGGCCGCACCTCCGGGGGCCGATTCCGTTCTGGGGAGCACGTCGTGGAGAATTTTGTGACCGCCGAAACGCGCAGCCGGGAGCCGATCGCCATCCTCGGCGGCGGCATCGGCGGGCTGGCGCTCGCCGTCGCGTTGCGCCGACGTGGCATCGCGAGCACGGTGTACGAGCAGGCCCCTGCCCTGGAAGAGGTCGGCGCCGGTCTCTTGCTCACCCCCAACGCGATGGCCGTGCTCGACGCGATCGAAATCGGCGCGGCCCTACGCTCGCGCGGGCTCCTCACCCCCAGCTGGGAGATCCTCGCACCGAACGGTCGAACACTGCAGCACGTCGAGCCGTTTTCACGCGGCCGTCAAGGCCTCAGCATGGCGCGCAGCGACCTCCAACGAGCGCTGGCGGACGCGCTACCTGCGGCGTCCATCGTCCTCGACCGCCGCGCGACCGCCGTGCGCCTAACGCCGCACGGCGTCCACGTCGACTTCGCGCCGACGACCGACCTCGACACGGCCCCGCCCTCTCTGGAAGTACCGTGCCTGGTGGCGGCGGACGGCGCACGTTCCGTGGCGCGCGCCCTCGTCGCGCCCGGCCGGACGTTGCGCGGCCGCGGCTACGTTGGCTGGCGCGCGCTGGTGGACGGCGTGCCCGCCGGCTGGGAGGACGGCCGTGTCACGGAGACCTGGGGCGCCGGCTGCCGCTTCGGCATTGCGGCCGTGGGCGGCGACCGAACGTATTGGTATGCGAGCATGAACCGCAGGCCGAGCGTGGGTCCGCACCCGAGCGACGGCGATCGCCGAGTGGACGCCAACGGCGAGCCGGGATTCGATACGGGATTCACGAGGGAGCGCGATCGCGACCGCGACCTGGACCAAGACCAGGACCGCGACAGACGGCTGCTCCTAACGCGCTTCGGCGATTGGCATGCGCCTGTTCCGGAGCTCTTGCGCGCCACACCACCCGGCGGTCTTCTGCGACACGGTATCGCCGACGCGCGCCCGGCCTGGCGCTGGTCGCTGGGCGGCCGCTTGGCGCTCCTGGGCGACGCGGCCCACCCGTTGACCCCCAACCTTGGCCAAGGTGCGGCCATGGCGCTCGAAGACGCGTGGGCGCTTGCGCGCGCACTGGGCGAAGAGAGCACGGTGGAAGCGGCATTTCGGCGCTACGCGCGCGAACGGCGCGGCCGACTCGCGCTGGTTTGGGCGCTCTCGCGGGGTTTGGGCGGGATCATCCAATGGGAGGGATCGGCCCCCGTTTCCCTGCGCGACCGCATGATGGCCGCGGCGCCGGATGCGGTTAGCAGTGCAGCGCTCGCCCGCCTATTCCACTACCATGCGAAATAAGGTAGCATGTTGCTATGACAGGAGCGGGCGCAGCGGGAGGATGAGCGACATGAGCAACCGGGGACAGCAAGCGCAGCCGTCATCGAACGGGACCACCGCTTCGGATCCTGTTCGCGGCACGCCCGTGCTCGGCGAGGCGATAACCATCGCACCAACCTCCACCCGAGCGGGATCGACCGGCGCCCCTACGTTCGAGCGTCCAACGCTTGCGGACCTCGGACACGACCTGTTGGAGGTCTCCGCGGTCGAGCGCTTCGTCTCGCTCGGATTGCCCTTCCTCTGCGTAGCAGGCTTCTTTGCCGCCGGCGCGCGCGGTTGGTGGTGGGCGGCGCTGGTCTTTGTGATCGTGCAGAGCTTCGCGACCTACGCCTCGGTCAGCCACGACCTGGTACACGGAAACCTCGGCCTCCATCGTCGCGCGAACGAGACGCTGTTGGCCGTGATCGAGTTGCTCGCGCTTCGCAGCGGCCATGCATACCGGCTGGCGCACCTCCATCATCACAAGGCCTTCCCCGCGCCGGACGATATCGAGGGTCGCGCCTCGGGCATGCCCCTGTGGCGCGCACTGTTGGATGGTCTCTTCGCCCAACCGCGCCAATGGTGGTGGGCCTTGCAGCGCTCCCACGGCGTAGCTCGGCGGTGGATCATCGCGGAGGGCACCGGCGTGCTCGTCCTGGTGGCCGCCTGTGTGTCTGCCCTGCCGTGGACCCCCGTCCCGGCCGCCTATGCGGCGCTGACCATCGCGGGCAGTTGGATCTATCCGGTGATGACCAGCTGGATGGTGCACGATCCCGAAGGGGAGGACGATCTGCATCAGACCCGGTTGTTCCGCGGCCGGATCGCGTCCGTGCTCGCCTTCGAGCACCTCTACCACCTGGAGCACCATCTCTATCCGCGCGTCCCGCATCAACGCTGGCCGCTGTTGGCGCGTCGGTTGGACCCGCTCTTCGCGCGCGCCGGCCTACGACCGATCGTGCTCGGCCGCTGGACGCGCGGCGCATTACCGGGGGCCAAAGAGTAATGGCCCGCACGAGACCCGCGGCCGCCGCGCTCGGCCTGCGCGACCGCGCCGGCTGGGGTTTGGCCGGTGTCGCGGTCGCGTTGCTGTCCGTGGTGGTGACGGCCCTTGCGACCGTCGCGACCATGCGCGTCATGCCGCACGAGGAAGCCTGGCTGGAGGCGGACCTGCACGCCCTCGGCACGCTCCACCACGACACGAGCCTCATCGGCTTCATCGTCCACAATCGTGTGGCCTTCGCCGGCACGCTGTTGGCCGCATCGATCCTTTACCTGTGGCTGCTACGGGGACCGTTGCGTCGGGGCGAGGCCTGGGGCTGGTGGTGCTTCGCGCTCTCGGCCGGCCCCGGGACCCTGAGCTATCTGAGCTTTGTTACGACCGGCTATGCAGACCCCGTCCACGCGCTGGGCTCGGCCGGCATCGGCGGCATGCTCGCGCTCGGCCTTTGGGGCACGTGGCCGCGCTTGGCGGAGCCGCGAGGGCTCGTGTCCGTGCTCCGTGCCGGCTCCCCGCGCGACTGGCGCGCCTGGCCCGTGGCGGCGCGCATCGGTTGGCTCCTGTGTGCAGCCTGGTCACTGGCGACGATCGGCGGCGGCCTGCTCGTGATCGGGACGGGCATGTTTCCCGTGTTCGTCCCCCAAGACCTGGCCTATATGCAGGCCAGCGCCGAGACCTTGAACCAGATCAATCCCCGTCTTGTGCCGTACTTATCGCATGATCGTAGCGGCTTTGGTGGCGGACTCGTGGCGGCCGGCATTGCCGCGTTCGGTGTCGTCTGGTTTGCCTTACGACCGGGTGCGCGCAGCGCCGGCCGTGTATTGACGGGGGCGTGGGCTGTGCTCTTTGCGGGCGCCGTGCTGATCCACCCGATCGTGGGCTACAACAGCGTGAGCCACCTGGCGCCGTTTCTGGTCAAGGACCTGACGGGCATCATCGGGCTCGGGCTGCTCCGCAATGCGCGCGCGCCGACAGGCTCAGCGCACGAGCCTGGGCGGCGGCACGGCGCGTAGGAAGAGCGTCCGCCGCGTCGCGTCGTGCACGCGTGCGCGCTCGTCTACGCGATGGCCCGGAATCCACACGATGCGTTCACCGGCCACCACGAGCGGCCATCCGTCCCGCTCCGCGGCGGGCACGCGCGCATCCGTGAAGAAGTCCTGCAACGACTTGCTGCGCCCACCCATCCCCAGCGGCTGAAAGCGTTCGCCCGGCCGTCGCCCGCGCGCGGCAAGCCCGGGCCCCATGGCCGCCACGGCGTCCGCGTCGAGCCGGGCCGACCACGCATCGCCGCGGGGAGGCTGGCCGCGCATACCGGCCGCGGTCTCGATGCGCCAGCCGCCCGGCAGGGGCGTTGTACCCGGCATTGCCAGCGCCACGGGCTCCGGTCCGAGTCGCGGCGGCGGTATCGCAGGACGCGACACCGCGCGGCCGATGCGCAGCCCTTGGCGATCGACCGCGACTCGCAGACCGCCCGGCAATTGGAGCTGCGCGGCGTTGACAGCAGGTTGGCTCGCGGTGCGAACGACCTCGTTCCCATCTGCGCTCCCCTCTGCGTTCCTATCTGCGGTCCCTTCGCGAAGTTCGCCGGCCGCATGGTCGGCGAGCGCGCGGACCGCCTCGACGTGCGCGAAGCCCAGCGCGCGCAGGTCGCCGCCGAGCCGCGCCACGGCCCGCCGAATCAGCCGGCGATGCATGGCGGCTCTTCGATCAGTCCAGCCGTCGAGACCGAGCGAAATCGATCGCGCCGCGCCGTCCGCGTGCACCTCGATCGTCGCGGCGGCGCGCCACGCGTCGTCCTCCACGTCGTGCAGCAAGGCGTGATCGTCACCCAGCACGCGTGCCGTGCGGGCGAGGCTCGCGGCGATTCGAGGATTGAGCGCGGCCAGATCGGGAAGCAACTCGTGCCGAATCCGGTTGCGCAAGCGAGAGGTATCCTCGTTGCTGGGATCCGGTCGCGCCTCGATGCCATGGGCCGTGCGCCAGGCGGCAACGTCCTGCCGTGACACCGCGAGCAGGGGCCGCAGCAATAGCGGCAGCTCCTCGATCCGACCCTCGGTTCGGGCGACCGTTTCGCCGTCCACGGGCCACGGTGAGCGCGGCGCCATCGCAGACAGACCGTCGAGGCCGGCGCCGCGGATCAAGGCCATCAGCACGGTCTCCGCCTGGTCGTCCCGATGATGACCGGTCAGCACGACCGTGGCGCCAACGTCGCGTGCAACGGCGGCCAGAAAGGCGTATCGCGCCCGACGCGCCGCGCCCTCCAGCCCCTCGCCCTCCGCCGCGGCCATCGCCGCCACATCGCGTGCGCCGAGCGAAGCCGTCAGGCCGAGTTCTTCCGCGGCACGCGCGACGAAGGCGGCGTCGGCGACGGACTCGGCGCGCAGCCCATGATCCAGGTGGGCCACGTGAAGCCGGAACGCAGGGCGTGGGGGGCGCGGCGACATTCCACCGCTGCGCACGGCCAACGCGTGAAGCGCGCCGAGGAGTGCCATCGAGTCGGAACCGCCGGAGACGGCCACCACGATCGGTGCGGCGCTTTGGTACACGCCGGCAGCGCGGAGGGCCGCGTCGAGGACCGCGGGCAGGTCCACGAAGGGCTGCGGGGTTTCCGGCGCAGCGGCCGGCGGTGAGGGCATGGTCGCGATTCTAGTCATCGCCGACGTGCGCTTGCAACCATGAATCGCGTCAGAAGCCCCACTGTCCGCGCTGAAAAGGATTGGCCGGGCTCGCGGATCCGGCCTATCATTGCGCCGTTGTCCGCCGGTCGTTGCCGGCGGACCGTCGTCATGTCCGCGCGCGACCCGCGCGAGGAGCACCGCGCACGATGTTCGAGAGCCTGCAAGACAAGCTACAAGAGGTCTTCGGGGAGATGGCCCGCAAGGGTCATCTGACCGAGGGCGACGTCGACCGTGGCATGCGCGAGTTGCGCATGGCGCTGCTCGAAGCCGACGTTGCCTTTGGCGTCGTCAAGGAGCTTGTTGCACGCGTCAAGGAGCGCGCGATCGGCGCCGAGGTGGCGCGATCGCTGACCCCCGCGCAGCAGGTCGTCAAGATCCTGCACGAGGAGTTGATCGAGACCCTCGGGCAGTCCGCCCCGCTGGATATTGGCCGCGGCCAGCCTCCGGTCATTTTGATGGCGGGACTGCAGGGCGCAGGCAAGACCACTACCGCGGCCAAGTTGGCGCTGCGTCTACGCAAGAAGGGCAAGCGCCCCTTGCTGGTCGCGTGTGACACGCGCCGGCCCGCGGCCATCGAGCAGCTGGAAGCGCTGGGCAAACAGCTCGACGTGGCGGTGTACAGCGAGGGGCCGGAACCGTCGCCACCGGATATCGCGGAGCGCGGCGTCGAGCATGCACGGCGCATGGCGCACGACGTCGTGCTGGTCGACACGAGCGGCCGGCTGCAGATCGACGACGCGTTGATGGACGAGATCGCCGAGATCTCGCGGCGCGTCGAGCCCGTCGAGACGCTGCTTGTGACCGACGCCATGACGGGACAGGAGGCGGTAAACGTCGCCGCGGCCTTCCACGAGCGACTCGCGCTCACGGGGCTGATCCTGACCAAGATCGACGGCGATGCACGCGGTGGGGCCGCGCTATCCATGCGGGCCGTGACGGGCGTCCCGATCAAGTTCCTCGGCACGGGCGAGAAGCCTGGCGCCCTGGAGGCTTTCGAGCCCGAGCGACTCGCGGGCAGAATCCTTGGCCAGGGTGACGTCCTCAGCTTGATCGAGCGCGCCGAGGCCGCGATCGACATGGATGAGGACGAAGCGGCGCGGATGGAGAAGCGCCTACGCAAGGGCAAACTCGACCTCGAGGATTTCCTCAAGCAGTTGGGGCAACTACAGCGGATGGGTCCGCTGCAAGACGTGCTCAAGATGATTCCAGGCGTAGGCAAGGCAATGCGGCAAACGCCGGTCGAGGTCGACG
>JAJCYU010000006.1 GCA_029262755.1 Anaerolineae bacterium
CGACGCGAAGCTGCTCTCGCTCTCCCGAGGCCGTGATCCGCAACGGCGCGTGCGCGTGTACCGACCCGAGTGAGTGATTCGAGCGCCGGCCCGCGCTTCGATCCCGCGTCCTCCCCGCCCTCTTTACCGGTCGGGGGCTGCCTGATCACCTTCGAGGGCGGGGAAGGCGCCGGAAAGTCGACCGTGATCCCCACGCTGCGTGCACGTCTCGAGGCGACCGGCCGTGAGGTCGTCGTCACCCGCGAGCCGGGTGGCACGCCCTTGGGCGAACGCATCCGTGGCCTCCTACTTGACCCCGCCGGCGACGCGCCGGGCCCCGAGGCGGAAGCGCTGCTCTTTTGCGCCGCGCGTTCCGAGCTCGTGCGGCGCGTCCTTCGCCCTGCGCTCGAGCGCGGCGCGGTCGTCCTATGCGACCGCTATGCGGACTCGACCCTAGCCTACCAAGGCTATGGCCGTGGCCTTCCGCTCGAGCGCTTGCATGCGCTCAACGCTGTGGCGACGGGCGGACTTCGTCCGCACCTGACCCTGCTGCTGGACCTGTCCGTCGCGGAAGGCATGGCACGCCGTCGCGACGATGTCGGCGATCTGGACCGCCTCGACAGCGAGGCGCGCTCCTTCCACGAACGCGTGCACGCAGGCTTCCTGGCCCTCGCCTCGGCCGAGCCCGAACGGTGGACGGTCCTCGATGCCACGCGAACGCCCGCTACCGTAGCCGAGGACGCATGGACCGCCGCGCTGGCATCGCTTGGTCCCAGCGTAGGCGCGGGCGATAGTGCGAGCGCACGCGCTGCGAAGGGCGAGAGCAACGCGGACGATCGCGCGCGGTTTGGACAGGAGCGGGACCGTGCGGCATCATCGCCCGGTTAACCCCTACCGCTACAAAGAGGCCAGCGAGGACCGCGTGACTCAGCCTGACCCTACTGCCGGGCTTCCCGGAGAACGCATCGAATCCCCCGCATCGCGCAACGGCGGACGCACGTCCTTGGCCCACGATCCTCGGGTCGATGAGCGCAGCGATTCGCAGCCCGATGACATGGACCGCGACGCGGACGCCGTCTCCCCGCATGTGGGCGACCAGGCCGAGCAGCTCATCGCACGCTACGCGGATCCGCGGCCGCTCTTGATCGTCATCTCGGGACCCTCCGGCGTCGGGAAGGACGAGACGCTCAAGGCCATGGACGACCGCGGCCACCCCTTCCATTTCGTGGTCACCGCGACCACGCGCCCGCGGCGCGAGGGCGAGGTGGACGGACGTGACTACCACTTCGTCGGCGTCGGCGACTTCGCCGAGATGATCGAGGACGGGGAGCTGCTCGAGTACGCGCTCGTGTACGGCGACTACAAGGGAATCCCCAAACAGCAGGTGCGCGACGCGCTCGCATCGGGCAAAGACGTCGTGCTGCGCATCGACGTTCAAGGTGCGCGCACCATCCGCAAGCTGGCCCCAGAGGCGCTGCTGATCTTCCTGGTGGCCGAGAGCATCGACGAGCTACGCCGACGCCTGCTCGATCGCAAGAGCGAGCCGCCGGACCAGCTAAAGATGCGCATCGCCACGGCGCGCGAAGAGACCAAGGTTGTCGACGAATTCGACTACGTCGTGGTCAACCGCCGCGACCGTCTCAGCGAGACCGTAGACACGCTTCTGTCGATCATCGCCGCGGAGAAACACAAGGTGCAACGCCGCGAAGTCCCCGATCTCTAAGGGCGCGTCCTTTCCCGCGGTGACCGGACAAAGGGTGCCGCAGGGCCGCTCTCATGGCCTGATTATACGAGCGAATCGCGCAACGATCACTGAGGAACCGTAGGGCGCTGGCGCGATTTGCAGCGCTAGCCGGCATGGTGCGGTTCGTTCGGGGACGCAGCCACTGCGCTCGTCTCCGCAAGGGAAGGCCTCCATCATCGTGGGACGGACTCGAGTCCGAGTCCCGATCCTCCGGCGCGGACGAAGCGATCCCGATCACCCCTTGAGCGAGATGCGTCCGTGACGAAGCCTAACTCGCAGGCGCAGCCAAAGGCCGCGCTCGCCTCTTCCACCGCACCTAGCCCAGCCTGGGCCTACGCCGACGTAGCCGTGGACGTTCCTGGAGCGCGACCCGCCAAGGGCGGTCGCGCAGCCCAAGTGTCGGGCGGGCGTCCGTCGACGTTCACGTACCGGATCCCCGCGCCACTCCTAGGAACCGTTCGACCCGGGCACGTGGTTTGGGTGCCCTTCGGCCGCCAACGGCTACAGGGCATCGTGGTCGCCCTTGCCCGCGCGACAACCCTCGACCGCGTTCGTGACATCGAGTCACTCGTGGACGATCGCCCGCACCTGACCCCACCGGGCATTGCCTTGGCGCGCTGGATCGCGGCCTACTACCACGCCCCGTTCTTCGCCGCGCTGCGACTGCTCCTGCCACCAGGCGGTCTCGGCCGCTCCGTGCGCCGCTATCGGCGCACGGATGTGCCGATTCCCGCAGCAACACTGGATCCCGCGACATCGCCGGCGACAAGCAAGGTGCTCGCGCTCTTCGGACGAAAGCGGGTGGTCGACGCGGCGCGCATCCGCGCCGCCGTGCACCGCCCGGAAGGCGCGCTCGAGGCGCTCGTCGCCGCGGGCCTGCTCGAGAGCGAGGTGATCGAACGCGGCCCCCGCGTTGCGGCTCGGACTCAGATCCATGCCCGGCGAATTGACGTCGAGCCCGGCGAGGTCGAGAAGCGTCTGCGCAGCGTGCGATCCCGGGCATCGGCAGACGTCCTCGCCTTTCTCGGACAACCCGACGTGACGCTTCCCGCGCCGAGCGTGGTGCGCGACGCGACCGGTGCCAAGCCCGCTGTCTTGAAGCGTTTGGTCGAGGACGGCTTGATCGCGCTGACGGAGCCGGCGGCTTGGCTGACGTCCGCCCTCCAGCCACGGGACGTCGATGCGCTTGCGGCCGACGAGCTTGCGCGCGCCGCCGCGCAGGAGCGCCTCCTGCGCCACGTCGCATCCGCCGCCGGCCCTGTCGAGCGCGCCGCGGCCTTGAAGGCCGCCGACGCGACGCCCGCGGCGCTCGCACGCCTGCTGGAACGCGGCTGGCTACAGCTTCACGAGACCGAGGGCGAGGTGGCTCCCACCGTGCGCGGCGCACGCCTGCGCGCGGCCGAGCGAGCCGCGCGCGGCGTTGCGGCCCACGCCGAGGCGCTCGACTATCTCGCCGCCGTGGGTGGTGCGGCGCCGGCCGCCGACGTGAAGCGTGACACATCGGCGACCAAGAAGACGTTGGACGACCTGGTCGCGCTCGATCTACTCGAGCTGGGCGATGCACGCATCTGGCGCGATCCTATGCTCGGGCGCGCGGGCGAGACGGGTCCCCCGCCGCCGCTCACCGAAGATCAGACGCGCGCGTGGGAGAAGGTCGCCCCCTTGCTTGGCCAGCTACCGCTCATCGCGGGTGGCGGGGCCGAAGGCATGCCGGCCATGTCTTTCGGCGCGCGCCCGCGCGTATGCCTGCTGCGCGGCGTGACCGGCAGCGGCAAGACGGAAGTGTACTTGCGCGCCATCGAGCACGTGCTCTTCCAGGGCGGGCAGGCGATCGTCCTCGTGCCCGAGATCGCGCTCACGCCGCAGACGGTCGCGCGCTTCGCCGGCCGCTTCCCCGGCCGCGTCGGCCTCTGGCACTCTGGCCTGTCGGACGGCGAGCGCCTCGACACCTGGCAGCGCGCCCGCGACGGCCTGCTCGACGTGATCGTCGGCTCGCGCTCCGCCCTCTTCGCCCCCCTACGCCGCCTCGGCCTCATCGTCCTCGACGAAGAGCACGCCGATGCCTACAAGCAGAGCAGCACCCCTCGCTACCACGCGCGCGACGTAGCGACCCGCCGCGCGGCGCTCGAGGGCGCGGTCGTGATCCTGGGCAGCGCGACGCCCTCGGTACCGTCCATGCACGCCGCCCTTGCCGGCCGCTGGACGCTCGCGGAGCTGCCGCGCCGGGTCGTGACGAAGCAACCGGTTGCGGCAGCGCCCGGCGACGCTCCCCCCACACGCGCCGGCGTCGCCGAGCTGACCGCCACCCTGCCGCCCGTGCGCATCGTCGATATGCGTGCGGAACTGCGAGCGGGCAACACGTCGATGTTCAGCGCGCCGCTGCACGCCAGCCTGCGCAAGGCCTTGGACCAAGGCGATCAGGCCATCTTGTTCCTCAACCGCCGCGGCTCGGCCACGTTCGTCTTATGTCGAGACTGCGGCCACGTGATGCGCTGTCCGCATTGCGCGGTCCCCCTCACGTGGCATCGCCCGCCGGCCCGCAAGGCGGACCCCGGCACGCTACGCTGCCACCACTGCGACCATGCGGAACCGCCGCCGATGCTCTGCCCCGGCTGCGGCGGGCGGCGCATCCGCTACTTCGGCGTCGGTACGGAAAAGGTCGAGGAAGCCACCCGGGCGGCATTCCCGGACGCCCGCGTTCTGCGCTGGGACGCAGACACGACCACCACCAAAGGCTCGCACGAAGCCATCCTCGCCCGCTTCGCCGGTGGCGAGGCCGACATTCTCGTGGGCACTCAGATGATCACCAAGGGCCTCGATCTTCCGCTCGTGACGCTCGTCGGCGTCATCTCGGCCGACACCTCCCTGCACTTCCCCGACTTCCGCGCCAGCGAGCGTGCGTTCCAGCTGCTCAGCCAGGTGGCCGGTCGTGCCGGCCGCAGCGACCGCGGCGGCCAGGTGATCTTTCAGACCTACACGCCCGACAACGCCACCATCGTCGCCGCCGCCCGCCACGATTACGCAGCCTTCTACGAGCGCGAGCTCGCCTTCCGCCGCCAACACGCCTACCCGCCCTTCCGCCACCTTGTCCGCCTCGAAACGCGCACCGAACGCGACGACGCGGGCCGCTCGGCCGCCATCGAGCTGGCGCGTTCGCTGCGTGCCGAGATCGCAAGGCTCGGCCTTCCGGACACCGACATCATCGGCCCGGCACCGCCCTTTTTCCACCGCGTGCGCGGCGGCTACCGTTGGCAGGTCGTCATCCGCTCGCCGGACCCGCACGCGCTGCTGGACGTGCTCACGCTCCCTCCCGGTTGGCGGGTAGACGTGGATCCGGTGGACCTGTTGTGAGTCGGACGTTTCGAACCCCATCCCAAGGAGACACTGCATGAATGCCGACGCCTTCCGTCATCTGTACGCCTATCACCTCGCCGAGAACCGCAAGCTTTGGGACATCGCCGTCACGCATCTCTCCGAGGACCAATTTCGGCAGCCGAACGGGTACTCCCTCGGGTCGATCCGGAACCAATTCGTGCACCTGATGGACGTCGACAGCGCCTGGTTCGGCGATCTGCGCGGCGCGGCGGTTCCCGGCGCGTTCGAAACGCCGGACGATATGGATCGAACGGCTATCCGCGCCCAGTGGGATGCCGTCGAAGGGTTCATGAACGCCTACCTAGCGGACCTGCGTGACGACATGCTCGCGGACACACCGCTCGAGGGCGAGGATGCGGCTCTGAAGCTGTGGCAGGTCTTGCTCCACGTGGCCAATCACGGCACGGATCATCGGGCCCAGATCCTGCGGCTGATGGCCGACGCAGGCGTCCGGACGCCGCCGCAGGACTACATCTTCTACGTGTACGGCAACCCGTAATCCCATCGTGGACGTCGACGCACACGTCGGTGCCCCTCGGAGCCGGGCGACCTCGAGCCTGACGTTGCGAGCCCGACGTTGCGAGCCCGCGCCGACGTCTATGGGCGACTCCGACCCCTGCCACCGCGCAGCGCCGCCACCCCCACCGCGAGCGGCAGCCAGAAGTTCACCCCACGAAACGCGATCGCCACCGCGGTCGCGGACGCGCCGGTAACGCCGAGTCCGGTGAATGCGGCCGCCATCGCGCCTTCGACGAGCCCGATGCCTTGGGGCGTGATCGGGACGACCCAGAACAACGTGCCCAGGGCGTAGCCGGCAATCATGGGGCCCGCGTCGATCGCCACGTCGAAGGCTGCGAAGACGGCGCGCAGGCAGGCCAGGTCCAGGGCGTAGGCCAGGAGGCCCCAGCACCACGCGACGAGCACCGCGCCCGGGGCAGCCCACACCGCACGCGCCGCGTCCCCGAGCTCCGCGGAGACCGACCCGCTCCACGTCGCCGGACGCGCCTCGGGACGCCAACGCGCCCGCCAACGTTCGTGGAGGGCCTCGGCCCGTGCCAGCCACGCCGCGAGGCGCGCGGGCGCGCGCGCCGCAAGCGCGAGCAGCGCCAGATGCGCGCCTGCGACCACCGCCACCGCGACGACGCCCACGATCGCGCCGCCCGGCACGAGCGTCGCCGACACGCCATCGCCGCCGCCGAGCAGGACGACGGCGAGGATCATCACGACCAAGAACGAGGAGAAGCTGAGCGCGCGGCCAAGGACGAGCCCCGCCGCCGAGCGCGCAGGCGGCAGACCGCGTTGCGCGAGACGGTCGACCATCCACGTCGTGCCGGTGGCGCCTCCGGAGGGCGCGGCGACATTGACCGCCATGGCGCCCAGGTAGGTCGGCGCCATCGTCGCCACCGTCGTCTGCGCACCCGCGACGGCGAGCGACGCACGGTACAGCGCCGCGGTCGCGAGCTGGAAGCCCGCTTGGAGCAAGAGTGCGGCGGCGAGCCAGCCGAGTTTCGCGGCGGACCATGCAGCCCAGACGGCGCCGAGTTCCGCGCGTTGCCGGTAGGCAAACCAGAGCGCAGCAGCGGCGACGAGGGCGAGCAACCAGCGTCGCACGGGCAGCACGCTCCAGGGGTCTCGTTCGAGGTCGGGTCGCCGAATCCAGGCCGGACGCCCGGATCCTAGCGTGAATCGCGCGGCGCGTCAGGCCATTCGCCCTCGCGGGGCTTCAAGAGCAAGCCCCGTCTACGCGGACGGAGCCCGCGTCACCAGATACGCCCCGAGCCAGGCCAGCGGGATCATCGCAACGACGTTGATCACCGCAAACCAAAGCGGATGCGGGATCATCGCCAGGTTCGAGATCGAGGCAAGCGTGAGCAGGCCGCCGACGATCAGGCCGTTCGTGGGGCTGTAGCTGCGATCCACTTTCGCGGCGACCGCGCCGGCGGCCATGGCGGCCAGGATGTACGACGACAGGACGGAGACAAGGTTGACCAAGGGGATGTCGCCGGGATTGATGGACGCCGGATTGCGTATGTCGACGCCGGCCGGCAGGGGAAACGCCGCCATACTGCCGCCTTGTACGAGCATGATGACGGCGATCGCTGCAGTCATGCCGATCACCACCGAAAGGATCTTGCGCAACATGGTGGTCCTCCTTGCCTGGCACCGCGGACTGTAGGGATGGGGCAGCCTAGCAGCGGTTTGCCCGCACGACGATAGCCTGTCAATTGTGTGCGCTTCGATGGCTCACCGACGACGCGTGCTGGTTCCGGGCCGGTTCTACCGACTCGGGGTAGGCGTCTACCGCCCCGGGGTCGTCGGGTGCGGCCGACGCGAGATCCCGTGATCGTATTGCCTCCGCGCACACGATTCTAGGCGCGCTCACCAGAGGCTACGCATCGCAACCCAGCGGTCCTCCTACCCGGTTTAGCGAGGCCCGTGCGAGCGGCGATTGCCGTGCGCGGTGGCCGCTGGTAGCCTGACCGGCCTCCGGCTGCCGATCCTCCGGGTCGTTCGTCGGAGCGCACGAATTGCCCGCGCATTCCAACACGTCCCCGCGTTTCGAGGGCTCGTCACGCCATGATCCTACATGTTGAATCACACGTCGCGCCGCTGGTGGACGCGCTCGCCGAAGTGCTTCGCGAGGCCACCACGGACGATCCCGTGGTGCCCGAAACGCTCGTCGTGCAGGGGCCCGGCATGGCTCGCTGGCTGTCGATCGAGCTGGCACGTCGGATGGGCATCGCGGCGCACCACGAAACGATCACGCCGCGGCACATCCTCGAGCGCGCCTACTCGGCCGTGCTGGGCGAAAACGACTACATTGCCCGCCAAGCCTACGACGCCGATCGCCTGACGTGGGCTATTGCCGCCGTGCTGCCCGATTTGCTCGACGAAGCGGACATGGGGCCGCTGAAACGCTATTTCGGCGACCGCTCGGACGATCCGCGCGGATTCAAGCCGCTCCAGCTCGCCCGGCGCGCCGCGACGGCCTTCGACGACTACGCGGTGTACCGGCCGGACATGGTGCGGGCATGGGCCGAGGGCGGCTTTCAAGGGCCACGCGGCGACGACCTGCCGCAGGGGCAACGCTGGCAGCCCGTGTTGTGGCGCGCCAAGACGGATGCGATCGGCCAAGACGAGAAGGGGCGTCCGCGTCACGTCGCGGCCCGGCACCGTACGTTTGTGGAGGAACTCAACCGCTTCAAGCTCACCGGCCGACTCTTTCCGGACCGGCTGACCCTCTTTGGGCTCAGCTCTTTGCCGCCCACGTATGTCGAGGCCTTCTCGGCCTTGGCCGATCGCGGCGGGGTGACGGTCCACGTATTCCTACTCACGCCATCCGATCGGCTGTGGGGAGCCGCGCGTAGTCACGTCGCGCGGTCGAATCCGACGACGTTGCTGACGGCCGAGCCGCAAGCGCTGGAGACGGCACTCGCCCCGGCCCTGGCGCACCCGCTCTTGGCGTCGCAGGGACGGGTGGCGCTCGGTTTCCAGACCTTGCTTGCCGTGTACGAGAAGTACCCCGCCGGTCCGCCCAAGTCCGAATCTGCCGCCGGTTCGGAATCGACGACGGTCGCGGTCTCGACGGGGAAAATCAACCTGGACGGCGCGACGGAAGGTCATAGCGCAGACAAGGTCGGTGGCGCGGGCGACGGCCAGGACGTGGGTGATGGCGCCGGCGACGGCGATGGCGCCGGCACCGGCGATCGAGCAACCACCGTCGGCGACACGAATCCCATAGCCGCGCCCGACGCTGACGACGCGCCCGACGCTGACGCCCCACCGTCCCTCGACCTCCCGCCCGACGCCAGCCTCCTCGCGCGCCTGCAAGCGGGGCTGCGCTCGGGCGTCGCACCCGCACCGGGCGCCGATGGACGTCGCCCGCAGCTAGCCGCCGGTGACGACTCGCTGCGCGTGCACGCCTGTCACGGGCCGATGCGCGAAGTGGAGGTTCTACGCGACCAGATTCTCGACTGGCTGTCGCGGGATCCGACGCTCGCGCCGAGCGACATCGTGGTGCTCGCTCCGCAGATCGAACGCTACGCGCCGTACATCGAGGCCGCCTTCGACGTCCCGGTCGCGATGAGGACCCACGTGCCCTTCCGTATCGCCGACCGGACTCCGGCCGCCACGGATGCCGCGGCCCTGGCTTTCGCCCGCGTGCTCGACGTGTTGCGCGGTCGGATGACGGCGCCCGAGGTGATGGACCTGCTCGATCTTGCGCCGATTCGCGCACGCTTCGGCATCCCCGCGGAGGCCGTCGACGGTCTGCGCGAGCTCGTGCGGGAATCGGGCGTGCGCTGGGGTGCGGACGGCGATCATCGGGCCGCGGCCGATCAGCCCGCGCTCGAGGACCACACGTGGCGCTTCGGTCTCGACCGACTGTTGCTCGGCGTCGCTTGGGCCGGCGACACCCAGACGCTGTATGCCGGGACTCTACCCATGGCACAGGTCGAGGGCGGCGTCGCGGAGCAGGTCGGGCGGCTGGCCGACCTGTGCGAGACCTTGATGCACTTCCGTGAACCGGTGGCGGGCGACCGCACGCTGGAGGAGTGGCGGACGGTACTCTCCGAATTGCTCGACGCGACGATCCAGCCGGCCTGGGATGAGGAGTGGCAGGTCGCGAACCTGCGCATCGCGCTCGACGGGATCGTGGAACGCGCCCTGGACGCGGGCTTCCAGAGGCCCGTGGATCTCGACGTCGTCCGGACCGAGCTCGATGGCGCACGCGGGCAGGATGAGGCGGCGCGGGGCTTCATCACGGGCGCGCTGACCTTCTGCGCTCTGGTGCCCATGCGCAGCGTTCCCTTCCGCTGCGTCGCGCTGCTCGGCCTGAGCGACGAGAGCTTTCCACGCTCCACACGACGCGCAGCCTTCGACCTGCTGAACGACCAACCGCGCGTCGGAGATCTCAACCCGCGCGAGGTGGACCGAGCCTTGATCTTGGAGGCCATCATGGCCGCCGAGGATCGCATCGCGATCACCTACGAGGGCCAAAGCGTGCGCGATAACCGCACGTTGCCGCCTTCCGTGATCGTCAGCGAGCTGCTCGACACCGCGGCGGAGCTCGTGGACCCGGCCGGCGACGCGATCGACGCTTCCGCCGCCGCTGCCGACGACGAGGAGGGCCGGGCGAGCCGCGTGCGACGCGCGCTCGTGGTCCGGCACACGCTGCAGCCCTTCA
>JAJCYU010000007.1 GCA_029262755.1 Anaerolineae bacterium
CGATGCCAGCCTCCTCGCGGAATGGGATCGCCTGCGCACCCTCGGTGACGAGTTCCCAAAGGCCGCGATCGCGGTGGACGTTCACACCATCGACCTTGCACAGGACGACGAGGCACGCGAGGCGCGAATCCGCGCCGAGCTACTACGTCTGGTACAGCTTCTGGCGACGGGCGAGTGGAGCGAGGCCGAGCGTGCGTTACGCGTGGATACCGGCGATCGCTGGACCGCGGAACGCCTAGCGGAGGCCCTAGCGCCGTTCCGTGAGGAACACGGGGCGATCGCCTTCGATCCGCCCTCGCGCCGTCGCGCGCACACGCGCATCCGCTCGGTCGGTCCGCGCCGTTGGCAGGTATCGCAAACGTTGTGTGCCAAGGACGGGCCTTCCGCGTGGCACTTGCTCGGCGAGGTTGATCTGCGCGAAGGCGGCGATCCGCACGGAGCGCTGTTCCGATTGGTGGATATCTCAGACCTTGCGTAATCGGCGCGGCCGCAGCGCGATTCGCTCCTTGCTGATCGGTCGCCGCGCGGACCTCGCATTGCTCGCGGTCTCCCTGGTTTGGGGCGCCACCTTCGTCATGGTGCGCGACGCGGTGGCACTCGTACCGCCGCTGACCTTTTTGGCGTTACGATTTGCGCTGGCAACCTTGGTTCTCGTGCCCTACGTGCTGTGGACACGGCGCGCTCGTAGCGAGCCTCCCGGAGAGAGCCGCGCCGCCCATTCGCGAGCCTCCGGCCGGTCGAAGCGACCCGTCGGCGACGACGTCCGACCACGTCCGGCGCGCACGATCGCGCACCTTAAAGACGGCGTGATCGTCGGCGTCTTTCTGTTCGCGGGCTATGCCTTCCAGACGGCGGGTCTCCAGTACACGACGGCCGGTCGCGCCGGGTTTATCACCGGTTTGGCTGTCCTTCTCGTGCCCTTCGTAGCCTGGCTATGGTTGCGCCGACCGCCCGCCCGTGGGGCGGTAGCCGGCGCCCTTTTTGCCGTGGCCGGGCTCGGGTTGATGATGGCGCCCGCGCTGCAATCCGAAGGCCTTGCGGCTTCGCCCACGCTGCCGGTGGCAGAAATGCTGCGCGGCGACGTGCTCGTGCTGGCCTGCGCGTTCGCCTTTGCGTTGCACATCACGGCGATCGGACGCGTCAGCGAACGGGAGGCGCAGGCCTACGATCCGGCGGCGCTGGCGATGGTTCAGATTGCCGTCACCGCGCTGTGGTGCGTGCTCGGCGCGCTCTGGTTGGAAGGCGCATTCGGGGTCTTGCGCGCAGGAATCCCGGCTTCGGTTTGGTTCGCGGCCGCCTTCACCGGCGTGCTCGCCACCGCCCTTGCCTTCGGTGTGCAGACCGCCGCCCAAGCCGCCATAACCCCAGAGCGCACCGCGCTGATCTTCGCCACGGAACCACTCTTTGCCGCGCTCTTCGCCTGGTGGTTGGCCGGGGAGTACCTCGGCACGCTCGGCTGGGCCGGTGGTGCGTTGATCGTCGTTGGCATGGTCGTCGGTGCAACGGAGGTACCGCGCGCAGCGGCGGAAACGCACTCGGTGCCGACCGCTTCGTAGACCATCTTTGCAATCGAGGTCGGATTCGGATGCGAAAGAATCTTCGTATTCCGCGTGCCTCCGCGAACTCCGTAGCGCTCGATTGCACCCTGCTTGCCTCGTTCACGCGGTTGCGGACACGCTCTAGCGCACCTTGTCCGGGCGACGCGCGAGGTCGAGTGCCGCGGCGACAGCACGGCGCGCGGCGAGACGTGGATGGCCGCCAAAGCGCAGGCTCTTTGAACGACGGCCATCGGGTGTCACAAGCGCCAGGTGAATCGCCGGCGGCTCTTCGCCTGCCGGCGTCGTCAGCGATACCCCAAGGCCGACCGCCACGCCGCGTTCCGCGCGAAAGGCGTCCACTGCCTGTTCCAAGGCGGATGGCGATAGCGCCGCGGTCCACGTATTCGCGCCGGCGAACACGTCACCGCCTTCGGATAGTGCCTGCACCGCCTTTCCACCGAGGCCCGCCTCGACCAGCACCACCTGCCAGCCCCGATTGGCGATGGACGCCATCGTGGCGCCTGCCAGCGTTTCCTCGTCCACCCCGTAGATCCACGCGCCGAGCCGACGACGCAACTCTGCTTCGATCGGTACAATGAGCGCATGCGCCGCGCCTACATCGCGGGCGCGGGCCGTGATGCGCACGTCGACGCTGCCCGCATGCGCGGCCAGGCCGACGCGCGGATTCTCGGCTTCCTCCAGATCCCCGATCGCCTCGTCGATCTGCGATTCGCCCGCGCCCGTGGTGCGCAGCACGCGGATCGCGAAGGCATCCGTGAGCCCGAGATGGTCGCGCAGGCGTGGGATCGCCTCCTGCGCCAGCAGGTGCTCCATTTCGCGCGGCACGCCGGGCAGGGCCACGACGAGCGCGCCGGACAACATCAACGCGAAGGCCGGTGCGGTGCCGACCGGATTCGTGATTGCGACCGCCCCCTCCGGAAGCCAAGCCTGGCGCTTATTGTTTTCGGTCGGCTCGCGGTCGAAGCGCAGAAACATGGCGCGTACTTGCTCCCACAGCTCCGGGTGGTAGCGCAGCGCCACACCCGCGGCCTCCGCCAATGCCGCGCGCGTTGGATCGTCCACGGTCGGTCCGAGGCCACCGGTCGTGATCACCGCATCCGCAGTCTGCGCCGCCTGACGCACGGCACGGGCGATCGACTTCACGTCGTCGCCGATCGAGGTGGTGCGGATGACCTCGAGCCCCGCCGCGCGCAGCGCCCTGGCAATCTTGGGCGCGTTGGTATCGATGATCTCGCCGAGCAAGATCTCGCTGCCGATCGTGACGATGTGCGCGCGCGCGGTCGCCGTGCGCGGCGCTTCAACGGGCAAGATAGCCCCCGTCGATAGCAACCGCCTCGCCTGTCAGGAACGATGCGTCCTCACCGAGCAGCCACAGCGCGAGCCGGGCCACCTCATCCGGTCGTCCGATTCGGCCCATGGGATGGCGGGCCACGACGGCAGGATCTACCGCGGCCACGTGCTCGGCTCCCGGCAACGCCCCGATTCCATTCGCATCGACGGTCTCCATGACCCCAAGCCGCTCGAGCATCGGCGTCGCGACGAAACCGGGGCATACGGCGTTGACACGAATTCCCTTGCGCGCCAGCTCCAACGCGCTGGAACGGACCAAGCCGAGCAAGCCGTGCTTGGACGCGGCGTATGCGGCCGCGCCAGGCGCACCGACCCGACCGAGGACCGACGATAGATGGACGATGGCGCCGCGTGTACCGTTCGTGGACGGGGGCTGGGCGAGCATGGCGCGCACCACGGCGGCGTGCACGAGGAAGGCGCCGGTGAGGTTGATCTCGATCACGCGCCGCCACGCCGCGCCGCCGAGCTCGTGGGCGAGCTTGGCATCACCCTCGACGCCTGCCGCATGGCAGACGCCATCCACGCGTCCGAATCGCGCCACGATCGCGCGCACCGCGGTTTCGACCGCCTGCTCGTCTGTGACGTCGGCCGCCAAGAGCAGGGAGTCGCTCTCGGGTGCCTTGTCGCTTTCGGCTCGAAGCTCCGGCGCATCGGGTGCGAGACTGCGCGGCCGCTCGCCTCCGGGGGCGCGCGCTGCCGCGGCTTCGGAGCGCAGCGTGGCCACTCCCTCCGCACGATCGAGCAGCGCGAGCCGTGCACCGTCCGCCAGCGCGCGACGCGCAACGGCGCGGCCGATGCCGCCGGCCGCGCCGGTCACGAGCAAGACCGGTTCGTCACTGCGTGTTGCGATTGCCATGGTGCCGGAGGCTAGCGGAGGGTCGGCTACGTGGCAACGCGGCTTGGGTCATTGTTGCGCACGGGAAGACTTCACGGCGCGACGCCCGTGCAACGCTTCGGGCCCGAGCAAGACCGGGTAGCACAATTGGAGCCCAGTCACCGTTGGATTGGGCCTTACGGCCAAGTAGCCTGCTTAGAGGAGCGCAACCGTGCCTACCGCCACGTGGAACGACGTCGTGATCGCGACCGCCGATGAAGCCGATGTCGAGTTGGTCGAAGGCAACGTGTACTTCCCCTCTTCGTCGCTACGCAACGAACACTTCGTAGCGAGCGATCATACGTCTATCTGCCCTTGGAAAGGGACGGCGCATTACTATCACGTCGAGGCCGGCGGCCAACGCAATGAGAACGCGGCGTGGCACTATCCCAAGGCCAAGGATGCCGCGGCCAACATTGAGGGCTTCGTCGCGTTCTGGAAGGGTGTGCGGGTCGAGGCTTGAAGGCGGCTGCGAGTCCCTTCGATGCCTGCGTGACGTTCCTGCCCGTGGCCGATCTCGACGCCAGCGACGCCTTCTACGGCGCGGCCATCGGCCTGCCGCTGGTGCTGGATCAAGGTGCTTGCCGCATCTACCGCGCCGCAACCGACGCGTATCTAGGGTTTTGCCTGCGCGGTGCGACGGCGGTCGGTCGCGATGACGAGTCCGACGCCGGCTCGCGTGTGGTGCTCACGCTGGTTACTGAGGACGTGGAGGGCGAGTACGCGCGCCTTGCCGCCCTAGGCTTGGCTTTCGAGCAGGCGCCTGGGCGTTCCGCACAATTCGGCATCATGCACGCCTTCCTGCGTGACCCCGACGGGTATCTGGTGGAGATCCAACGATTTGAGGATCCCAGCTGGTCTCGCCCGCCCGGCTGATGGTGCGCAGGCACGCTGCGCGGTTTGAACAGCGGCGTCCGGACATTCCGTCCCTGCGATGACAGCGCCACGCCTAGCCGACGGCGGCACCGTCACCGATGATGTCGACGCAGCGATTCATTCCAGCGCTAGGCTGCGGGTCGTTCCGGGTCCGGGTGCCAGAGCCGTTCGGCCAGGGGAGGAGGCCAGCGCGCCGGGTGGTCGGAGCGCAGGAGTCGTCCGCGCCGCAAGGCGTGGTTGCGAACGTCCTCTGCCATGGCGTCCAGATGTTCCCAGAATGTCGAGATTTGCGAACCGTAACAGGCGATGGCCCGGACTTTCGCGTCGACGTTCTCTGCGGCAAGGGACTCGACGACGGGTAGCAGACCGGAACCATCGACGACGGCGCGCAGCGCGTCCTCGTCCCCCGCATAGGGCCAGTCCTCGTAGTAGCGCAGCCCCTGCCTCCGCCCGCGCCACGCTTCCGCCGCGGCCCGAACGAGCCGGTGATCGACATGGCCGCCCACCGCGAGCGGAGCCACGACCTCCGTGTCGCGGCCGATTCCCGGCAGCGCAGCAAGGGTCGCGGTGAGCGAGCGAAACAGCTCGTGCTCGAGCTCATCTACGGGCCCGAATAGAGAGTCCGGGTCGGCGTACGGCCATCGGCCGCCCGGGACAGATCGATAGATCGCGTCCGGAATCTCAAGCCAACGTCCGTCGACGCCCAATGCGGCAAGCGCTGCCTCGTCCTCCGTGCGCCGCGTCGCGGTCATCGCCGCGGCTGCGCTGCGCTCGCCACCGACCCCTGCGCCCCATCGACGATGGTGCGCTGCGGCGAAGGCGGAGAGCGCGCCGGGAGGCGGAGCCGCACACACCGTTACGACCAGCACGCCGAGACCCGTGGCCGCGCGTCGGTGGAGTAGCCCGCCCAGCGAGAGCGCGGCATCGTCGAAATGCGGAGACAAGCATACGGTGTGCCAGGCGACGCCTGCCGGCGCAGAACGATCGAACCTAGGCCGCGTGTCCGGCTGGGGACGCGACCGAGCCGCATAGGGCGTATTCACGCGCAACGCCGCGTGTTGCAATGCGCGTAGCCGCGCGATTCTGGAAGCGGTCGTTCATTGAGGCGCGAGGGGATCACCCGCGGTCTCCAGGGCTCTTGCAGGCGTGAGCAACGGTTCTTGGAATGCTGGGAGCCCAGGATACAGGGGCATCGTCAAGGGGCCAGTTCGGCGCTCGCTCATCGCCCTCTTTCGATGGACCCATGCCGGCGACGGTATACTGCGCGGCATGATCATTCCGAATCTGTCCTCCTGTTTCGACTTGCCCCACCGGCCGCGATCGCCGCGCTCCTTCATGCCGAGCGCAGCAGGCGCATCGTGCGTTGCCGTGCTCGCGCTGGTGATGCTTGGCACCAGCGCCTGCGGCGGGGACGAGGAACGAGATGGCGGACGATTGCGCCCCACGGTTGACCTCGAGGTGGCCGCGCTGGAGTCGGCGCCCGGCGTCAGCCCGGCTCGTGCGCCGGAGCCTGGATCGGGCGCGCTGGCGACCTGGACACCGCAATCGGGATCAGGGTCAGGGGCGGCGATCGGGACCGGCGCGACGCCGGGCAGCGTGCTCGCCTCGCCGCAGCCACCTGCGCTGATCGCGCCGACGTCGGTGATCGCGATCGCGCCGGGCGCGCCGCCCGAGTTCACGCCGCCGGCGGATATTCCGCAGCCCACGCTGCGCCCCGCCCTCGCCGTAGCGGAGGCGGGCCCGCCCGCTACGGATCCCGAGATCGTGGATCTCATGCGTCAGGTGCGGTCCGAACGGCTGCGCACCGACGTGCGTCGCTTGGTGGGATTCGGCACCCGGCACGTCTTGTCCGAGACAACGGATCGTCGACGTGGCATCGGCGCGACGCGAGATTGGCTATTCGAAGTCTTTTCGCCGACGTCCGTCGGTGCGGGCAGCCAGGTCGTCGTCCAGCGAGAACCCTTTCCGATGAGCTTCGGTGGCAGGGTGACCGATCAAGAGAACATCATGGCAACGCTGACCGGCATCGGTCGCCAAAAGCGGCTCGTGTACATCGCCGCGCACTACGACTCGCGGGTGGCCGACGTGGCCGATGGTCAGTCGGATGCGCCGGGCGCGGACGACAATGCAAGCGGCGTCGCCGGCCTGCTCGAGCTCGTGCGTGTGTTGGGCACTAGGCAATGGGACGCGTCGATCCGGCTTGTTGCGTTCGCGGGCGAGGAGCAGGGGATGCATGGCAGCGCCTATCATGCGCCCGCGGCAAAGAGACTCGGGTTGCCGATTCAAGCCGTGTTCAACCTGGACGTGATCGGCGGCGGCGCTGATGCGTTCGGGGCGTCGATCGACGATCATCTTCGGGTGTTCAGCGGCGATCCGGACGACGGTCCTTCGCGCGGGCTAGCCCGCCATATCGCCGTGATGGCAGCGCGCTATGGGCCGCTGCGCGCCGAACTCGTTCCCCAGTCCGATCGCGAAGGCCGGCAGAGCGATCATCTGCCGTTTGCGGACGCGGGCTACCCGGCCGCACGACTCATCGCCGGCAGCGAGGACACGTCGCGTCAACACACCGGTGCGGATACGCTGGACCGAATGGACGTCAACTACCACGCCGATGTCGTACGCCTGACCGTCGCGCTGGCGGCCAACCTCGCGTTGGCCCCCTCGGCTCCCACCGTTCCGCCCGTCGTGACGAACGCGCCGACCGTGCCGGGCGCAGCGAATGTGTCGCTGCCGCTCGCGGACGATCCGGTCGTCGTCGGTCACTATGTCGCCTGGCGCGTAGCGGGCGAGACCGCGTATCGCGGGACCGTTTGGACTGCGCAGCCAACGCTCACGATCGACGGATTGCCGGCCGGCGCCGAGATTCACGTCGCGTTCGCAAACGTGGACGATCGTGGACACACGTCGCTGTTTGGACCGGAGGCTCGCATTCAACTGCCGTAGTGGCCGCTCCGCATCCTCGACACCGCGCTGTATTCGATCAGCCGGCCGCAACCGTGTTGCGTGGCGGCATTTCCCGCGCCAGGAATCGGAATAGATCACTCTCGGTGATGATTCCGATCAACCGGCCTTCCTCGACGACGGGCAAGGCACCGATCTTATGGTTGGCCATCATCTGGGCCGCGCGCCCGATGGACTGGTCGGCTTCGATCGTGTAGACGAAGTCGGTCATCACGTCGCGCACTTCGGGGATCTCTTCGGCCTCACCGCCGCTCCAGAACGACGTGCCCTTGGGCATGGCGATCTCGGCCTGATTGATCGTAAGAATTCCGATCAGCCGGTCGCCGGACCCGACGACGGGTAACCGACGGACATTGTTCGAACGCATGAGCTCGATCGCCACATCGCACTTGAGTTCTTTCGTGATCGTGACCAAATCGGTGGTCATGAGCTGGCGGACGGTGGTGCGGTCCATCGTCATATTGGTCTCCTATGATCGCCGGCGAGCTGGGACCCCCCCGACGCTGCAGCATGAAGTATACCCTGGTCCGATTCGGAGCACGCGCTGATCTGCTGGAAACGGGGACTCGAGATGCTGAATTCTCCCAGGGGGACACGGGGACTATGTGCGTTCCGCCGCCGCGTCCTTGCCGGTTGCCCGGCCCAGCCAGCCCAGGATTCCGTCGACGCTCATCGCGAACGGATTCGCCGCTTCGTAGCGTGCCAACTCGGCCGGGGTCGCGCCGGTCGCGCGAACGCGCGCGCGGCAAAACTCGACATAATCTGCAACGAGCGCTGCGCGCTCGACGCCTTCCTCGTGGGCACGGGTGACGAACGACACCACGACATCGAGCTCCTCCGCCAGCCGTTCGCCATGCTCTATCGGGGCGGTGACGGCGCCGAAGTGCGTGAGCATGAGCCGCGCGGGCGCCTCCGCGCGCAGACGGGCGATGGAAGCCAGCCAAGCCGGAGGGTCAAATTCCGGCGGTACCGCGGGAACGGCCACCAGCCGGCTGCCGGGCAGACGCACGCCCGCCACGTCGCCCGCGAAGATCGTGTCGCCTACACGCCATGCGTGGTGATGCCGAGCATGGCCGGGGGTATCGATGGCGCGTAGCTCCAACCCGGCCACGGCGACCACGGCCTCGTCCGGCACTGGAAACACCTTCGAGGCGGGAGCCGGTACCGTCTCGCCCCACAGCGGGCCCATACGGTCGCCGTAGATCTTTCCGGCGCTGGCAAGCAGGCGCGCGGGGTTGACCAAATGCCGCGCACCGCGCGGATGCACGTACACCGGCACGCCGCGTTGCGCGATGGCGCCGGCGGCACCGGCGTGGTCGAGATGGATGTGCGTGACAAAGGCTGCGGCCAGGTCCTCGATGCGCAAGCCGAAGGCAGCCAGACCGCGTTCGAGCGCGGGGAACGTGGACGCCGGGCCGGTCTCCACAAGGACGGCACCGCGGGGCCCTTCCAGGAGGAACGCGGCGATTGCATCGGTGAGCCCTTGATAACCAAGATCAAGAACATGGATCGTCGGGTCGGCAATACCGCCCTCGGTGGGCCCCACGGATTCCGTCCTAGCCGCGTCGCTAGTTCGCGGGGAACCGACCCGCGGTGTTGCGTCGGCGGGCGTCGCGTCCCCGCGCGCGCTGTTCAGGACGAGACGCGCGTTACGTAGGCCCCGGTCCGCGTGTCGACGCGGATGATCGTACCGCTGTCGATGAACATGGGCACCGTGACCATCATGCCGTTGCTGAGCTTGACCGGCTTCGATGCACCCGAAGCGGTGTCGCCCTTGTGTGACGGCGGCGCCTCGACGACCTCGAGGTCGACCGTGACCGGAAGCTCGAGCTTGATGGCCCGACCTTCGTACATCGCCAAGGACAACTCGATGCCGTCGATCAAGAAGGCTTCCACCTCGGCGACCGCCTCCTTGGAAAGCGCGGGCTGCTCGAAGGTCTCGTTGTCCATGAAGTGATACAGGTCGCCGTCGTTGTACATGTATTGGACACGCCGCGTCTCGAGACGCACATCTTGCAGACGATCGTTCGAGCCGAAGGTGCGGTCGATCATGGAGCCGCCACGTTCTAGGGCGCGCATCTTGGTCTTTACGTTGGCGCCGCCACGGCCCATCTTCTTGAGTTCGTATTCCGTGACTTCGTAGAGTTCGCCGTCGAGCTCGAGGACCGTTCCGCGGCGTAGTTGGGCTGCTTCGATCATGGCTGCATTCCTCCTGAATTCGCTGCGGGATTGTAGGTCGAGTCGGTGTAGTGGTCGAACGAAGGTGCGCCGGCCAAGAAGCGCCGAGCGGCCAACCCCAAGGTGTCCAAGCCACAGTGATGGCGGGAGCAGGCGGGCAAGGCTTCCAAGAAGGCCTCTCCATAACGGCGTGTACCGATCCGCCCGTCCAGCACCGCGACGACGCCGCGATCCGAGGCCGTGCGCACGAGGCGGCCGAAGCCTTGGCGGAATCG
>JAJCYU010000008.1 GCA_029262755.1 Anaerolineae bacterium
CGCTTGCTGCTGCATGCGCACCAGGGTCGTTATCGCTGCACGACGTGCCAGCAGGTCAATGTGCGCCCCACACCTCAGGACGCCTGTATCCGATGGCGCTGCCAGGGCACTGTTGCCTGGGAAGAGGAGTCGGCCGACGACTACGACTTGAAGGTGCTCGACGAGGGCTACCGACTCCTGCGGCCGCGCGAGCACTCGGCGCAGGTGCCGGGCGAGGAGCGCGAGTTCATCGAGCGCGCCTTCAAGGGCAATAGCGAATTGGTCAACACCGTCGTGGCCACGCCGACCCTGGAGATGGGCGTCGATATCGGAGCCCTGGACGCGGTCCTGATGCGCAACGTGCCCCCACTACCGGCGAACTACTGGCAGCGCGCCGGTCGCGCCGGACGCCGCCACCGCATGGCCGTCGTCTTGACCTACGCGCGCGGTGCCAGCCACGACCGCGCCTACTTTGAAGAACCGCTCAAGCTCCTGGGTGGCTCCATCGATCCGCCATCCTTCAATCTGCGCAACGACGTCATGGTGCGGCATCACGTCCACAGCACGGTATTGAGTTGGCTACATCGCAGGGTGCGCAGTGGTGAGGACCTGACGGAGTTCGATCGCACCGAGGTGGCCGAAGCTCTTGGAAAGGCCTTCCCGCCGCGTGTCAGCGAATACCTGTTCAACGACCGGGGAGAGGTGCGCGCCAAGCCGCGCGAGATGAGCCTGCTGCGTCTCGTGATTAGCAAGCACCAGGGGCTTATCTTCGAGCACGTGGAGTCGGTCTTTGGTCAGGGATGGCCCGAGTTGGATAAGAAGGTCGTCGAAGGTGAGCGTCTCAAGCAGTACGTCGATGAGATGGCCGACGAGCTCGAGGTCGTGGTGCATAGGCTCTTCCGCCGGTTGCAGTGGGCGTTGGGCCAACTCAACCGCCTTGAGGATGTTCGCAAGCGCAAGGGCACGCTCGACAAAGAAGACGAGGCGCTGCGCCGGCGTTGCGACAGGCTCGTGCGCCGGCTCAAGGGGCAAAGCTTCGGCGACAAGGGCTCAGCCGAGGGAGTCGATGGTACATGGACGTACGGCGTGCTGTCCGCAGAAGGATTTCTGCCCGGCTATGGCCTAGATACGGGCTCGATTGTGGCCTATCACCAGCCGGCCTTCGGCTCCGGTCGGCGCGATTGGGAGTTACGTCGTTCCCAGGCCCTGGCGCTGCGCGAGTACGTGCCCGGTAACTTGATCTACGCGGCGGGGCAGAAGTACCTCGCACGTAGGTATCACCTTGCGCTGGAAGGCGAGGATGGCAAGGGCCCGGCTCACTACCTGGTCGACCCCGCGGCCGAAGCGGTGCGCGAGCTGGACGGCTCGTCGAACGGAATGTCCGCAGGGCTCGGAGGCCAGACGATTACCGCCATCCCTATCAGCGATGTCGATGTGCCGCACCACTCGTCCATCAGCGACGACGAGACCTATCGCTTCCAGATGCCGGTCTCGATCTTCGGCTACGAGCAGCCGCAGCACGAAGGCGGCACGGCTCTGTCCTGGAGCAAGAAGCAGCTCCATCACCGGCGCGGCGTGCGGCTGCGGCTGGTCAACGTCGGAGCCGCCACCCTGGTGCGGTCCAAGGGCGAGCTTGGCTACCCGGTGTGCATGGCCTGCGGCGCGAGCCGCTCGCCCATGGCTAGCCAGGTCGAGCGGGACAAGTTCGCCGAGACCCATCGCTCCAACTGCGGGCAGCCCGCGGAGCGCATCGGCTTCTACGCTGATGTCGTGGCCGACGCGCTGTCGTTGGTCGACTGCACCGACCGGACCGAGGCCTATAGCGTGATGGAGGCGCTGCGCCGCGGCGCGGCCGATATCCTGGAGATGGAAATCGAGGACCTTCAGCTGCTGGCCGTCGGCAAGCCAGGCGAGGAGGCGCTCGACATCCTGCTCTACGACCCCATGCCCGGCGGCTCGGGACTGCTCGACCAGATGGTCGATCGTTGGGCGGAGGTCGTCGCAGCGGCCAATCTCGTGCTCGATTGTCCCGCGCAATGCGGCGCGGCCTGCGTGGATTGCCTGCAGCGCTTCCGCAACGCGCACATCCATCGCTACCTTGACCGCCATGCAGCACTGGAGCGGCTCGCCGCTTGGGGCGCGAAGCTCCAGATGAAGCACGCGATCCCGGCCAAGCTGCCGCAGGCGGCGGAGTCAGGCAGTCCTAAAGCGACCAACATGGCGGAGTCCCGGCTCGCGGCCATGTTCGAGAAAGCCGGATTCCATGGAGCGATTGCCCAGCACGAGATCGAGATCGGCACGAAGTACAAGCGAACGCTTCCCGACTTTTTCTTTGAAGATTCGGGTGGGCACACGCTCGGGATCTGCGTCTACCTCGATGGGCTGAGTTTGAAGCTGCATGGCAATCCCAAGACTCAGAAGGCCGATGCCTACATTACCGATTGGTTGCTCAATGAGGGCTATGCGGTGCGGCGCATCGCTGCGACTGAGCTCGACGATGCCGGAACGATGGGCAATCACTTCTTCTGGCTGGGCCAGCGACTTGTGAGTGTCCGGCGCGCCAAGGAGCTTCGCGAGCGGCCCAATGATTGGTTCGTGGGACGCGAGGAGGCGAACAACGGGAGTGACGACCGTGAAGTGTCCAACTGGGATGAGACAATCGACGGTCTGATCGCAGAGCAGTGGCGCACTTTGGCGCGTGGATTGCGCGACGCCGGCCTTGCGGCACCGGACGATGGCGCGGGCGACCTCGTAGCGGACGGGTTGGATGGGCGTATGGCAATCATGGTGTGGCAGACAGATCGCGGAGAAGTTGCACTCATCGAGGAGGGAACGCCGACCGACGACCCCCGCCATGTGGCCGCCCGTCCCGAAAGCGATCCCGCAGCGGTGGCGCGGGCCGTTCGCGAGCGGATGGGAGGCTGACCAATGCGCATCGTGCTCGCCGACACGCTGGCCCAGAGTCTCGAAGCACTCGACAAGTCCGTGCGAGGGCTGGTCAAGCGGAAGGTCTTCGATTTCCAACTCGCGCCGGCCACATCCGGCAAGAGCTATCACCGCATCGATAAGGCACCGCAGCAAGGCTTCTGGTCCTTCCGCGTCAATCGCGACCTGCGATTGGTCGTCTTTCAGGAGGGCGACCTACGTGTCCTGTGCCACGTCGCCCACCATGACGACGCCTACGAATGGGCGATGCGTCACCGCTACGAGGAACACCCCAACACGACCGAGATCCAACTCGTGCGCATCGAGAAATCCGTGCGCGAGGTGATCGAGCGGCGGGTGAAGGTCATCGAAGAGTTGCCCCCCCTCTTCACGAAGCATACCGATGATTATCTACTTGCCCTCGGCGTTCCGCCTGTCTGGTTGGACGCCATCAAGCTGGTGACGGAGGACACCCTTCTGGAAGCGCTCGACGAATTGCCCAGCGCCGTAGCCGAGCGTCTGATGCGGCTTTACGAAGGCAAGCCGGTGCCCCGCCCGGTGATCGCCGCGGGAGCGACGGGCTGGGATCACCCCGACACCGCACGCCACTTCCGGGTACTGGGCTCCGAGCGCGAGTTGCAGCAGGCGCTGGAGTTCCCATGGCAGAAGTGGATCGTCTTCCTCCATCCCGAGCAGCGCAAAGTGGCCGAGCGCACCTTTTCCGGATCGGCTCTGGTGACGGGCGGCGCCGGCACGGGCAAGACGGTGGTCGCGCTGCACCGTGCACAACACCTTGCCGAGGCCAATCCGAACGCGCGCATCCTGCTGACGACGTTCTCGCGCACGCTGTCTGCAAGCCTCGAGCGCAACGCCCGGGTGCTGATGGGTGAGGACAGCCCGCTGTTGGACCGCATTCACGTGGCCAACGTGCATCGCTACGCCGTGGAGGCCTACGAGGAAGCGCACGGCGCAGGACCGCATCTGATCAACGACCAGTCGCTCCAATCGCGGCTAGCCTCGATCTCGGGCCGGCTTGGATTCGACGAGTTCCCCCTCGACTTCATCGAGGCCGAATGGTGGAACGTCATCGATGCTTGGGGAATCCACGATTGGTCGAGCTACCTGACTTTCGCCCGGGTTGGCCGCAAGCAGCGGCTGGGCGCCCGTCAACGGCAGCGGATGTGGCGTGTCTTCGAAGCGATGCTGGGCGAGTTGCGCGCTGACAACCGACAGACCTACAGTGCGCTTTGCGACACATTGCGCCGTGATGTTGAACATGGCCTAGTGCCCCGCTTCGATCACGTCGTCGTCGATGAAGCTCAGGACTTTGGACCGGCCGAGCTGCGCCTGCTACGGGCGCTCGTGCTGGAGGGGCCGGACGACCTCTTTCTGAGCGGTGACGCCGGGCAGCGCATCTTCCAGAGCCGCTTCCCGTGGCTGGCCGCCGATATCGACGTGCGCGGCCGATCGAGCACACTGCGTGTCAACTATCGGACCACCGAGCAAATCCGTCGCTTCGCAGACCGCATGCGCTTCGTCGTGCACGACGAGGCCGACCCGCTATCGCTTGACGAGGGCGCCGTGTCGCTCCTCGGTGGTCCTGAGCCGACACTGATCGGCGCCGACGACAAGGCGGGGGAGATATTGACGCTGTCCACTTGGCTGGAAGAGTTGCTCCAAGACGGCTACCAGCCCGAAGACGTGGCCATCTTTGCCCGCACCAAGAAGGTCCGCGACGAGCGGGGGCGCCCGGCCATTGAGCGCTCTGGCGCCCGTGTGCATGAGCTCAACGACGATCGCGAGCCGGAGGCAGGTTGTGTTTCGCTAG
This sequence comes from Anaerolineae bacterium, assembly GCA_029262755.1. Taxonomy (GTDB): domain Bacteria; phylum Chloroflexota; class Anaerolineae; order Epilineales; family Epilineaceae; genus JAJCYU01. The sequence continues at coordinate 4,733 of JAJCYU010000008.1, forward strand.
GCACGATGCACCGCGCCAAGGGCCTCGAGTTCAAGGCCGTGGCCGTCGCCGGCTGCGACCGGCGGATGCTGCCGCAGGCGTGGTTAGCCGAACGCATCGGTGACGCGGCCGAGCGCGAAGCCTTCATCGAGCGCGAACGACACGTCTTCTATGTGGCCTGCACCCGGGCACGCGAGCGGCTGCTGGTAACGTGGGTCGGGGAGGGGAGCGAGTTTCTGGAGGCAGTAGAACGGGATTGACGCAGGGCAGAGAACGCTTTGTCGTTTTCGGAGTGGTGTTTGGACGAACTACGAAGCGACCTGTAGAGCCTCCAACACAATGAAGCCGTCGATGGCAGCGCTCTCCGGAAGGGCACGCACCTGCTCGTCGAGCTCCATGGGTCGAACGTTGTGTTCGGCCATCAATTCGTACTGAAGTGCATATCCTTCAAGCACGCCGGCGCGCGCAGTTAGTCGGTTCATGAACGGGACGACCACGTCCAAGTCTCGCTGTCGTTGCTCGGCCGGCGAAGGCGCCGTGAACCGGTCCCGAATGCGTGACGCCGATAGGGCTGCGCGTGCCTTGTGGACATCCTCGAATTGGGGCTTGCGGATCGTTCGCTCGTCGTAGTAGGGGCCAAGCTCGCGCCGAAGGTCGTCCAACCGATCGCTCGCGTGATCTGAGTCCTCGTTCGCGAAACTGAGCCAAGCCGACAGGGTTGTTAGAGATACAGAGTCCACAAAATCGGCGTGCAGGAAGCGATGCGGTTCGTCGCCTAGCAGCAGATCGTTCGCAAAGCGCCTGGTATGGTCGCGCCACACCTCAATTCCGTCGGCGAGCTCGGAGGCCGCAAGGTTCATTGAGCCCATGTCGGCTTGACAACGGGCGAGGCCGAGTAGGGCGATGCAGAAGATCTGCTCGTTGGCGTCTGCCACGGTGATCTCCTCGGAATGCGCCAGCGCGTTGCGGTATTGGTGCGTCTTCACCGACAGATCGCGATAGGCATCCACCAAGACCTCTCGCTGGGCATCACCGTCCGCCATCTGAACCACCTTGGCCACTCGCTCCAGCGCGGCGTGCAGCTCCGCTCGCTCGCGGCGTTCGAGCAATTCGCGGATGGCTCTGACGTCGCGCGCGACAGATTCAAGGCGCTTCTCTAGCCGGTCCAACATCACGAACAGGGTCGAGAACCCTACGGCCGAGACGGCCAGGTTGAGTGCGGAGAAGGCCATCGTGGCCTGCATGCCTTGGAGGAGGAGAGGGGCGGATGCCGAAAGACGCGCCAACTCAGCTTGTTGTGGAATCACCAGGTGGCGCACGATCTGACCGGCTCCCTCCTCTCCGGCCGCTCGGCGAACGACACCGCCGAGTACGGTGCACCGACGTGCATCTACGCAGGGAAGGACGTCGAGGGGCAGCGAACGCATGACGTTCATGCCGAGGATGCTCGAGTCGATCATGGGAAGGCCCTCGATAGGTATGACGTTGAAGAATCGACGCGGTAGGCCCCACGGTGGGGCAGGGCTTGCAAGCGCTTATCCACGCACGTGAAAAACGTTGAAGTTCAACCACCCTAGCACAGCCCAATTGGCCTGCGCCACCAGTGTTCTGCTCGCTGATCCATCGGACCTACACAGGGTGCACGTGCTCGATGACATGCACTGCCAGCGTGTTGCGTACCGGAACCAGTTCGTTGGGCAAGGCTCCTTCGAGCACAAGGGCCGTCTCGACCCCGGTGTCCCTTCCAAGAACCGCGAGCTCTGCCTTCAGCACCGCAGCGTACTTCACACACTGGAACAGTCCACGTAAGAGGTCAACGGTGGATGCATTGCGTGCCTTGACCTCAACGGCGAGCCAAGTGGCCGGTCCGCGGAAGAGCACGTCAATCTTGTCGGCCGACGGTAAGCCGTACTCGATCTCGCTGTCGACTCCGTGGGCAAGGCCAACGACCTTCGAGTGCGCCGCCACAAACTTTTTTAGCCGAAGGTGGAGTTCTCCCTCTCCGCCAGCACGATAGCCGCGTACACGCTCTAGAAGACTGGATGGGACGGCCGGCGGTGCATCCTCAAGATCGAAGTGCGAGAGCACTTGCGGCCAACGAGAGTAGGCGAAGATCTGGGACCAGAAAGCTAGAGCGAGCTTGCGTTTCGCTCGTAGGGAGCGCGATGCGTAGTCGGGCACGTTTAACGGGTATCCAACGATTCCCTCACCTGGCACGCGAGTTTCCTTGCTGACGACAAGGAACTGTATCGGTGGGATCTCCGTTCCCCATCGATCACCTAGCGCGGTGAGATCCCATCCGATGGCGCCGAGCACGTAGTTCAGATTGCGTGCGTTTGGCATTCTCAACTCTTCAGCCAAAGCGGAATATGTGATGGGCTGCTCGGCGTGGGCCTGACGCACGAGGAGCGGAAGCGCACTACGGGCGCGCCGTTGGTAAAGTTCGTCTCCCTGCATAGTTTGAGCCATGCGCCTCCTCCCGTGGACATGATGTAGTGAACCTGGCACGGCAGATCAAACTCCCAGTGGAGCGACTCCCAGCCGCCGATCCCTCGCGTCGCGAATCTCGCACACAGTCTCATGCAGCACGTCGGCCTTCGGCAGGATCTCGTCGCCGTGCAGCCTCAGCGCCGGTTTCAGCTCATCGACGTACGTGGCGAACACGCGGCAGCCTTCCGGTGCGGCGATGATGAACGAGGCCGATCCGACCTGCAAGGCGTAGGAACGGCCTTGCATCGCAGCGTCCTTCCAGTCCTCGCGGCGCACGAGGGAGTGCTTGGCCTCCACGATGGTCAGCAGCCGGCCTTCGCCGTCGCGAACCAGGTAGTCGATCCGGCCTAGGATGCGCTGCGAGCCGAGTCGGAACTCGCAGGCGTGTTCGCGAATCGAGCGCCCGCCCATTTTCTTGAGCACGCCTTCGAGGCAGTCCTTGCAGAAGGCGTCCTCGTCCGGATAGTCGCCCGCACGACGAATTCGGTCGAAAGCCGCGGCAGCCACTGAAGGGGTGGCCGTCTCCGATGGGCTTTCACCTTGCAGCAACTCATGAAGTCGTACGCGCATGCGCGGCGGGATCGACTCCGCTACCAAGCCGTTGAATCGTGACTTGACGAGGCCCCATTGCGCGAGCACCTCGTCGGCCATCATCTCCGCGAAGGTCAAGTGACCTGAACTATCGACACGCCGAAGGTCCACGTTGCACGCACGCCACCGCGCTAGCGGATCGATGCCGGGCAACCCATCCACCTCAAACACATCGGTGATCGCCCGAGTGTCTGCCATCCGGTACACGTAAACCTTTTCGCCCGGCGCCATCTCCATTCGCCCAGACCAGGTGACCGTCTCGTTCTCGAGCTCCGCGTAGTCACCCGGCTTGCAGGCAACTAGCCACGCCCGCTCGCCGTCGCCGCGCCGCACGTGCAGCGGGATCAGGTCGTCGTAGAGGAAGCGCCAGAGGCGAAACTGAAGCTCGAAGCGATCTCGCGGACGCTTGAGAAGAGTGCCGACTGAGGTCCGGCGCGGCCACCACTCCTCCGCCAACTCAAAGAGTGCGTCACCGATTTTGCGCCATCGGTCGAGAGCGCGCTGTCCGCTGCCGAAGGCATGAAACGAAAACGCGAGACGCGGTTCTGCGGCGCTAAGGAAGGCGAGTCCATCGAAGAGCTCGCGGTCGTAGTACGGCGCGCGCCACAGAAGGAAGTGGTCTGGATGGGCACGCGCCAACATCGCGGTGGACTCTACGAGCTTGCCGCGAAGTGTCTTGCTGCGGCGCACGCGACCGTAGGCCGTCGCGGGTGTGTCACGGTCCAGGTTGGCCAGGACGCGTGGCTTCCTCTTGTAGCCATATCGGATCTGGTCGACCAGTGCCCGCGGCTCGATTCGCCGGAAGCGCTCGTACGACGATAGATCCGCCTCGGCCGCTCGGGCGATGAGGCGTTCGAGCATGACGTTGGCGTTCATGGTGAGCACTCCTTCCTATCATGCCGAAGTCAGTGCTGAAACGCGGGACCGTCCGCACGATACAGTGTGCCGTGCCCACCGTCATGTGGGTTCTCCAGCAGCGGATCAGCTGCGCGGTCAGCCGGCCAACTCGGAGCTTGCGTTGCGCTCAACTGACCGTCGGCCTCGCTCGGTCCAAATCGTCGCCCCAAAACGAAAAATCTTAGGGCCAAGGTGCCACGCCCAAGCGCCTTACGGTCTCGCCCAACGCCAAGGATTAATGCGGTGCGGGTTTCTTATTGTCGTTTGGCGAAAGCGGGTTGAACGGCGAGTGGAGGCTGTATGGGGGTAAACAATGGTGTTGGAACGGACGGGCCGTCGCTTTCGGGGATGAAATCGCCGACTTCATTGATCCCAAGGAGGTGCTCCGTGGTCGGATAGAGGCGGTATGAGACGAGCGCCCTGACTCCACAACTGTACGATGGTCCTTCGCTGAGATGCTGACTAGACACAAGCGAGGCTCGGCAACGCGCTCGTACGATCGTCCCCGAATCGTCACGGGCCGGGGAAGGCAATCAGTGCATCTCCGATGGGATAGGCATCGTCCGGACATGAATCGCCGTAGAATAACGGGTCGCCCCACTCGGTATCCGCTGTCCATTGGAACGGACCCTTCAGGCGCGCTAGCCGGGAGCGTGGAACCGTGACAGTTAGAGTCTGGCCGTCGACGACGGGCCCTACCAGATCGAATGACTTCGAGGCAACAAAGTCGAATATGGCCGCGTACCAGTTTGCTCTGATCAACTCGGCGCTGATCGTGTAAAGGGTTCGATCTTCGTAAACAATGCTCGCGCCCCAAAAGTACGCGTCGAACTCAGACCCTAGCACGCTGGAGTCAGACGGGATTGGGCCTACGGCATCAAAGGCCACCTTGAGGGAGTTTCCGTCGGCTTCGAGGCGTACGGCTTGCAAATCGAGCCCAGGAATGGGGTCGGGCGGAGCGGTGCCATCCCCATCGCCCGTGTCGCCCACGCTGTCCGAGCAGACGGCTGAACCCTTGAACGTGAACTCTTGCGCCGGAGTGCGTTGCCTCTGCGTTGTGGAAGTTGGTGTTCGAGGTGTCTTTGTGGGCGCATCGGATTCCGCGTCCGAATTGCTCGAAGCCTCGGCGGCCGATTCGGATGGGGTAGCGGTGTGGGTGACCGACGCCCCCGATCCTTCGCTAGCCGCCTGCGGAGTTGACGTTGCTGCGCGGTCACCGTCGTTGTCCGAGGGAAGCGACTGCACTTCACCGCACGCTCCACAGACTGCGAAGGGAGCCAGGCCCGCCAGAACCAGCACCTTCCGCCAGCCGCGTCCGCGACTACAGGCTGGAATGCCATTCTTGGGTGCCAAAGTGTCGCCCGTGCCACTTCTCATAAAGCCTTCTCCCCATAGCCTCTCGGTTGCCGCGATGAGTAATGATCCCCTCAATCGCAGCCCGCGCAAGGCTGTCGTAGAATCGGCGGTAGGGTCGGTAAGTGCACACCACCCTCCTGACCGAGCCGCATCTCGCTCGGTGTAGGAGCAGAGGCGAGATGCGACCGTCTAGAACGAATCCAGCCCGGCCCAGATAATGGAACAAGGTGTCCACTCGGCTGTACCACCTCACCCATGGCAGCAACCTGGCGGCGATCATCGCGCAGGGTGGATTGCGCTGCAAGCGGCAATTGCGGGAGGCCAACGTCGACCATCGAGACGTCGCGCGGCGCCCCCTGCAGGAGAGGAGATCCACCAGGCAGGTTCGTAAAGGGCCTGGCGGCACACTCCACGATTTCGTGCCTCTCTACTTCGCGCCGCGACCGCCCATGCTTTACGCGCTACTCGATCCGAAGAGGCCAGATGGTCCTGTCGACGAACGCGCGATGAACTATCTGGTCACCGACACAGACATGGTCGAGCGTCACGAGCGACCCTTCGTCTTCACCGATGGCCACGCGGTGATGGGGTTCACGCAGTTCCACAACAGTCTTGATGAACTGCCTCTGCTGGACTGGGAGGTCATTGAAAGCAGAGACTGGGCGGACACTAACGACGATCCGGACCGAAAGCGACGCAAGCAAGCCGAATTCCTCATTGCCGAGGAGGTTCCCTGGGCGATGATTCAGGAGATGGAGTCTTCGATGAGGTTGTCGAAGCCCGCGTTCGCGAGATCGTGCGCCAGGCCGGATCGGATCACGAGCCGACGGTACGCGTGCAACCCGGCTGGTAATATCATGTTGGAGGGAGGTCCCGATGATCGAGCTTGGACGTGGCAACATTCTAGAGGTCGAAGCCGAGGCGCTCGTGAACACCGTCAACTGCGTCGGTGTTATGGGCAAGGGCATCGCTCTGCAGTTCAAGCGGGCCTTTCCGCACAATTACGCTGCCTACCGGAAAGCGTGCGACGCAGGCGACGTCGCCCCTGGACGAATGCACGTCCATGCGACGTCATCCTTGGTCGGGCCTCGGATCATCATCAACTTCCCGACGAAGCGCCACTGGCGCAATCCTTCTCAACTGGACGACGTCACGGAAGGGCTACGCGACCTCGTCTGGATCGTGCGGGAGCACGGGATTCAGTCGATTGCGGTACCTCCGCTCGGATGCGGCAATGGCGGCCTTGATTGGGCGCAGGTGGAACCGCTCATCCGGAAGGCGTTCGAGCCGCTCGAAACAGTGCGCGTCATTCTCTATACGCCTGGTTACGCGCCCAGCGCGCGCGAGCGCCGACCGGCGCCCGGAGCGTGGAAGTGGACACCTGCCCGATCGCTGATGGTGCAGCTGATGGATGCTTACCGTCAGGGCGAGTACCGACTAAGCCTGCTTGAGATACAGAAACTCGCCTACTTCATGCAGGAGGCGGGCGAGCCGATGAAGTTGAACTTCGTCAAGGCCGTGTACGGGCCGTACGCGGACAACGTGAGCCACCTGCTCCAGTCGATGGAAGGCCACGCGATCGATGGGGCAACAGACGAGCGGTCACCCGAAACGGAGATCGGGCTGCTCGAAGGCGCGGCCGAAGAGGCCCGCGACTATGCGATCGATTCGTCTACGGTGGGCAGGCTCACTAGGGTGCTCAGCCTTATCGAAGGCTTCGAGACGCCGTATGGGATGGAGCTGCTCGCTTCGGTGCATTGGGTAGCGCGCGAGAGCGTGACCCACGAGAGGCCGTTGAATGACGATGCGCTTGTTCAGGCTATTCACGCCTGGAACGAGCGGAAGCGTCGATTGCTCAAGCCGGAGCACATTCGCGTTGCGGCGAAGCATCTGCGCGCTCATGGTTGGATGGGCCAGTCATTGGCCGTGCCGGCCTAGGAGTGGTCATCGGCCCTGCGCGCCCCCGCCGACAGATCAATCCGACACGCCTCCAGAACCTCCGCCAAGAACGACTCTTCCAATCCCACGGTTCTCGTCTAGAAGTCCATGAGCTCCTTCAGCGGGGTTGCCCGAAGACCAGCCGGTAGGCGACCAGGCTTTGATTGAGCCGCACGATAAAAATCCCGTGCGTATACCGACGAAAGCGGGCACCTGTCAGCGAAAGACCCGTTCACCCATGTCCAATCCGGGCACTTTTAGCACCCTGTCAGGACCCAGCGTCGCTTCGCTCCGACAGCTGCCCGGTTTCCTCGGAATGGGTGCCCGCTTTCGTCGGAATGAGCACGGGTGCGCGATTGCCAGCTCCCCGGAGCCACCACCCCATGACCATCTACGACCGCATCGGCCACCACTACGCCACGCGCCGCCGCCAAGACCCCCTTCGTCGAAGGCGAAGCCGTACTCGCCGCGGAGGCCGTTGAGGATGGCGTTGCTGCCGGCCTCGCCGACGTGGTAGTGGTAACCGGGCACAGCGTCGGAGTGGCCGCCGTTCGCGTCGAGGTCCGTCGGCGCTTGGCCGGCCTCGTCGTGGCTGGCGCAGAGGCCGTAGCCGTCGACGGCGTAGCCGATGAGCGGTGCGTGATCTTCCTCGGTCGCCACCTCAACCGTGCAGCCGGTGTGGGCGCGGTAGTGGTAGCCGGCCACGGGGTTGACGTGACCGCCGCAGTCGTCGAAGGGTGCCAGGGTGTAGGCGCCGAGGATGGCGTCGACGGGGGCGGCCAGGTCCTGCGCGGCCTCTTGCGCTCCCGTTTGCTGCGCTCCGGCCTGTTACACGCCGGTCTCTGGCGCGTCGGAATCCGGCGCCTCGCGGTCTTCTGGGGCCTGCTCGACGGCCTCCGGCGCGGCCATTCGCGCGGTCGGGGGAGGGTCGACCGGCCGGGCGCAACCGGCGAGCGGCACGAGCGCTGCGAGGACGTCCGCGGCCAAGGAGGCCGGGAGAGATGCGCGGGACGGGTGCATGGGACGACTCTGAAGGGCGAAGCGACGCGCCCGGGTTGCACAACGGGGTGGAGGATACGGGTCGTCTGTTAGGCGGCGGCAAGGGGCGGCGCAAGGAGAAGGTTGGTTGACTGCGATGGCGAGCGGTGGGGTCGCCAATCTCACGGTCAGGAGGTCTCGTCGCTCCCTCCGCCGCCGTCCCCGCCGCCCGTACCACCGCCCTCCTGCGCCACCCGCCGCATGATGCGCCGTGCCACGCGCTCGATCCCGAGCGCAGCGCCCTCCGCGCGCGCCGCCGCGTGCGCCTGCGTGCGCAGCGGCTCGAGGACCCGGTCGTAGTCCTCCACGGCGAGGTCGAGGTGACCTTCGGCGGCACCGACGATCCACGCCGCCTCCTCGCCGCGGTCGAGGTCCAGGCACGTTATGGCGAGAGCGGCCAAGGCGAGGCAGATGTAATTCTCCGTCCCGAGGTTCTGTTCCGAGCGTAGCAGGTAGTCCAGGCTATTGAGGAGGATGGGCATGGCGTCTCGCGTTCGTCCGTCCAGGGCCAGGGAGGCGGCCCACTCGGTCTTCGACTTGGCGACCATGTCGCGGTTGCCCAACGCGGCGTAGCCTTCGATTGCGCTGCATGCATGCTCCGCGGCGGCGCCGGGTTCGCCGAGCCGGCGATAGCAGATGGCGACCATGCTGTGGGCGCCCGCCTCGTACTGCTGGTAGCGGATGCCGCGGAAGACGTCCAGCGCCTCCTGGAAGCCGGCGAGCGATTCCTCGAGCCGCCCTTGTTGCATGCGCAGATTGGCCAAGGTGGCTAGTGAGGTGCCGAGCGTCACCGAGTTGATGTCGCTGCGGTCTAGGCCGAGGACCTCCTCCAGCAGTTGCTCCGCCCTCGACGCAAGGCCGATGTTGGATGCCGTAAGGGCCGCTGTCTGCAGCGCCTGACCAAGGCCACGTGAGGTGCCTTCCTCGCGTACGAGAGCCAATCTGCGCAGGGCCGCCTCGTAGGCTGCTTCCCGCTTGTTTTGAAATTTCAGGAGCGAATGCTCGATATACGCCGCAAGCCGCCGTTCCTCGGGGCCGTCGGCACCGTGGGCCAGAACGTGCGCTTCTTCCAACAACGTCATCGCGGCCTGCGACTCACCACGGACATAGAGCTGGCGTCCCAGGGAACAAAGTGCCCGCGCTCGAAGAAGGCTCTGCTCGGCAGGCGTATCCCGTTCCAAGAGCACGTGCGCGAGCGCGAGCAGATCGGGCATCGCATAGCGCACCGTCCAGTAGGCGATGACGTTCGCGAAGACCTTCATGCCCGCGGTCACGTCGCCCTCGGTGCTTGCCCAGCGCAGCGCGGCGAGGAGGTTGTCGCGATCGCGATCGAGCCGATCCAGCGTATCCGACATCGCCTCTCCCCTCAGGCCGTCTCTCGCTGAATCGCACAGCGCCGCGGCCCACGCGAGATGCCGCTCGCGCAGCCGGACCTCGGCGCCCGCTTCGGCCAGGCGCTGCGCGGCGAACGCGCGCACCGACTCCAGCAGGTCGTAGCGCGGGGGGGTGTCGTCGGTGTCCACAGTCACCAGCGATTTCTCGACGAGCTCGCTGAGCAGGTCCAGCACCGCCCAATCCTCGACCGCCTCGCCGGCGCAGACGGCCTCCGCCGCCTCCAGGTCGAAGCCGCCGGCGAAGACGCACAGTCGTTGCAGCAGCGCCTGCTCGGGCTCGTCGAGCAGGCGGTAGCTCCAGTCCAGCGTCTCGTGCAGGGCCTGGTGGCGGGGCAGTGCCGTGCGCCGGCCGGCGGTGAGCAGGCGGAAGCGCTGGTCGAGGCGGTCGAGGATCTGCCGGGGCGACATCGCCTTTACCCGCGCCGCCGCCAACTCGATGGCCAGCGGCAGACCGTCCAGGCGCCGGCAGAGCTCCACCACGTCGGCCGTGTTGCCGGCGTCGAGCGCGAAGTCGCGCCGAACAGCCTTCGCGCGGTCGAGAAAGAGTCGTACCGCGGCGTAGTCCGCGGCCGTTTCGGGTGTCGGGGGCGCTTCGTTCTCGGGCGGCGCGCTGAGGGCCGGCACGGCGTAGACGTGCTCGCCGTCAACGCGCAAGGCCTCGCGGCTGGTGGCCAGGACGCTCAGGCCGGGATGGGCCATGGCGAGCGATTCGACGAGCGTCGCGCAGGAATCGATGACATGTTCGCAGTTGTCGAGCAGCAGCAGGAGCCGGCGCTCCTGCAGGAAGTCGTGCAGGGTGGCCTCCAGCGGCCGTCCCGGCTGCTCGCGCAGGCCGAGGCCCGCGGCCACCGATTCGACCACGCCCGCGCCGGGCTGGAGGGACGCAAGGTCAACCAGCCACGCGCCCTGCGGGAAGCTGCGCAAGGCCTGGAGCGCGGCGTGCAGCGCCAGCCGCGTCTTGCCCGTGCCGCCGGGGCCGGTGAGGGTGACGATGCCGTGGCGCCCGATGGCCTCCGTGACATGGGCCAACGAGCGCTGGCGCCCCACGAAGCTGCTGCGCCCGCGCGGAAGATTGTGCGGCGGGTCGGCGGAGCCGGCGGCGACGGGCGCGCCGGCCGGGGGCCCGGCGAGGTCGGCGTCGGAGCCGAACCCAGAGCGGGCGCGTTGGGCGGCGGCCTCGTCGCCCAGCGCGCGGTGCACGCTCTCGGCCAGGCGGGGCAGGGCGGCGTCGAAGCCGAGGGCATGAGCGTCCACGTACTGGATGCGCCCGAGCTGGAAGTGCAGCTCGGTGGGCTGGAGCAGCACGGGCAGCACCGGCGTGCCGCGATCCAGGGCGTGCTGCCACTCGTCCTCGACGTTGGAGGAGGCCATGGCCGCCGGCGTCACGACGAGGATGAGGACGTCCGCCGAACGTAGCGCCTCTTGGATGGCCGTGCTCCAGCGCGCGCCGCCGTGGATGCCCTCACGGTCGATCCACGGCTCGATGCCGTGCGCGGGCAGGGCGGCGGCCAGGCGACGCGTAAACGGCTCGTCGCAGCGAGCGTAGCTGAGGAAGGCGCGGATCATGGACGCCACCCCCACAACGCCCCCACGGGCACGGCATGGATGTTCGCCGCGAAGGGCACGACCTCGCTGCCGCCGTAGATCACCAAGCCGCGGTGGAAGCGCTCGCCGGCCAGTTCGGCGAAGGCGCGGATGCCGCGCAGGTGACGATCGGAGAGGGAGGTGGAGGCCTTCACCTCGATGGCCACGCAGCGGCCCTGAGCGTCTTCCAGGATGAGGTCAACTTCCCGTCCTCGATGCGTGCGCAGGTGGTGGAGGTGGGCGCGCGTCGTCGACCAACCCAGCTGCTTGGCGATCTCCGTCGACACGAAGGTCTCGAGCAACGGGCCGATGGGCGTGGGCTCGGTGCGCAGACGCTCCGGGCTCAAGCCCAGGAGGTGGGCCGCAAGGCCGGAGTCGCTGATCACGGTCGCGTCGTCCAACGGGAGATAGCGTGCGGGGAGGGCCTCTTCCGCAAGGGCGCGGACGAGCGTGCTCTTGCCGACCTGCCGCGCGCCCGACAGGAAGACGACGGGCGTATCGGCAAGTGCGGCCAGCAAAGGTGGTGTTAGGGCGCGGGGCTTCATGGGCGAGAGCGTAGTACGTGTGTGGTGGAATATCCACCACGCTATGGCGGATATTCCACCGTGTACGAACGGGCGTGGCCATCCGGTCGCACACCTAGTAGTCCAACCAGCCTGAATCTACGGGTTCGGGAGCCACTGCATCCACGCCAGCGGCCCGCCGCTCGTCGGCAATAGCGATGCTATTCAGTCCTCTCTGCGAACCACCGGCGCGGCGCATTGGCTCCCTCACTACCCGCATCTCCAAGCTGGTTGGACTACTAGCCGGTTACGCCGGCCTCGGCCAGCCGGGCGCGCGCGTACTGGCGCACGGTCTCCAGCAGCCGTTGGTGCGTCGCCTCGCCCATGGCCTCTTTCTACGACGGCGGCCCAGGGCGCGACCTGAGCCGCGTCCCAGCGGGCGGCGCCCGGCCGGCAGGCCCTCAGGCCCAGATCCGCCCCCGCCGCGGATCGCCCTCCGACGCGCTCGGCAAAGCCAGCGCTGTCCCCGCCGCCACCCGCGCCGCGCTCCACGCCCCTGCCGCAGCGTCCACGATATCGTCCGCGCCTACGTGCCCGCACGGGAGCGTCTCCGGCAGCCGGATTCCCGCCTCTGCCAGCAGCACCACCCGCTCGCGCAACCCGTTCCACGACTTCTTCGCGAACGGCAGCACATCGCCCTTCATCGCCCGGAACGAGACCTCCGGGTGCACCTCGAACACGCGCGAATCGGCGGCGAGCGCGTCGGCCTCGAATATGTTGAGGCGCAGCGCGTAGGTCTGGCGAGAGATGCCCTTGCTGTAGAGCTTGCGCGATACCGCGTTGGCCTCGGCGTAGGTATCGGCCTGGAGGACCTCGCGGTGCGGCATGGGGAAGACGCTCGAGCGACGAGCACCCACGAACGCGCGCGCCTCGAGATCGGCCGGTCGCGAATCGCCCTCCGGGAAGCCGATGGGCACGTCGATGCCGAAGGCCAGCGCGTCGGGGTGCGCGGCCACGATCTCGGCCAGCGTGGCGTAGACCGCGCAATCGGCGAAGGCGCCGTCCTCGAGTTCAACGGCCACCCACTTGGTCTTGGCGCCGTCGATGCCGACGACTTTGGTCACGGTGTGCATCGAAGCGTCCTTTATGTGGATACCGATCCAGTCCGCGATCCCGAATCTGACGTCGATTCGGAACTGGACTTCGAACCCGATGCCGAACCTTCCCCCTCGCCCGCCTCCGTCCCCACCACCGTCGCCCCAAAGTCCCCCGATGCGCGGTCCTCCGAGTGCCGGTAGCGCAGCGTGGCGTTGCTCAGGCTGCGTAGCGCGTCGGCCTCGCCGCCTTGTGCGAGCTGCACGGAGTTCTGACGTTGCAGGCCGAGGGCCACGCCGATCTCCACGGCGTCCGGTGTGGAGGCGAGGTACACAATCGTCCAGTTGCCGCGGTCGGTCAGCTCGCGGACCTTGGACTGGACGGCTGCGTGGCTCCATTCGGTGCTGGCGTTCTCGTGGCCGTCCGTGATGATCACAAAGAGCGCGCGGTCCGTGCTCTTAACGCCGGCTTCCAGCGACACCATCGTCTGCCCCATGGCGTCGAAGAGCGGCGTGCTGCCCTGCGGCCGGTAGTCCGCGTCGGTCATGGGCAGCATCTCGGCCAGGGGCACGCCCGCGTTGCGCAACTCCACGTCGCGCCCGCCGAACAGCGTCAGGGACCAGCGGACGTCGTCGGCGGTGGATTGCTGCTGCTCGCCCAGGTAGGCGTTGTAGCTGCCGAGGGCGTCGGCGCGAATAGCGTTCATCGAACCCGAGCGGTCCAGCAAGACGGCGATGTGCGTGCGTTGTTTCTTCGTGGCCATGAGGGTCACCTCCTGACTCAAGCCTAGGCGCCCCTCCAACTGCGCCGTGGCTCCGTGCTGCGCTGGCACGTATTCAGGAGTCGCCCGCGCACGGGTACCGCTCTCTGACTGGCACACAGGCTCGGGGACCCAGACCTCGCAGACGCGATCATGGACCGCCTCGTTCACAGCGCCTACAGCATCCAAATGAAGGCAGATTCCCAACGCAAGACAGGCCGTTTTCTGGTAGACGGAGCGGAAGCTAGACTGCGCGCAGGCAATAAGGAGTCGTAGCATGGAACAGTCCACGGCCGGAGTTCTCGAACGGTTGCTCATCGAGACACAGCAGACAGAGCCTGAACTTATGGCGCTCGTCTTTCGGACGGGGCTGCGTCAGGTGTGGCGTGAGCACGTTTTGGGTCGATATTTGCGCGGAGAGATCGAGCGGGAGGAGGCGGCCGAAACGGTTGGGCTCGACTGGGTCGAGTTGGCCGAGCGGCAGCGCGATGCGGCCCTCGATGATGTGGATTGGGCGCTCGTCGCTTGACCAAAGCCGTCTGCGACGCGGGACCGCTAATCCACCTGCACGAGATCGGAATTCTCGATTCCCATGCAGTCTTCGCCGCGATCCATGTTCCTGGTGCGGTGTGGCAAGAAGCGATGGAGCTCCCCCCCGCTCACCCCTCCCCCAGCCGCGCCTCCCGCCCGCCCACCGGAAAGCGCCCCTCGTTCCGCGCTACTTTCGCCGCCACCGCCTCGGCCACGTCCACGCCGACGGCCTCCGCGATGTAGAGCAGGTAGTTCATCACATCCGCGATCTCGTCGGCGACCTCGGCGCGGAAGGCCGGGTCCTGCGCCGCGGCTTCCTCGATCTCGGCGTCCGTACGCCACAGGAAATGCTCGGCCAACTCGCCGACCTCGATGCCCAGCGCCAGCGCCAGGTTGCGTGGGCGGTGGTGGTGCGCCCAGTTGCGCGCATCGCGGAAGGCGAGCAGGTGGGCGCGTAGGTCGGCGATGGTGGTGGTGGCGTCGTTCATGGAAGGGTACCCGTGGTGTTGATGTCACTCGGCACGAAGGCGGGACGGCGTGAACGCGATGATGGGCGGAGGCGCGGTTCACAGCAAGGTCGTATCGCCCTTGTGACGGATGCTACAACCCGTTCGCCCGAAGACGAGTACGTTTGGGAGGAACACCGGGCTGGGCGAACGCGTACGGCGAGCATCAGGCGTAACGCGTCGCGCTAACAGTCCCGGCCTTGGGCGCCGCAACATCGCCGTGACCGCGAATCGTCGACCCTCCATGGCAGTAGACATGGGCACAACGCAGGAAGGATGAGGATGCAACTCCACGGATGGATCTATCTCCCGCTGGCCATTGCAGGTGTTGTCGTGGGAACCGTCCGGCACGGGATGACGACCCCGGACGGGGACGAGACCGAGCCGGATCTGCGCGTGGATGCATCGCTGGCCGGCGGGGAGTTGGTCGTCGAAGGAACGGTCGACTTGCCTGACGGCACAATCCTGTTCGTTGTCATCGCATCCTCGATGTTGCAGGAACCGATGGAGTTTCCAGTGCCGGTCAAAGACGGAGCGTACCGAGCGACCTTCGCAGGCTTGGTCCCCCCGATGCTCGACGCCGCCGTGCGGGTGCGTTTCGATCCCACCTTTAAGCAAGGGGGCGCACAGCAGCCGGAGGCAGCGCGAGGCCGCAAAGCCGTGACGGTCGATGCCTCGCACATTGACGCCGCAGACAGTGGGCTCTCGCTCGGCTTCATGAACACGGAGGACGACTCGCGCTTGCCGAAACTGGAGGCGCGCGCGGAGGTGGTCGGCAACCAGATCGTCGTCGAGGGGACGACCCAGCTGCCGAGTCGCGCCGAGCTGATAGTGACACCGTTCGGTTCAGACTGGACGGGCGAGCCGCATCATCCGTCGGTGCGGGATCACGCCTTCTCTACCTCTTTCGGCAAACAATTGCTTCCCGGCTACCCACCCTTCGTCGAGGTACACGATCTTCCACCGGATACGATGATCCGCATCACCTTCGATCCCGACATCGCGTATTGGGAGGATGAGCAGGTACTGGAAGCCCGTCGCATGCTGCCTGGCGTGATCGAGATTCCCATCAAGCGGTGATCCACGCGGCGGGTTGGAATTCGATAGGGTCGAGATCGACCGTGACCTGCTTGACGTCCGATTGCGATAGCCGGTAGCTTCCCCGGCTTATGTGATCTCGGCGTACTGCGGGTTTTCCCTCGTTGACCTTCGAGACCGAACTACTCGTGCGCTCCACTCCTGACTGTAGGAGCCCCTCCATGCCCCCGGCCATCGCCCTCGCTACCGTCGCCGGCATCCCCTACGCCGCCGAGCACGATCGTCCGCTCGTCGAAGCGCTGCGCGCACGCGGGGTGGCAGCCGAGCGCGTGATATGGAACGATCCGGCCGCGGACTGGGCCCTCTACGGCCTGGTCATCGTGCGCTCGACGTGGGACTACGACCGACCCGACCGGATCGAAGCATTCCGCGCTTGGATCGATCATGTCGCCGCGCGCACGCAGCTGTGGAACCCGCCCGACGTGCTGCGCTGGAACCTCGACAAACGCTACCTGCGCGATCTCGCACGGCGCGGCGTGGCCGTGCCGGAGACCGAGTGGCTCGAGCGCGGCGCGGATGCCACACTGGCCGCAATCCTGAACGAACGCGGCTGGCGCGAGGCCGTCGTGAAGCCGGTCGTGTCGGCGTCCGCGCGCGAGACGTACCGCGTGCACCGCGACGACGTCGCGGCGGCGGAGCGCACTTTTGCGCGCAACTTGGCGCGTGAGGCGATGATGGTCCAGGCCTTCGTGCCCGAGGTCGTTGCTTGGGGCGAGCTGTCGGTGATCGTCATCGACGGCGTCGTCACCCACGCCGTCCGCAAGCGCCCCGCGCCGGGCGACTTCCGTGTGCAGATCGAGCACGGTGGCTCGGAGACGCGCGTCGAGCTCGATGCGCCGATGATCCAGGCCGCCGAACGCGTCCTGCGCGCCGTCGAGCACGATGGTCCGCTGCCCTACGCCCGCGTCGACCTCGTCCCGCGCGGCGCGGCGGACGTCCGCGCGGAACGCGACGCCGGTCCGATCGGCGACGAGCGATCACCGCGCGACGCCGAGGCTCTGTTGCTCGAGCTGGAGCTCGTGGAGCCGAGCCTGTTTCTCGACCTGTGTCCGGAGGCCGCCGAGCGTCTCGCGGATGCAGCGGTCGCGGCGGTGGGCGTGGGCGGGGCGACGTGACGCTGCGGCAACTATCACGTGGCGCGCGACGAGTCCCGCCGGTCAAGACCGTGACTCGCGACGGTGGCCGTCGACCGCGATCAGCAGCCGCCAAGCACAACTATCGGCCAATACCCGCCAATCACGAACCACCCAACACCCACCACCCACCACCCCACCACGACTCAGGAGCCCGCCGATGTCCCTCAGCCGCGAAGACCGCGCCGCCATCCTCCGCCTAGCGCGGCGCTTCGAACGCGACGCGGCATCCGCCATTGAGCACTACGAGGATCCGGACTTCGGTCGGACGAATCGCGGCGGCGGTGATGCCGAGGATGCGATCCTCATTCCCTGTGCCCTGCGGGTCGACGGGATTGCCTATGCAGATGCGACGGACTTCGACTACAACGCGGCCATCGCGGCGTTTCATCACACGGGGACATGGGCGCACGCGGACCTCGCTGAGCGGATGAGCTGCTTATTCGTGCAGCAGCGGTGGCTGTACAAATGGGGCGGCGAGCGCGGTGGGCGGGATGACGCGGACTGGAACGCCTTCCGCTCGTTGTTCCTGAGTGTCTGCGATCACGATCCGCCGCCCGAGATGGATCCCTATATCTTCAGCGACTTCCTCGCGTCGTGGGAAGGCGTGATCGGGACCGTAGGCGTGGACGTGAAATCCATCATCCGGGCGATTCACCAGATCACCGAGTACCGACCGTGGCGAGACCCGGATGCGCGGGATACATCTCGCTAGCGGGCCAGAAATCTCTGGGTCACGTGCGTTGATCCACTCGCCATTCCCACGCCGGCGGGTTCGTTGCGTTGCCTCCCAGCGTCCGATAGCGGATGATGAGCATTAACCTTCCGCCTGCGCCCGTTTCCAGGAGCCTTGCCATGACCCTCCGCCGAATCGTCTTCTCCCTAGCCGCCGCCCTCGCAGTGTTCGCGGGCTTCGCGTCCGCCCCGCCCGCCGCCGCGGGACCCGCGGCCTCCGCGCCCGCGGCTCGCGCCATCGCGCCGGCACTCGCGCTCCCGGCGCAGAGCCCGTCCGGACCCACGAGCTTCGCCGGAACGCTCGGCACGTTCGTCCAGGTGTCGGATGCCTGTTCCTACTATCCGCTCACCCCCTGCGGCGGTGGCGCCGAGGTGCAGATCTCCGCGCGCGTCGCGGACGGCCTAGCCGCGTGGGTCGGGCAGACCGTGCGCATCGACGTCGAGTACGAGGTCTGCGGTAGCGGGATCGCGGGGCAGCCGCTCACCGGTCCCGTCGCGGTGCGCGTCGAAGCGCTCCATGCGCCGTGCCCGGCAGCCGTGACCTGCCGGCGCCTGACCGGACGTGTACCGGACGCCGCGATCCAGGCGGCGCTCGCCAACCCGAGCAACGTGATGGGCTGGCTCGACCGCTGCAACCCGGCCATCCCCGGCAGCCCGGTCAACGGTCTGCGCTACAACCTGAGCCTGCGCAACAGCGCCGTGCCCTACCACCCGATTTACAACCATCTTGTGTTCCGCTGCGGCTGCCCATAGGCGGGAGCGGGGTATGGGTTCGGGGCCGGCGAGACGCTAGTTCGAAAACAATCTCCACGGCACTGATCCACCCTCAACTGGTGCGGATCCGATGATCGCGTCGCCCCGAGGTCGCACGTTCGTCGCGTAGTGACTGGCGTGAAGGCAGTCCAGAGTCATATCCTGTGATCACGCCCGCTCCGACATGCTACGATTGCGCACCGAGTATTACTAGGACTATGAGCATGGCCATGATGCGCACTTCGATCACGATGGAGGACGATCTGCTCGAACAAGCGACTCGCATCGCCGAGGAGCTCGAGATATCACGCAGCCGGGTGATCGCCATCGCGATGCGCGAGTTTATCGAGCGGCGGCGCAACAGTCGGACTTTGGATGCCCTGAACAAGGCATACGCGGACGAACTCGACTCGGACGAGCAACAATTCCTTCGCGCGGCAACGATTTCCCTCGGTCGGATTGCCGAAGCGTGATTCGGCAGGGCGATGTCTATTGGGCGGACTTGGGCGCAACCCCCGGATCAGGTCCATCGGAACGACGGCCGGTACTAGTCATCCAAAATGATGTATTCAACTCGAGCCGTATTCGCACCGTCGTAGTCTGCGCTATCACGACCAACCTGCGGCGCGCTGACGCACCCGGTAACGTCCAGCTTGGCGCGGGCGAGGCCGATTTGCCCCAAGCGAGCGTGGTCAATGTGTCGCAGATAGCAACACTTGACAGGGCGGAACTCGAAACGTGGATCGGCCGCGTTAATCCGCACCGCGTGCGTCAAATCGTGCGCGGCATGCTGCTCGTTGTCGTGCCAGGCGAGGCGGACGGAGCGTAGGGCGTGTCCGCAAGAAACCATTCAGTTGCGCTCGGTCGCTGAACGCGCCGGCAGCGTTGAACGCACCCGCTCATGGGGGCATTCTGTTATCCCGTCTTATCGCGCAGTCGACGCCGCGCCCCTGAAACGGGCACCGTCACGAAAGCACGGGATCTGCACGCGGAACGACGGTGCAACGCGCCCCTCGTATCCTGCAGCCACACACGGATCGAGTGTCCCGTTATACCACACAAGGCGGGCGTCCCGCCCCCCAACCTTCCTCATCACGCCTCCTGCAGCCCTGCTTGTGACGTCGGTCACAACCCGGCAACGCAGGGTGCGTTAAGCTGAGGTGTGCGACCGCGCCGTTCGACCGCGATCGTCCCGCGCCGAAATCGTCCCTCAACCTACGTCCAACCGCCCCCGCCTCGCCGTCACCGCAGCTGCACGTCCGGACGGCCTGCCCCAAGGAGCCCGCGTTGATCGCCCTCTTCTCGTTCGTTCTCGGCGTCTTCGTCTACTTCTTCTTCCGATCCATCATCTCCGGCTTCTATGCCATCAAGCCCAACGAGCGGGCCGTGCTGACCAGCTTCGGCCGGGCGGTTCGGATGCCGGCCATGCTCGAGCCGCGTGCACCGGCGCCGGCGTTGAGCGCGGACGAGGAGCAGCGCTATCGCTATCCGGCCGTGGAGGTCATCAAACCCGGTGGGCCCTACTTTAAGTGGCCTTGGCAGGAGGTGCACCGGGTGGATGTGGCGACGCAATCGGTACCGCTGACCTGGGACCCGACCAAGCCGCAGAATACGATCGAGGCGGTCACCAAGGACAACCTGACCACGGGGGTCAATGGGCAGATTCGCTATCGGGTCAGCGAGAACAACCTATACGCGTACCTCTTCGGGGTGGAGAGCCCGCTCGAGCACGTGATGGGCTACTTTGTGTCCGTGTTGCGCGAGCGCATCGCCACGTTTGTCGATCCACGGGGCGAGAGCCTCGTGGCTGCCGGAGAGCTCGAGATCGGAGGCGTGACGGCCGCGGAACTGGGCGAGGGCGTGTCCATCAACGATCTGCGCAAGAACCTGCCGCTGCTCAACCAGTACATGGAAGAGCAGTGTCTCTCGACGACCGGGCGTTATGGTATCGAGCTCGACGCGGCGCTGATTACCGAGATCGACCCGCCGCAGGCCGTCGATCACGCGCTCTCGGCGATCAACAGCACGCGCAATCAGGTGGCGGCCGATATCAGCACCGCACGCGCCAACGCCGAGCAGCAGATCACGATGAGCAAGCGCGCCGTCGAGATCGCACGCAACAACGCCGAGGCTGAGGTCGCGCCGCTTCGCGAGATGGCGCAGACGCTCGACGGGATCAAGCGCGAGGCTGGGTCGGCCGGCCTGATGGCCTACCTGCGCAACCAGCGACTGGCGCTACTTGGACGCGCGCGGCGCATCGTGCTCGGCGGGGGCGCATCGTCGCCGCTTGCAGGCGCAGGGGAAGGAGGCCGCCGTGGATGACGTCGGCTATGGGCTCATCGCGTTCTTTCTCGGCCTGTTCTTCATACCCATGCTCCTGGGCCTGTTCTCCGCCTTTGGTGTGTTCACCGTTGTGGACGAGGCGGAAGCGCAGGTCTTCACGCTCTTTGGTCGGGTGCTCGGCGTTATCGACGAAGCCGGCCTGCACTCGCCCATCGTTCGCTTCGGACCGCAGGCGGTGCTGATCCCCTTCTTCGGCAAGCGGACGAAGGTCAGCACGGCGCTGCGCCAACGCTACTTGCGCGGTCAGATGGTCAACAGCGAGGAAGGAACCCCGATGGGGGTCGGCATCTGGTACGAGATGCAGCTTTCCGATCCCGAGGCCTATCTGTTCCGCAACACGAATCCCGAGGGCAGCTTGGAGGCCAATGTGGCCTCCAGCACGGTCTCCGTCTTGTCGAACCTGCAGATGGAAAAGCTGCTTGAGGATCGCCATAGCCTCAGCCGCACGGTGCGTGCGGCCGTGTCGCCCAAGAGCGAGCAGTGGGGCTACCGGCTGGGTTCGGTGTATATCCGCAAGGTCGCGTTCACGGATCGAGGCATGGTGGACAACATCACCGACAAGGTGGTGAAGCGACTGGTGCAGGTCACGAGCGCGATCAAGCAGGACGGCGAGAACCGCGTCGGACTGATCGAGAGCGAGACGGCCAAGAAGGTCAGCCAGCAGCTGGCCGAGGCGGCCGCGATGCGACCCGGCGTGGTCGGCGCGATGCTCAACGAGATCGGACGCGGCGACCCCGAGATCCTCGAAGCGCTGATGAACGTGCTCGAGACGGAAGAGCTCGTGTCCTCCGGCGCGCCGGTCGAATGGCTGCCGGAAGGTGTGAGCGTGTTGGTGTCGCTTGGGGATTCGCGCGAGACGTAGGCGGCGCAGGCACGCGCATGAAACGCGTGAACGATGCGGAGCAATGGATGGAGGGCCGCCCAGCCGGCAGTCGGACGGCCCTTCGTGCCGATCGCACCGCAGGGTTGTGACATCCGACACAGCTCGTGTGACGCCGTCCGGGTAGGCTAGGACTGGGCGAACTCGGGGACGGGAAGGGCCGTCGGGCTGCGATCCTGCAGCGACCGCGCTTCGCTTTGAACACCCGATGCTACCGGCCTCGCGTCGGCGGCTACCGGCGCCGGAGCGGCCATGTTGCCGTCCGTGCCCTGCCGGGAGGAGCGTGCGCACCATGCCGAGATCGTCGACTCGATGCGACATCCAATACCTTGCCGCACAATCCGCCCTGGATGCACAGGTGGCCTACTGCCTGCCCCTGCATGTCGAAGTGCCCGCGGCCGCGCGGGCCTGGCTGCGATTCCAATTGGGCGGGAAGCGGGTGACGCCCGTTGCCGACCGCTCCTCCCGCAAGGGCGCGACCCGCGAGGCCGGGCCCGTCGGGCACAACATCGCGTTCACGCGCGAGGGCCTCGTGCGCTTCGGTCTCGCTGCCGACGGCCTAGGTGACGCCGAGTCTGCGTGGGGCGGCGCGCAACAACGGGTACGCTTCGGCGGGTCTGGTGCCGTCCAGGGTGCAGAGCCCGGCATGGGATCCGTACAGCTCGATCCGCTTGCCGTCCATCCCGATACCATCGTCCACGTTCTCTGGCTGCTCTGGGGTCGCGACCCCGAGCGCGTCGAACGCGATCTCGCGCGGCAGATGCGTCGTGCGGAGCGCGGTGGCATGCGGATGATCGAGAGGCCGGTTGCGCTTTCACCGGATGGCGATAGTCCGAGCGCGCGTACGCGGCGCATGAACGGGATCCTGGCGCCACGCGTGCGCCGCCGCGTGCCGATCACGGTGCCCGCTGCCCATGATCCGGACCATATCTTGCCGGCCGCACGACGGCGGAGGCGGTTGCTCGCCCGGCGGGACGAGAGCCGAAGGGATGTGGGCGCCAACGGGACGATGTGGCGCGCGCCGCAGGGCGTACTGGGCGACGAGGAGCGTGTTTTCCTGCCCGGATTGACAGCCCTGGCCTACCTGGCTGCGGAAACACCGGGGGTCCCGGACACACGCGTGAGCGGTCCGGCCCATCCCTCGACATCGACGTCCGCCGCGCCCACTACGTCTGCGACGACCACCGTGCACCGCGGATCCTCGCGATCCACGACAGCGAGCCGGACTCGGCGCCCATCCGATCACCGGGCGCCCGAACCGGTCGCGGCCGGACGCGGCTCGGCGGCCGACCCGGGGGCCTGATCGCGGTCGCCGGTCGGCCATCGTCTCTTTGGACCCAAGCGCAGAACGGGACTAGATTCAACGACTTATGTCCCAGCCCAACGTTTTTCTCCTCCCTGCCGCGCACGAAGCGGACCGTTTTGCCTCCGCATTGCATGCGCTGATCCGGCACGAGCCGGCCGTCGGCCGCGTGATGGTGGCGTGGTTGGCGGATATGTCGACCGCGAGCGGTGAAGGATCGGACAATGGCGCGAGTCCGCGCTTTGAGCGCGCCGAGCTGCACGTGCATCACGATCCGGCGGACAGGCCCGATCTGAGCCTATTGTGCGAGGGCGTCGAGATCCTCTGCGCGCACAAGCTCGTGCTCGAGCACCTGGAATCGCAGCTCGAGCGCTACCTGGGCCGCAGCGGCGAGGGCGGGCGCGAGGCACGGCTTGCGGTCATTGCGCGGGATCCGGTGGATCTGCCGCAGACGGTAACGGATGCTCCGGACTTTTTGGCGCCGCGGCCGCGCACCCTGCAGGACGGGGAGCCGCGTGAGCACGCGGAGAACGAGCACCATTGTTGGTCCGGGCTGTACCAGGCGCTGGAAGCGGACGCGGAGACCAGCGCAAGCTCGTTGGTCCGCGATTTTCTGGCGTACATGGACACCCTCGGCATGCATCCTTGGCGGATGGGTCGGTGGGAAGACCTCTTTACGCACTCGGCCTCCGCGTCGCTGATGTACGGCACGTGGGCGGAGGTGAAGTCGGCGCTCTCCGACGTGGCGAGCACGTTTACGCGCGACAGCAACGGTCTTGGCATGCTGATCAAGCGACCGCGGCCCTGGATGCGCGCGCTCTACGTCGTGATCGAGCGCGAGGCCGGGGTGACGGTATCGGGTATCGACCTGGCGCAGCCGGTGCTCACGGCGCGGGCGTGGGTCGGACGATCGCGTCCGGAGGCCAAGGCGCTGCGCGCGCAGGAGGCGGGAACGATCCAGGGCGAGATGGGCCTCATCGCACACGCGCCGGCGCGCGAGGTCGCGGAATGGGATCCCTTCCTGACGCTGGCCCGCGAGTGGCACGAGCCGCTTGAGGACGTGGTCGTCGGCGACCGCGACGCCACGGTGGCGCGTCTCGCCGGCTTCGTGCGACGCGTGCTGGAGCACGCCACGGAGGCCGTCGAGGGCGAGGTGGAGGGGCTGGGGACGTCGTAGCGGAGCGCGGGTCGCGAAGTCCGTGGCGTTGTATTGCCCGGCCGACCGATCCGGCGATCGGTGGGGGCCCATCTCCCGGATCCCGATCACCCATCCAGCGCAGCGCGCCTATGGTGCCGGCGGAAAGCCTGCGTCCGGCGGGATCGGGCGACCGTCCGGGACGGCATCGATGACCGCGCATGCTTCGAGCTTGACGTCGCTCCAGTCGAAGCCTTCCGCTTGGAAGGTGGGGATGTCCACGATCCAGCGTTTGCGGCCCGCGTCCAGCAAGTAGACCTCGGGCCGGCTCGGGCACTTGAGCAGGATCGGTGCAGGGCGTTCGAACACGACGCGTTGGATCTGGGGCGGGAGGTCGGCGACCTCGGCCTCGTCGATGCCGAACAGCCATGGCAGGGCAAGCAGCGTCAGCGCGGCCCACAGCGCGTAGGGCGCCAGGCCGTCGGCGAGGGCGCGGCGGAGGGCGGGTAGCCACGCGTCCGCCTCGGCGCAGCGTTGGAGCCAGAGCAGGCGGGCGAGAAGCGCGAGGTTGATCGTCGTCCAGCCGAGAAAGACGAGGCGGTTGGGCGTGAGGCGATCTTGCACCGTGCGATAGCCGATGGCGGCCAGCGCGTAGAGGCCCACCACGAGCGCAAGCGTGGCCAACGCGATCACGCCGCGGCGGAGCCAGGTGCGTTGTCGCGCGTCGAGATCGGCGGCGTCGCGCGGTGTGACGCCGATCAGGAGGGCCATGACCGCGAAGAGCATGGCGTTGAAGGCCACGAGGACATCGCGGTTCTCGAAGGGCGCGCGGGCGTTGGCCGGGAGGAAACCGAGGAAGACTACGAGCACCAACAGCGTGATCGGCAGCAGGAGGCGCAGGAACAAGGTGACGAGGCGGCCCGGGCCGGCGTCCAGGCGTTGGCCGCGTGGCGGTACGCCGGGCTCGATGGTCAACGCGGCGGCCAACACCGCCACGAAGCCCGCACCGCCCGCATAGAACAGCCGCTGGATTTCGTTGGAAGGGAACAGGTCCATCGCGTCGAAGAGGCCGAAGGTCAGGCCCGTGAACAGGGCGACGATGATGCCGCACAGCCCGGCGACAACCACGTACTCGAGGGATTTGAGGAGGAAGGCGAAGCGGTCGTCGACGCCGCGCGCGTCTTTGAGCGCGAAGGCGCCGATGGCGGCCCAGCTCAGCAGCAGCAGCGAGAGCGTGGACACGCCGATGTATTGATCCTGGTAGACCCGCGTCCCGACCTGCGGGTAGGCCCACAGGACGTAGAGGACCGCGCCGGCCAGCGGCGCCGTGACGGCGAGGGCGCGGCGCCAGCGACGCTCGCCTGCGCCGGACAAGAAGGCAACGATGGCGATTGCGGCCAGCGGCGCGCCCAGCAGGACGAACAGGGGCGTGCTCGCGGTCCGGGTGGAGGCGTCAAAGGGGTTCGTGATGGCGATCTTGAAGCGCTCGTCATCCGACACGAGCCAGAAGACGAAGCCCGCCGCAAGCGCGAGCGGGACGGCCCACGCCCACGCGACCGAGCGACGTTGCGCGCCGGCCGCCGCGTGGCGGAGGCGGTAGTGCCATGCGGCCAGCAGCTGGTTGTCGCCCGCCACGGCATGTTCGGCGTGAAGGGCATCGGCGAAGGCCTCGCCCTCGCCGCGGGCCACGGCCTCGTGATAGGCCATCTCGAGCCGCTCTGGGTCATGCGCGAGGGCGCGAATCGTCTCGCTAAGGGATACGGGTGGGCTCCCGGGGTGTGCGTGCAGGGCACGTGCGATGCGTCGCCGTGTTCGGGTCGGCGTCGGCGGAACATCGACTGTATCTGGATGGTACGACGGGCGCCGCTCGTTGGTCGAGCGCTCACCTGACGGTTGCGTGCCGGAGGGGCGCTGAACGTGCGTCGCGCTGTACGGATCGTATGACGAGCGGTACGGATCGTACGACGAGCGGTGCTTGCGGGTCTCCGGTCGGTGGTGGAACCATGGAGGTTGAGGCGACCCCCTTGTCGGCCTGATGCGTACCCAGTTCTAGGCGATGCGCGCGAAGGAGGGCAGCAACGAAATGGCGAGCCGATACAATTTCGAGGCATACGATCCGGCATGGCCGGCGGCCTTCGAGCGCGAGGCGGAGCGGTTGCGCGCGCTTCTCGGCGACGCGCTGGTCGCGATTCATCACGTGGGCAGCACATCGGTGCCCGGATTGGCGGCCAAACCGATCATCGACCTGCTGCCGTTGGCGAGCACGATCGAGCACATCGACCGGGCATCGCCGGTCATGGTGGACGCAGGCTACCGGGCCTGGGGTGAGTACCACCTGCCTGGGCGGCGCTATTTTACACGCGACCGGGACGGGTGGCGCACACACAACGTGCATATCTACGCCGTGGACAATCCCGACGTCCCGCGCCACATCGCGCTGCCCGCCTACTTGCGGGCGCACGACGACAAGGCTGCGGAGTACGCGACCCTCAAGCGCGAGGCCTACCGGCTGCACCCGGCCGACATCGACGCATACAACGATGCGAAGGACGCGTGGATCAAGGCGCTGGAGCCCGTAGCGCTCGCGTGGTGGCGGTCCGCGGGCGGGGATGTGGGCGCCGATCCGGTGTCATGAGATGGGGGGACCGGGGGTTAGGGAGGGCATGTGCGTTCATGAGAACCCCGAAGTGATGCTCGTCTCCCGGCCGGCCGGCATGGGGATTGTGCGGCCGCGTTTCGCCATGTGCACCCTGTCGGCCCTGATCACGCTGCTCGTCGCCGGAGAGCCGATGTTTGCATCGACCCCGTCGCCATCGATGTCCGCGCGCACCGCAGCCGCACAGGGCGCCGGCCCCGTGGTCGAGGCGGAGCGCGGGGGCGACGTCTCCGCGGTGGCGACCGTCGGCGATCATGCCTACGTCGCGGTCGGGCGGCGGCTGCTCGTGCTGGCGCGATCCGACGTGGACGCCGGTCCGGTCGAGACGGGCGCGACGCTGATGCTGCCCGCGCGCTCGATGGACGGGGAGGGAGACCTGCTCGTGGTCGCGACCGGGGCGCCGGGCATTCCGGGCGCCGTCGCCGTAGTCGATATCGGCCGACCGACGCGGCCGCGCATCGTCGGCCGGCTCGTCGTGCGGGGTGCGCCGCGGCAGGTCGCGCTCGAGACGCGGGCGGACGGGAGCCGGTGGGCGTGGGTGGCGCTTGGCGTGGACGGACTGCTGCGCGTGGATGTGGGTGATCCGACGGCGCCGCGTGTGCTGGACCGGTGGTCGCCGCCCGACGTCGACGGCAAGGCGCAACGCGTGCATGGCGTCGTTGGCGCGGCCCCAAGGGGAGGAGCGGGGACGGCGTCGCCTGGAGCGGGAGCAGCGGCGGAGTTCGACGGGGTCGCGCTTGTTCTGGGGACCACCGACGAGGAGTTCGACGATATCGCGACCGATGTGATTTGGGTGCGCGCGGGGGGCGTTGGGGGAGGCGCCGGGGTGGAGTCGGTCGGCACACGTTCGGTGGGGGCTGGGACGGCCGATTGGTTCGCGGCGCCCGGGCACGTGGTCTACCTGAGCCGACGCTTCGTGCATGTCTTGCCCATTGGACAGGCCGCGGCGTCGAAGGAGCACGCCCCGATATTGCAAGGTGATACGGAGATCCTTCGTGCCGTCGTCGTGGACGACCGTCTCGTGATCGCGCGGAATGCGGTATCCGATGACGGCGCCTTGGACTTGGACGTGCACCGTCTCGTCGACGCGGAGCGGGTCGGCTCCGGTCGGGTGGCCGGCGTCAGGACGGAGCCGCCGTTGCTCGTGCACGCGTGGAGCTCGATCCTGGTCGCGGCGGAGGATGCGGTCCAATTGGTGGACATGGACGGGGCGCCGCGGCTCGTTCGGCGATGGCCGGTGTCGACAGGGCGCTATACGCAGATCCGCGCCTTCGAGGGCGGATGGTTGGCGGTGACCGAGCCCGGGGACCTCCAGTGGTTGGATCCGGATGGGGTGCGTCGGGAAGGAGGGCTGACCGAGGAACCCGTCGCACAGGTGTTTGTCATGGGCGATCGGCTGGTGAGCTTTGCGTTCCAGTCAATGTCGCTTCAGCGGTTGGAGCCCATCGCGGATCCCGGGCCGGGCCCGCGGTGGCGGTATGGACGCATCCTGCTCCAAGGACTCGTCAACTCGCGGAACACGGTCCGGGTCTCGGATGACTTGCTGGGCGCCTGGGGTGTTCACGGTGCCGTGGTGCGCGTGGCACGGTGGATCGACGAGGACCTTGCAGCGTACCCGCGCGACATATTGGCCGGCTTGCCGCGCAGACCGGCGCCCTTTCTCCTCGATGGATTCGAGCTCTGGGTGACGAACAGTCGCGGGCCGCTGGACGGCTATCGGTACTCGGGCAATGATCGCGAGGATTTCGCGAGCGGCGGCGTACCGGGCTCAAGGCCCTTCGTGTCCACCGCCATGGCGGGACACGAACGACAGTTCGTGATCGGCGATGCGAACGGCGTGATCGTGCATCTGGACATGCGCGACACCCCGGACGGCCGCGTCGCATGGAACATGGACGTTCCAGGAGCGCTGACGGGCCTCGCGCTCTGGGAAGAGCAAGCTTGGGCGGCATGGGGATCGCCCACGTCGGGCCTTGGCGCCATCGCATCCTCAACGGACCACGCGGTGCCGCTGGGCGACGTGCCGCTCGTGGGCACGCCGCGGCAGCTCACGGCCATCGACGGCAGTCTCTGGGTCGTACAGGACAACGGTGCGCTGACACGCTATGCGTTCCCACGCGTCGAGCCCGTGCGCACGCCGGTCCCGACGGCGGCGGCGACCGCGCCGAGCGAGACGCCGGCCGCGACGGTCACGCCGCGCGGCGCGACGCCGGAGCCGTGGGCGGCCGCGTGGGCGTCGGGGCGGCGGATCGCGCTGCCGCTGGTGCGACGGGAGCAGTAGGGCGGGCGTTGGTGGGACTCGTCCCTTTGGGGAGGGGAGCGTGTCCATAGCAACGGGCGGAAACGTAGTCGTGGGCGGCATGGGGATGCGCGCTGGGACCGTGAACTTGGGGGAGGCAGCAGTGCAAGTGACGTCGATCATGCGCGGAGCGGTGATCGTCGGGAGCGTCGTCCTGGCTGCGCTGGCGCCGGGCGGTGTCCGGGGCGACATGGGGGTTCGGGGCGACGTGAAGCGCGACGAGGTCGGCCCCGTGGATCGGGCGTTGCGCGTCCCGATCTTGGACACAGGCGCGGTCGACGCCGCGTTTGCGGCGGATCTCGATCCGCTAGTAGATCCGCGCGTAGGCCCGCAATTCGGCCCGATCGTCAGCCCATTTCTCGATCCACGCCCTGACGCACCCCTTGCCGCCGCCGGCCTCCCCGCCGCCCCGAACTCCTTCGCGTTCACGCAGGGCGAAGACGGGATTGAGGTGGAGGCCGAGCTCGGCGGCGAGGTCAGCGCCGTGCAGTCGGTGGGGTCCTTGCTCTACGTGGCCGTGGGGCGGCGGATCGTCGTGATCGATCCCGCGTCGCCGGGGCGAGACGCTACGGATACCGGCATCCTGCTGCCGTTGCCCGTGCATGCGATGGACGCGCTCGGCGACCGGTTGGTCGCGATCACGGGCGTCATCCGGGGGCGGGCCACCCTTGAGGTGATCGACATCGCTGTTCCGACGCAGCCGGTGCATCTTGGGGGCGTGTCGCTGCCGCGATTCGCGCTCGAGGTCGCGTTGGATGCGGCGGTGCCCGACGGTGCCCAGGCGTGGTTGGCGATGGGATCGGACGGGCTGTGGCGTGCGGACCTACGCGATCCCCGTGTACCGCGTGTTGCGCCGCAGTGGCGACCGCCCGATGCGTCCGGCGAGAAGCAGTCCGTGGCGGGCGTGATTCGCGCGGACGAGGGCGTCGCGGCGTTGGTGGGCCCGGCGAGGAGTGGCGCGATCCCGATGCAGCCGGTGCAGATGGTGCATTGGTTGCGCATGGACGACGAAGGTCGTGCAGCGCAAGAGGTGGGGCGCCAGTCGCTGGGCGCGTCCTACCCAATCTGGCACCGGGCGCCGGGCTACTTGGTGTACGCGAATTCGTTGATGCTGCACGCCATGCCCATTCGCCGTGCCGAGGATGCGCAACGGTCCTCCGCCATCCGCCTTCCCGGAGGCTTGTACTTGGCCGCGACCGTCGTGGGCGAACACGTGATGGTGGCGTACACCTTGACAGCCGATTGGTCCTTGCGCGTGGCGATCCACGCGCTCTCCGACGGCAAGGAGCTCCGCACCGAGCGGGTCGAAGAGATCGATGCGTCGGGATGGAAGCTGTTGGCCGAGCACGACGAGTCCTTGGTGATGGGTGCTTGGGATGCCTTGCATCTGCGCTCCGGCGGAGCGGGGCTGGGCGATGTCTCCATGTGGCCCGTGTCGCTTGGACGCTACGTGGCCATCGAGCGCTTCGGCGATGGCTGGCTGGTGCTGAGCGACGGGGGCGAGCTGCAGTTCATGGACATGGACGGACGCGTGGTCGAGCGCGGGCTGGTGGATCAGCCGCTGAAGCGCTTTGCGGTGATGGGCGATCGGCTGGTCGGCAGCACCCTGGTGGGCGAGTACTTCCATGTTCTCGAGCGCAGGGACGAAGGACAGGCCGGTTCGAAGTGGCAGTTGGGGAGTCGGCTTCCCATTCCTCGTCTCAACCGGGAGGATCGGTTCGCGGCGTCCAACGATCTCCTCGCGGTTTGGTCGGCGCACGAGAGGCAGATCCAGGCGGCCCGGTGGGTCGATGGTACGCTCACGTTGTTTCCCCAAGCCCTACGCGGAAGCCCTCCGGCGTTCTTGGTGGAAGGGGATGAAGTGTGGGTGGCGAACAACGGTGGTTCGCCGGTCCGCGTGTATCGGTGGAACGATGTCGGTCCGCCGCGTATCACCGGCCAGGTCGGGCTTCGTGCCATATTCGCGGCAACGACGCTCGCGCAGAGCGGCCGATTCGTTCTCCTCGGAGACTCCACGGGGCAGATCATCCAGGTCGATATGCTGACGTTGATTGGCCAACTCGATTGGCGGCTGGACATGCCCGCGGCGATAGACCAGCTCGCCCGCTACAAATCCCAAGGCTGGGCGACCTGGGGTGGCACGCAACCAGGCTTGGCGGCCATTGCGTGCGGCCGGACAGAGGGCATGCCTTTGGGATCGATCGGCCTGAATGGGGTGCCCAAAGCGTTGGCCGCCCGAGACGGCCACCTGTGGGTCATCCAGGAGAGTGGGGCGTTGACCCGCTACCGCTACCCAGGCGCAAACGTGGTGCGCGCGCCGAGCGCCACACCGACCGCGACGACCACGGCGCCGCCCACCGCGACGATGGCGCGGACGCCGACGGCGGTTGCAACAGCCACCGCGACGCGCAGCCCGGCGCTGGCGACGGCGGCGGCGCGGCGCGCGGGGTGGGCGGACGGGCGGACGATCGCGCTGCCGATCGCACGGCGCGAGCCGTGAGGGACGGCGGTGTGTAGGACGACGTTGTGTTGCTCTCCTCGCGCGACGAATCACAAACGCAATTCTCGTCTAGCCAGGACACAACCGGCGCATCCCGTCCACATCCCCCGACTCCGCCTACCCCTCGTCCGCGAGCAGCGCCGTGAGCGCGTCGAGGCCGTCCGTCAGGCAGGCAGGGCCCGGCTGGAGGATGATCTCGGCCGGGATTTCGTGGACGCGGCCGGTGCGGGCGGCGGTGATCGACGAGAGCGGCGTGCCGTCCGCGGCTTGGCGTGCCAGCGCGGCGGCGCGGTCGAAGGGTTTGCCGCACCAGGAGGCGAGGTAGATCTCGGGGTCGGCCGCGATGATCTCGTCGGCCCTCACGAAGCGTTCCTTGGCGAGCTTGCCGTGGGCGCGCGCAGCGAATACGTCGCGGCCGCCCGCCAGCTCGATCAGCTCCGAGACCCAGCGGATGCCGCAGATCGCGGGGTCGTCCCATTCCTCGAAGTAGACGCGCGGGCGTGCGATTCGCCGGGCGGCGCGCGTCGCTGCGCGTTCCAGGCGTTCGACGTAACCTGTCACCAGCGCCTCCGCGCGCTGCCGCGCGTCGACTAGGCGGCCCAGATCGAGGATCACATCCAGGATCTGGGTCAGGCTGCGCTGGTTGAAGATGAGCACCTGCAGATTGGCCGCGATCAGATCGCGCGCCAGATCAGCCTGAATGTCGGAGAAGCCGATGACCAGATCCGGCTCCAGCGCCACGATCTTGTCGACGCTGCCGCCGATGAAGGCCGACACGACGGGCTTGGTGGCCTTGGCCTCGGGTGGACGCACGGTGTAGGCGCTGATCCCGACGATGCGCGCTTGTTCGCCGAGCGCGTAGAGGATCTCCGTGGGCTCCTCGGTCAGGCAGACGATGCGTCGGGGGCCGCGGGGGAGGGCGGGGCGCGGGGGGGCGGGCGGCGCGGGCGAGGGGGCGGGGCGGTCGGCGGTGCCGGGGGTTTGCGAGTCGTCCGGTGCACTCGATCGTGTTGGTGTCGACATAGGAGATCCGAAGTGTGGGCGGGATCGATCACGTCTTGGTGGTCGGCGCGTCCCGTGGTGGTGTCGAGGTGGCGGACCGGCATGGTAGCGGGTTGCTCGCATGCAAGGCTGCTACGCTTGCGAGGCGTCTCCCCATTGCACCCATTGCACCAATCGTCCCAATCGCCCCCAACCGTCCCCCACGCTACACAAGGATTGCCTTCCCATGCGCATCTTGCTCATCGGTTCCAGCGGCACCATCGGGTCCGCGGTCGCGACCGCGCTCACCGCGAGTGGTCACGAGATCGTCGGGGCATCCCGCGGCGGCGATGTCACGGTCGACATCGAAGACGCGGACTCCATCGCGGCGATGTACGCGACCGTGGCTGCGGGCGGCGCCGTCGATGCCGTGGTCAGCACCACGGGCTGGTCGACCTTCAAGCCGGTTGCGGAGGTGGATGCCGCGGACATCGAGCGGACTTGGCGCAACAAGGTCGCGGGGCAGATGAACATCGTCCGCCTCGGCATCCCGCACGTGGCGGACGGCGGCTCGTTCACGCTGACGGCCGGTGTCTTCTCGCAGCGGCCATGGCCGGGGGTGCCGCTGCCGGCCTCCGCGAACGGCGCCGTCGAGAGCTTCGGCCGTGCGGCCGCGTTGGACCTGCCGCGCGGACAGCGGCTGAACGTGGTGAGCCCCGGCTTCATCGAGGAGACCGCCAAGCGCATGGGCTACGAAGGCGAGCTCACCGCGTCCGAAGCAGCCGCAGCCTACGTGAAGCTCATCGAGGGCGACGCGAACGGCACGGTCGTGTATCCGGGGATCGAGGACTTGCCGCAGGCCTGAGCAGTCCATGGCGGGCAGCAGCCAGGACCGCTTGCGGCGAGCGCCGAAGCATGCTGGAATGCGGATGTTGTCGCCGAGTCGCGTAGAGGAGAACACCATGAACTCCGAGCCGGATGGCGATCGCGAGAGCGGCCGGACCGTCGACCCAACCCCCAACCCCGACCCCGTCCTCGAACGCCTGCGCGCTTTCTGCCTATCGTTGCCCGACACGGCGGAGAAGGAGACGTGGGAGCATCCGACGTTCCGCGTGAACGACAAGATCTTCTGCACCTACAGCTACTCCGCAGGCTATGAGAGCGATCCGGCGGACGAGCCCGGCGGGGATCCGCGGCGTCCGACGATCGGCTTCAAGCTCGAGAAGGAGCACCAAGCGTTGTTGGTCAACAGCGATCCTCGCGCACTGGTCGCGGCGTATGTGGGGCGGCACGGGTGGGTGAGCTTCAACGCATCCCATGCTGACAAGTGGGATGACGGGGCCTGGATGGAGATCCAGGAGCTGATCCTCGAGAGCTTCGACCTGATCGCCCCGAAGCGCACGCTGAAGAAGCTGGCGGCGTGGGAGGCAGATCGAAAGCCGCTTACACCCTAGCGATCCGTCCCGTGTGACGCAGAGACCGGGGCGCTGAGAGGGAAGAATCGGCCGGCGATGCACGGGAGCAGGCCGGGGCCGTTCATGCCCTGGTAACCGCGGCGGCCGGCGGCGGTTGCATGGCAGGCGCGCTCGCGCAGCATGGCGGCGGTGATCGTGACGCCGTGATCTCGTTGGACGGCCCTTTCGTGCAGGCCGTAGGCGTCCGGTGACGTGCAGGGGGCGTCGGCGGCGCGTTGGGAGAACGGGGCTTCGTCCGCGCTTTGGTCGATCCACGCGCCGAGCTCTTGGAAGCACAGCGTCCGGCCGTCTTCGAGACGGACGGAGCGGGCGAGGCTGAGGACGACGTCGCTATCGGTGAAGCAGCGGACGTTCGGGAAGGCGGTTTCGGCGCCGTGGCAGGGGGACCAGCCGCTGGCCATGGCGTGTTCCAAGACGACAACCTCTGGGGGCGCGCCGATGATCACGTCGCCGATCGTGGGGTCGCGGCCCGCGCAGTCGGCCGGTGCGGGCCACACGCCGTCGGGGTGGACGTTGCCTTGGGCGTCGAGGACCGCGAGGAGATCGATGCAGGTGCCGTCCGCGGCGCAGTAGCGCAGCGAAAGGCGCAGCGGGATGATCGGGTCCGCCAGGCGGCCGGTCGCGCGGATGGCGGCACCGAGCGCGGGTTGCTCGTCGTCGACCAGGGCCCACGCGCCTTCGCCGAGCGGGCCGAGCAGTGCGTGCTCACCAGGTGCTAGTGGGCCGCTGGACCAGAACGCGGTGCTCGCGGAGCGCAGCGTCGCGCCGCCGTTCGTGAGACGGATGGCTGCGCCGGTGGCGGGGCCCAACTCGGCCGGGTGGAAGCCATCGTCGTCGAGAATCACGTCGTGGACGGCTGTCGGAGCGGCGGCGCGCCACGACAGGCCCGCACCGGTACCGTCCACGCCCGTCGCGTCTAGCCAGACGCGCACATCTTCGCAGCACGAACCGCCGCACTCGACTGGTGGGAGCGCACCGTCCGGAAGCTCGCCGTTCGAACGTTCTTCGGCCGTCGAGAGGAACGTGCGGGTCGCGCCGTCCACGGGTTCCCTGACCGATTGCGCGTTGACGGGACTCGGGTTACTGTGCCCGGCAAGCAACGTCATCCATACCAACAAGCCCAAACCAAACCTGCGAATCAAAGAGGTGGCCATCCCAACATCCTTTCTCAAAGCGGGTGTTTCAAGCTTCAAAACGATCGTGCTTAGAGCGTAGGGAAGGCGCGTTGCAGGCATATCCCACGGTGCTCCCACGAAGGAATGGGGGCTTCGGCAAGCGCTCGGAAGAGAGTCTTTAAGATTTCTTATGTTATTGACACGTTTTGCTCGGTCGTGGTACCCTGCGCGGAGCATCCGCGCGTCAACGGATAGCAAGCCCACGTCGCGCGGGATCGTCCGGACTCGTGCATTCGGACGCCGCGTGACATCAAGGAGGTTGGTCGGATGATCCACATCGTACGTGCCGGTGGACGGCGCTTACTGCTCGTGGCGGGCCTTGCGGCTCTTGCCATGGCGCTGGCGCCTCATGCCGTGCTTGCCCAGGACGCTACCGTCGCGATCTCGCCCGCGGACAAGGGCGTGGCCTGTAATGAGAACACGACCGTCAGCGTGATGATCAACAACGTAGAGGACCTCTTCGGGGTCGATTTCAAGATCAGCTATGACCCCAACGTGGTCGACGTGGTGGATGCCGATGGCGGCAATCCCGGAACGCAAATTCAGCAGG
The DNA here is from genome assembly GCA_029262755.1 of Anaerolineae bacterium. Classification (GTDB taxonomy): domain Bacteria; phylum Chloroflexota; class Anaerolineae; order Epilineales; family Epilineaceae; genus JAJCYU01. The sequence continues at coordinate 40,411 of JAJCYU010000008.1, forward strand.
GCACCTTCCCCGACGTGAGCGGCGGGCAGGGCCTGGTTCAGGTCAACTCGGTCGACGTCGGCACAGGCACGATCAGCTACGCCGCGACCCTGATCAACCCGTCGCCCGCGCAGGACGGAAGCGGCCCGGCGGCGCAGATTACGTTCACGGGCAAGGCCAATGGCACGACGGACGTCGAGCTCGTGGCCGTGCTGCTGTCGGACAACCTCGCGCGGCCCATTCAGGCCGTGCCGATCGACGGCAAGATCACGGTCAGCGGTTGCGACGGAGGCGGTCGTGCAACCGCGACCTCGCAGACGCCATCGACACCACCGACACCGGCGACTCCGGCGACCCCGATCCCCGGTGACGACGATGATGACGATGACGATGACGACGACAAGGAATGCGCCCACATCGTGACCCGCGGCGAGAACCTCTACGGCATCGCGACGCGCTACGGCGTGACGGCAACGGCCCTGGCCGCCCGCAACAATATCAAGAACCCGAACTGGATCTACGTCGGCCAGAAGCTGTATATCCCCGGCTGCGTAGGCGGCCGACCCGGTGGCCCTGCGCGACCCGGCGACGGTCCGGATCGGCCCGGTGGTAATCCGGGTGGCGGCGAGTGCTTCGGCTACTCGATCCAGAACGGCGACCACCTCTTCGGCATCGCGCTGCGCTACGGCGACACGGCCTACAACCTGGCGCTGCGCAACGCGATCGTGAACCCGAACCTGATCTATGTCGGCCAGCGGATCGAGGTCTGCGGCGACGGCAAGGCGCCGGCTCCCGGGCCGGGCCCGGCCCCGAAGCCCGTTCCCGGCGGCAAGTGCAAGTTCACGCACTATGTGAAGCCCGGCGAGAACTTGTTCCGCATCGCGATCAACTACGGCACGAGCTACAACACGCTCGCCACGGTCAACAATCTGGTCAGCGCCGAGCTGATCTACGTCGGCCAGGGGCTGTGCATTCCGTAGGCTGGACAAGCTGTGGGCTGGACAAACTGTGAGCTGGATACAACGCAGCGCACGATGAAAGCTTGCAGCACATGACGAACGCATTCCGGAGGCCGCCGTGAGGCGGCCTCCGGTGCGTATGGGGTGAGCGGGGTTCGGTGCGAGCGAGAGGGCCCGGCGGTAGAGCCTGGGCGGCCGGGTCGACGTGAGGCGTAGCGCGCACTAGCGGAGGTCGCCGAGAAGGTCGCCGCGGAGTACTGGGCGCGCACCAGCGGAGGTCGCCCAGCAGGTTGCCGCAGAGCACCGCGTACGTCGCCGCGAACGAGGCCTTGCAGGTCGACGAGCGCATCGCCCCGAACATGGAGGACGAGGTCAATGAACGGTTCGCCGAGTAGCCGAAAGAGTCCGTCGACCAGCACGGCGTCACGCCGAGACCGGTGCATGCCGGGCCGCTCTTGCATCGCCCTCGGGCCGCTGCCATCCTGGCACGCATGAGCGCGCCCGTCCCTCCCCCCGTCTCGCCCACCGGCGCGCCGCGCAACGCGCGGACCGCCCCGTTGCGGAGCCAACGTCTCCGCCGCCGCATCGCCCCGCCCGTCGTGCTCCTGATGCTGGTTCTGGGAGCCGCCGGACCGTGGGGGGCGCGGCGTCCCGTCGCGGGCCAAGAACCGCCGACCGTGACGCTCAGCGGCCAGATCGGCGGGCTTGCGTTGGATGTGGCCGTGGTCGCGGCCGGCAGCGCGGACGGAGCCGCGAGCCTGCGCGTCGCCGTGGGGCCGCGGGTGCTCGCGCTCGACGTCGGGACGACGGCCGGCGCGGACGGCGCACCGCCCGTCACGACGACCGCGACCTCGCCCCTGTTGCCCGGCCTGGTGAGGGCCGTGGCGGTGGCCGAGGACGGGCGTACGGTTGTCGTGGGCGATGCCTTTGGCGTAGCCGTATGGGACGGCAGCTCCGACGTGCTTCGACGTACGTTGGATGCCTTCGACGGGCGTGCAGTGACCGTCATCGGAGCGCGCGCCGTCGTGGCTACGCGCGAGGGGGAGATCCGCGTCGTGGATCTTGCGGACGATGGCGGCGGCGCCCCGGACGCGACGCTCGCCGTAGCCACGGCCGCGCCGGCGGTGGCGCGTGGGACGGCCGAGAACGTCGTGGCCGCGGCGCGTGTGGGCGACACCTGGTGGGTGGCCGTGCAGGCATCGGACGAATTGCCCGTCGCGTGGCTTGTGCCGATCGCGCTGGTTGGGGCGGAATCGCCGAGCCCGGGGGCACCCGTGCCGCTCGAGGCGCTGGTGCAGGACGTCTCCGCTACGGCGGATGGAGGGTTGCTCGTCCTGCAGGAACGACTGGGGCTTGCGCGTTGGGACGTATCGGACCCGGCGGCGCCTATCGCGGGCGCCCGGCTCTCGCCGGAGGGATTGGATGCTCCGCTTCGTGGTGTGGTCGCGGATCGGGACGATCCACAAACGGCTTGGTTGCTCGGCGGCTTCGCGGGTGTCTTGGATGGGGACGGTAACTCGGGCACCGGACGCGTATGGCGCATGGCGCTGCCCGAACCGGGCGATAGCGCGGCGCCGAGCGTAGCAGCCGTGGTCGCTACGGATCGGATTGCGGACCGTGGGGTCGCGTTGGGCGGCGGGCTGCTGTGGGCACTCCACGGCGATACGGCGCTGTCCGCGGTGCGCACCACCGACGGTGCGCCTCCTTCCGGGAACGCGCCGACGCGGATCGGCTCGGCGTGGGCGAGTGTCGGCCTGGTTCGCGGCACCGCGGCGCGCCCCGATGGCCGGGTCGCGGTGGCCGCGGGTCCGGCGGGTGTCTGGCTGCTCGCCGACCAAGGCGCGGCCGGCTACGCGGTCGTCGACGGCCCGTGGTCGGTCGGCGGCGAGGCGGATGCGGTGGCTTGGGACGCAGAGGGCCGGTTGTGGGTGAGCATGCAGCGGCCGGGCGCGGTGCAGGTGCTCGAGCTCCCGAGCACGCCGGGCGACGATCCGGTCAGCCTGGGGCGGCTCGAAGGGCTGGGCACGCCCGTCGACTTGGCGCTCGACGAGGAGCGCAGGCTGCTCTATGTGGCCGATGCCGAGACCGGTCTGTGGATCGCGAACGCGGACCCGGCGGCGCCGACCTTGATCGCGGAAGCAGCGGAGCTGACGGAGGCTTGGGCGATCGTTCCGGACGTGGACCGGGTCTGGGTGGCCGGCGGCGATCGCGGCATCTATTGGATCGACACGCTGAATCCGGCCGCCACCCGCAGCGTGTACTCCGCCAACACGCCCGGGACGGCCTTCGGGCTTGCGCGCTTCGGATCGCACTTGCTCGTGGCCGATCTGGAAGGCGGCTTGCAGACCATCCGCACGCTTGCCGGACGCCCGATGGCCGGTGGTAGCCTCGCGCTCGGCCAGGTCGTGGACGTCGCGGCGGTGGGCAGCTTCGGCTACGCGGCTGTGACGGGCGTCGGCGTCTTCGAATTCGATGCGCAGGACATCCGCGTGTTGACCGCACGCCGCGCCGTGCGTGTGCCGGGGCTTGTGCGGCGCCTCGAGTCGATCGAGGCGCGTGTAGGAGGACGCCTGCTTGCGACCGCGGGCACGGGTGGGCTGAGTTGGTTGGCGGTGCAAGCGCCACCGGGCTTGCCGACGCAGACGCCGCGGCCCACCGCGACCGCAACACCGACCCCGCCGCCGCCCGCCTTCATCCCTTGGGCCGGCACCGGCCGGGAGGAGACCCCGCTGCGCTTGAAGGATCGCGCGATGTTCACGGCCGAGGAGCTGGGCGGCCGGGCGCTGGGCGGCGTGGCGCTGCGCGGCGCACGGGCGGTGCTCGGCCTGGCGAACGTCCGTGGCGGCCCGCGCGCGGGACTTGCACTGCTGGCGTTGGACGAAGTGCCGCCGCGCCTCTTCGGGCGACACGAGGGCCTGGACGTCGCGCCGCGCGATCTTCTGTTCGACGGCGCGCTGGTGGCGGTGGCAGCGTGGACCGACGGGCTGCAGCTGGTGAGCGTCGATTCGCTCGGCCGCTTCACCACGGCCGGATCCCTCAGCATGACGCTGCGCGCCGGCGCCGTCGCACAGGGCGAGGAGGGTACGCTCTACGTGGGCGGCACGCGCCTGGACGCCGGCCCGCGTGGAGGCTTGCTCGCCGTCGACGTGGCGGACTCCAGTGCGCCCCTTGCCCTCGCGGAAGCGCGCTTGCCCGACGCGGGCGCGATGGCGTATTCGGACGGCGCCCTCTTCGTTCTCGACTACACCGCCGGCCTACGCGTTTTCGACGCGCGCACGGTCGGCGCGCTCACCGAAGCCGTCACGATACCCGCACCGGGCGCGGCCGACATCGCCGCGCACGTTGCGTCGGACGGGCGCGTGCGCGTGGCGCTGGCCGTGCGCTCCGACGGCGGCGCGGTCGACGGCGGCCTCGTCCTGCTCGACACGACCGATCCGCTTTCGCCGACGGTCGCCGGCCGCTGGGCGCGTAGCGGCGACGAGCCGGGAGCGCTGGCTCGCTTCGTGGCGCTGACCGAGGCGGAGATTCCGGGGCTGGGGGATGACGGTGGTAGCGGCGACGCACGTCGCGATCGCACGGTCGCGGCACGCGTGGCGCAAGCCGAGGCTCGGGTCGTGGCGTGGATAACCGGAGAGCGGACGCTCTTTGCGTTGGACGTGACGGACATCGCGGCGCCGCGCCTGCTCGCCGAGCTGCGGATGCCGGCCGGCGGTCTGACCGGACTGGCGGCGGACGGCGCGCGTGCGATCGTGCTGCACCGCACGCGCGGCGCGATCATCGTGGACTTGATGGCGCGCTGAGATAAGCGTGGGCGGTCGAGCGGGATTGGCCCAAGGGCGGTGGGTGCGTCCGTACGACGTGTACGATGACGTAAGCGGTTGAAGCTATCGATCGCCGCCGTGCCGGCAGCAGGTGACTCGTGTGATAGCGGTCGGTGCGGCACGCGAGCCGCCACGACGGACCACAGGGACGAGGAGAGGCTGTGACGGGGTTTGAGAGCGGTGTGTTCGGCTGGATGGATACGGTGGTATGGGGCGGGCTCGTCGCGTGGCGCGCGTTGGCGGTGGGGGCCGTGCTCGCGGCCGTCGTTGCCGGTGCGGGGCTCGTGACCGGGGCACTCGGCCGCTCCGGAGCGATCGGAGCGTGGATCGTCGGTGCGCTGATCTTCGGCTTGGGCGGTCCGGCGTGGGGCGTGCTCGTGATCGTGTTCTTCGTCAGCTCCAGCCTCGTGTCGCGTTGGCGCGACGAGCTGAAGGCAAAGCCGTCGGCCGTGTTTGCGAAGGGCAGTCGGCGCGACCTGGGGCAGGTGCTTGCCAACGGTGGGGTGGCATCCGCCCTGGCCGTGGGTCACCTGGTGTGGCCGGAGTCTCCGGCTCTCTTCGCCGCTTTCGTTGGTGCTATTGCCGCCGCTACGGCTGACACTTGGGCCACGGAGATCGGCTTGCTCAGCGCCGCACCGCCGGTGCTCATCACGACGGGCGAGCCCGTGGAGCGAGGCACGTCGGGCGGGGTGACGGTGCTCGGCACGGTCGCCGCCACGGCCGGCGCGGCCACGATCGGCTTCGCGGCGATGTTGCTCTTCGCGAGCCGCGTGGCGCTGGAGTTCGGCATCTACGATGCCCGGATGATGGACTTCGGCAGCCTGGCGATTCGTCTCTTGCCGATCGCCGCCGTGGCCGGCCTAGCGAGTGCAGCCATCGACAGCCTGATGGGCGCGACCGTACAGGCCGTGTACTACAGCGACGCGTTGCAACGCGAAACGGAGCGGCCGCGGAATGCGGAGGGCGAGCGCCATCCGCTGGTCCGGGGCAAGCGCTGGATCACGAACGACGTGGTGAACGTGGTGGCGAGCGTTTGTGGGGCGGCGCTGGCGTGGGTGTTGGCGGTGGCGTGGTGAAGGGGCGAGCGGTGTTGATCACCGCTGTGCACCAAAGAGGCGTATTCGCAGGACACTCGGAAGGCGACTCACCGCGACGATGTCGGACGTGTCGCGGCTCGGGGTGATCATCCGACGACCCCACCCTACTCCGCGAACACCGGCAGGTGTCCCAGCGCCAGGACGTGCTGCCAACGATCGGGGTCGCCCTCGGTGAAGACCGCCATCTCGGCGGCGATGCCGGCGCCCGCGCGTTGTAGGATGTCGTGCATCGCGGCGAGCGTGCTGCCGGTAGAGATCACGTCATCGACCAGGACGGCGCGCGCGCCTTGCAGGAGGGGGCGGTCTTTCGCGTCCAGGACAAGCTGCTGCTCGGCGCCCGTGGTAATGCTCTTGGTCGTGGCGCGGAGGCTTTCGCCCATGTAGGGCTTCCAGGACTTGCGCAAGATGACATGCGGCAGGCCGCTGCGCCGGGCCATGGCGTAGGCCAGCGGGATGCTCTTGGCCTCGGCGGTCACGAGGACCGTGGCATCGTCCGGCAGCATCGCGCACAGGCCCTTCGCGGCGGCCTCCGTGACCTCGACGTCGCCGAGCATGTTGAACACGGCGATCGAGACGCCCGGCGCGACCTCGAAGAGCGGCAGATCGCGGCGGAGGCCGTCGATCGTGACGGGCCACGTGGTGGGGGCTGGCGCGGATGCAGGGTTAGGGGGGTGGGCGGGAGTCGTGGCGGGATTCGTAGCGGGTTCGGCGGCGGGAGACGGCGCAGGGGAGGCGGGATCGCGCGCTTCGGTCGGATGATCGCCGGCGCTCATGCGTCTTCGTCCGCGCGCATCGGGATGCGCAGGCCTTGGGCGCGGGCTGTGTCCAGCGCGATGTCGTAGCCGGCGTCCGCGTGGCGGAAGACGCCGAGGGCGGGGTCGTTGGTGAGGACGCGCTCGATGCGCGCGGCGGCTTCCGGGCTGCCGTCCGCCACCACGACCTGGCCGGCGTGCTGCGAGAAGCCGATACCCACGCCGCCGCCATGGTGGAAGCTGACCCACGTGGCGCCGCTGGCGACATTGGCCATGAGGTTGAGCAGCGGCCAGTCGGAGACCGCGTCCGTGCCGTCCTTCATGCCCTCCGTCTCGCGCCGCGGGCTGGCCACGGAGCCCGTGTCCAGGTGATCGCGGCCGATGACCAGCGGCGCAGAGATCCGGCCGTCTGCCACCGCGGCGTTGAAGGCCAGGCCGGCCTGCGCGCGCTCGCCTTGGCCGAGCCAGCAGATGCGGGCCGGCAAGCCCTGGTACGCGACGCGCTCGCGGGCCATGTGCAGCCAGCGGTGGAGGGGTTCGTCGTCGGGGAAGAGCTTCGCCACGATCTCGTCGGTGACGTCGATGTCCTTCGGATCGCCGGACAGTGCCGCCCAGCGGAAGGGGCCCTTGCCCTCGCAGAAGAGCGGGCGAATAAAGGCCGGGACGAAGCCGGGAAAGTCGAAGGCGTTCTCGACCCCGGCATCGAAGGCGCGCTGGCGCAGGTTGTTGCCGTAGTCGAACACGATCGAGCCGCGCTCCTGGAAGGCGAGCATCGCGCGTACGTGGTCGGCCATGGATGCCATGGACTCGCGTTCGTAGGCGACGGGATCCGCGCTGCGCAGAAGGTCGGCCTCCTCGGGCACGAGGTGGTGGGGGACGTAGGCCATCACGTCGTGGGCCGGCGTCTGATCGGTCACGATGTCGATTGCGTAGTCGGCGCTAAGGATCGTGGGCAGGATTTCAGCCGCGTTGCCGAGCAGGCCGATCGAGAGCGCTTCACCGGCCTCTTTAGCACGGGTAGCCCGTTCGAGCGCTTCCTCCACGTCGGCGGTCCACGTGTCCAGATAGCGGGTCTCGATGCGCCGCTCGATTCGCTGCTGGTCGACTTCCACGACGATCGCGACACCCTCGTTCATCGTCACGGCCAGGGGCTGCGCGCCGCCCATGCCGCCGAGGCCCGCGGTGAGCGTGATCGTGCCGCGCAGGCTGCCGCCGAAGTGGCGGCGGGCGCATTCGGCTAGCGTTTCGTAGGTGCCCTGCAGGATGCCCTGGGTGCCGATGTAGATCCATGAGCCGGCCGTCATCTGCCCGTACATCATCAGGCCCTTGGCCGCGAGGTCGTCGAAGTGCTCCTGCGTGGCCCAGTGGGGAACTAGGTTGCTGTTGGCGATCATCACCCGTGGCGCGTCGGCGTGGGTGCGGATGACCCCGACCGGCTTGCCGCTTTGGACCAGCAGCGTTTCGTCGTCCGCCAGACGACGCAGCTCATGCACGATCGCGTCGAAGGCCTCCCACGAGCGCGCGGCTTGGCCGCGCCCGCCGTATACGACGAGCTGGTCGGGGATCTCGGCCACTTCCGGATCGAGGTTGTTCATCAGCATCCGCAGCGCCGCTTCCTGCAACCAGCCGCGGCAGGAGATCGTGGTGCCGCGCGGGGCGCGTACGGTGCGCGCGCCGGAAGGGGCCGCGGGGGACACCGGGGCCGCAGGCGGTGGAGCGGCTGAAGGGACGGAGGAGGGGGAGGGCGAGGGCATGGCGGCTCCGGGCTGCAATCTGCTGAGGGGGCAGACAGGGGGCATTCCGTGGGTTGGTTGACGCGCGTCCCGCAGGATCGGCCGGCCCGTGCAACGAAGCGGGCAATCGCGGAAACACGGGGTGGCTATGGTGCCACACGGGCCAGGGCGGCACAACGGAATCCACGCGCCATTGCGCCGCGCGATCGGCTATACTCGCGCTGGGTCGCGACTTGGATTATGACGTGGCCCACGCCCCGTGGCGGGGGAAGTCCGGTGAGAGTCCGGCGCTGTCGCGCAACGGTAACCACGCTCGCCGCGAGTGGATGGAATGGGGAGATCGGCCTAGACGTCGGCCACCCTGATCGCTTCGCTCGCACTTCGTGGAAGCCCGAGTACCCGTCCGGTGGTGTTCGTCCCATCAGCCCTCGCGTACCGGGGCTCGCGGACGAGGACCGGACGACCCGGACCGTGAGCGTGCCCGACACGCAACGGCCGACGTAGCGGCCCCCGCCCTCGGCACCCCGGCGCACCGACCCCCGTGCCGGAGGCGCCGTCTCATGAATACCCGTATTCCTGGTCCCCGTTTCAACCAAGTTCCCCCTCCATCCGCTAGCCTGAGCACGCGATCCCTGCGATCGTCACAGCTCGCCCGCCATGTCGCGCGCCTCTTCGCGCCCCGCCGGGCGCGCGGCCCGATCGCCGTCGTCGCGCTTGGGGCCGGCTTCGCGCTCGCCCTTGTACTTGGTGGGGCTTGGGCCGGGCCATCGGGGCCCTGGGGGCCCGGTGCGCTCGATGCGCATGGTGGCTTGGACGTTGACGTCGTGGTGGATTTCGGCGACGGGCGCGTCGAGGTGGCGCACCTGGATGCGATCTCCGGGACGACGGCGCTCGACGCGCTGTACGCCACCGGGCTCGAGGTCGTGACGCACCACGCCGGCTTCGGGTTGGCCGTGTGCAGCGTGGGCGGTGTCGGCTGTCCGGCGGACGATTGTTTCTGCGCCTGTCAGGGAGAGGACTGCCGTTTCTGGGGCTTCCAGCACGGCGACGGGGCGGGGGGCTGGACGAGCGCGGCCGAAGGGGCGGGAGACTTCCTCCTTCCCGAGGCGGGGTCGGTGCAGGGCTTCGTATGGGGTCGGCCCGCGCCCATGGCGTGGACGCCCGAGCGCTTGGGTGCGATGAACGCGTGGACGTGGCTGCGCGGACAGATCCAACCGGACGGCGGACTCTTCGACCCTGGGCTCACCTTGGACGGCCTGCTGGCCGCGCGGGCGGTGCAGGCGGATCCTGCCGGCTGGCGCGCGGGCGACGGCGGGCCGAGCGCCGTGGATAACGTGCGCGCCGCGGCAGGCAGCTACCCCGCAATCGGTGCGGCGCAGGCGGGCAAGTACCTGGCCGGGTTGGCGGCGTTGGATCAAGGCCGGGTCACGCCGGAGGAACTCGCGAGCGCCAGGGCGCAGACGCTCAGGACCGTCGACCTTGGGTCCGGGCGTTTTGGCGCGTCTGTTTGGGACCAGTCCTGGGCGATGATCGGCCTCGCAGCCTCGGACTTGCCCATCGGCGTGACGTGGATCGCGGCCTTGGAAGCGGAGGCGGCGGCCAGCGGTGGCTGGGGCGATCTGCCGGGCGCCGAAAGCGCGAGCCCGGACGCGACCGGCCTGGCACTGGCGGCGCTCGGCGCGGCCGGGGCGTCGGAGAGCCCCGCCGTAGCGCCGGCCTTGGCGTGGCTGACTGCGACGCGCCACGCGAACGGCGGCTGGGGCGGCGACGGGTCGGGCGATACGCCGGCCGGCAACGTGAACTCGTCCGCGTTGGTGGTCACCGGCCTGCTGGCCGTGGGCGAGGATCCGCGCGCAACACCGTGGACGGTCGATGGCGTGGGGCCGCTTACCTACCTGGCCTCGACACAGGAAGCCGAGGGCTTTCTTCTCCATACCCCCGATGCCAGCGAGCTGCTGGCCACGCTGCAGGCAATCCCGGCGATGTCGGGACGCAGTCCCTTGCTGCGCGGCGCGGCGGTTTCGAGCGCACGCGCGGTGCAGGCGGCCCTGGACGAGCGGCAGATGAGCGGCGCCTTCGCGGCCGGTTTCATCGAGGGTGGTCCGGCGGCGACGATCGATGCGCTGCTTGCGCTGCATGCGGCCGGCGTGGATCCGGAAGAAGCGTTGGAGCAAGGTGCGCTCAGCGTGACCGCGTGGCTGATCGCCGAAGGTCCCGCCTACGCGCTGTCGGGCGCCGAGGGCGCAGGCCGGGTCGCGGCGGCGGCGGTGGCGTTGGGTCTCGACCCCGCGAACGTGGGCGGCGCTGACATCGCGGCGACCTTGGCCGGGCATCTCGACGCCGTGACCGGCCTCTTCGGGGACGGCGCAACCGCGTCCCAAGCGTGGGCAATGATCGGCTGGTCGGCGTTGGGGCGCGACGTGCCGGACACCGTCATCGATGCGCTAATGGCGTTGGCCGGCGACGGCGGCTGGAGCATCGGCGCCGGCGCGCCCGTGGCGGACGCCGACAGTACGGCGCTCGCGCTTGAGGCGCTCGTCGCGGCGGGGCTGTCGGCCGATGACGTGCGGGTGCGCGGCGTGGTTGCGGCACTCGGCGGCTTCCAGGATGCGAGCGGTGGCTTCCGCGGCCTCTTCGGCATCGCCAGCGCAGACACGACGGCGCGCGCGATCGTCGCGCTATCGGCGGCGGGCCAGCACGTCGACGCTCCGGGCTGGGCGCGCAGCCGCGATGGCCTGCGCTGGACGACGCCGCGCGAGGCGCTGACGGCGATGCAGTTGCCGAACGGACACTTCCCCGGCCTCGGCGACCAGCCGGATCCGAGCGCGACTTACGTGGCCCTGCGCGGCCTGGTCACGCGCGCGGAGTACGTGGCGCCGGAGGCCTCCGGTGGTCGCGTGTACCTGCCGTTGCTGGTGCGCCCGCGATGAGGCGGCGCTTCGGAGCGGTGGTCAAGGCAGTAGCAGGGGCGGGGCGAGCGAGCGGGGTTGCGCGTTGGCGGCGCATGTCGCGCTCGGAGCGGGCGCTGCGATCCGGTCGGCCGCGTCCCTCGCGCCCGCGACCCTCGCGCCCGCGACCCTCGCGCCCGCGACCCTCGCGACCCTCGCGACCCTCGCGTCGCTCGCGATCGGTAGCGTCCGCCGCGCTTTCGACCCTCGTCGTCGGTCTAGCGGTGTTTGCTACGTTCGCAGCGGGCAGTAGCGGAGGCGGTGGCAGTGGCGGCGGAATTCGCGCTGAATTTGGAGGCGGTGGCAGTGGCAGTGGCAGCGACGGCGGTCGTGACGGTGGTCGCGACATCGGCCGCGACTCAGTGGCGGGGCGCATCCGTGCACTGTGGGCGGTGTCCGGCGTGGCGGCGCAGGAGGCGCCGGCGTTGGCCGGTCTCGTCGTCGCGATGCCGGATGGGTCGACGTTGGAGGCCTGCGTGGCCTTGGATGCGGACGAGATCAGCGGCGAGGAGTTGCTTGCGCGGGCTGGTGTGGTCGTCGGCGCGCGACGGACGCCGTTGGGGGCCATGGTCTGCGCGCTGGACGGACAAGGCTGCGATCATCCGGTGGAGCCTTGCTGGTGCGAGTGTCGCAGCCTGGGCGAAGACTGCCGTTATTGGGCATACCACGTGCGCGAGGAAAGCGGCTGGCGCTACGCGCCGCTCGGCCCGAGCGCCCGCCGGGTCGGCCACGGTGACGTGGATGGCTGGGCATGGGGCGCCGGCACCATCGCAAGCGGCGCCCAGCCGCCCGAGCGAACGTTTGCTGAGCTATGCGCGGCCGGTGCGACGGGCTCAGCGCCGGGTGGTGCAGCGCGTGGCGCACCAGGCGGTGCGACGGCAGGTGCGAGCGGATCGAACGCGCAGGCAACGCAGGCGGCGGTCGCTTCGCAGTCAGCGCGGGCGACGGCGGCAGCGCGGTCGGGCGGCGCCGCGACGCGGCCGGCGGAACCGGGGGGCGGTCGCGATGGGCAAACTGGACGTGCTGGAGATGGGAGAAGGGAGGATGGTCGGAGCGGAGAAGGCCCGACGGAGGTAGGCGGTGCGGGTTCCTCGAATGGAACGGTGGTCGCAGATTCGAGCCTGAGCGCGGGGTCCGGCGACGGAATGAGCGCTGGGACGCGGGACGCAACGGGTGCGGGCGCCCCCGGGGGCTCCGGGGGCTCCGATGGCGGCGGGGGACCCGACGCGGGAGCGAGCGACGGGGTGGATCTGGATGGCGCGGACGCGCAAGGGCCGCCGGCGATGGGCGCCGGTGCGTCGAGCGGCCGTACGATCGCGACGCCGGGTGGTGGCGCGGGATCGGCGGGCGGGCGCACGGGTGATGCAGATCGCGCCGGCGACGGAGGTGCGGCGCCGGGGGCCGGCGCGTCTCGCGGCGGCGGTCGCGGGGACGGCGTGGCGGACGGTGGGATAGGCACCGCGGGTGGCGATCTTGAGCGCGGTGACTCTGACGGTGACGATCGCAATGGTGACGATCGCGACGGTAACGATCGCATTGGTGACGATCGAGACAGCGGCGGCTTCCTTAGCGTGGGAGCCGCGGCGCGATCCGATGCGCTCTTTGGGGTGCTGGTCGCCGGGCTGCTGATCGCCGGGCTTGTTTGGTTGCGGCGGACGGTTTGAGGGCAGGGGGCGCGGGCGCAGCGGAGGGATCGATCGCGCCGAGGCGAGCGGTGGCGCGATCGTCAGGCGGCTGGGGTGCAGGTCTGCCGCTGGTGGGCGTTTCTGTGGTCGCGGCAGCGGCCATCGCGTGGCCGTTCTGGGTGCCGCTGGCGGCGGGGGCGGCGGAGCGCTTGGCGGGCGAGGGCGGCTCGGCCCTCGGGCCCTACCTGGACGGCGCCGGCGCCGCCGCGACGGCGTCTTGGGCGGGGCCGTTGCTCCTCGTCCTGTGCGCGCTGGTGCTCGTGCGGGAGGCGGCGGTAGGCATGGGGCCCAAGGCGGTGGCCTTGCTTGGGGCGCTCGCCGCGCTGATGGCGGCTTTGCGCGTGGTCGAGACGATCGTGCCCGGGCCGGGCGGCTTTTCGCCGGTCTTCGCGTTGATGGTGTTGGCCGGCTACGGCCTCGGCGCGCGCTTCGGCTTCCTTGCCGGCGTGCTCGGCATGACCGTCTCGGCACTGGCGACGGGCGGCGTCGGGCCGTGGCTGCCCTATCAGGCCATCGCGGCCGGTTGGGTCGGCGGCACGTCGGGGCTGTTGCCGGGCGCGGGGGGCGAAGGTAGAAGACGCGACGTCTCACGGCGCCGGCTTCTTTGGCTCGCAGCCTTCGCCGCTGCCTGGGGCTTCGGCTATGGGCTGGTGCTGTCGCTCTGGGGCTGGACGTGGCTGGAGGGTGGCGCGGCGGCCGGGCCCGAGGGCGCGTTGGGCTGGGTCGCATCACGTGCGGCGATGGCCCGCTTCGGCCTCTTCTACCTCGGCCTTTCGCTGGGCTGGGACGCATTCCGCGCGGTCGGTAACGCGGCGTTGGTCTTGGCCGTCGGCGGCCCCGTCCTCGCAGCGCTATGGCGCATGAAGCGCTGGCTCTCGGTCGGCGTGGTGGAGGGCGATGGGGTCGACGGGAGCGACGTGGTCGACGAGAGCGACGTGGTCGACGAGGGCGATGTGGTTATCGAGAGCGACGTGGTCGACGAGAGCGACGTGGTTGTCGAGAGCGACGTGGTCGTCGCAAGCAACGCGGTCGACGGGAACCGCGCGGTCGACGGGAACCGCGTGGTCGACGGGAACCGCGTGGTCGGTGCGAGATACAACGAACCGAACGCGAGTAGCGCGGTCTCCGCTCTTTCCGGCCCGGCGCCCGCGGTCGTGTGGGTCGCGTGGGTGGTTGCGGTGGCGGTGGTGGCTTCGGTGACGCGCAATCCGTGGATCTTGGCGTTGGCGTGGCTCGTGGTCGAGGTCGTGCGGGCGGCGGTGGCGCGTGGGGCTGCGGCGCCGTTTTCGGTGGCGCGGATGGCGCCGTGGATGATCGGGCTCGCGGCGGTGTACAACCTCGTCTTGTCGCGCTCCGGGGAGACCGTATTGCTGCGGGTGCCCGCGGCGTGGCCGGTGGTCGGGGGCGCGTGGACGGGTGAGGCGTTGGTCTACGGGGCATCGACGGGATTGGCGCTGGTCGTGTTGGTGGCGGCGTTTGTCACGTTGCAGGTGGCGGTCTCGCCGCGGGATCTCGTTGCCTTGGCGCCGCGGGCCTTTGCGGGGCCTGCGATCGTGACCGCCGTTGCGCTCAGCTGGTTGCCTGCGCTGCACACCCGTTGGAACGAGGCGGCCGAGGCGCGCGCGCTACGCGGTTTCGGGGAGCGAGGACCGCGGGCGTGGCTGGCCCTGCTCGGGCCGGTGATCGTGGGCTCGTTGGAGCAGGCGACGGAGCTGGCTGAGTCCATGGCGGCTCGTGGTTTGGTGGATGCGCGTGCACCGTCCTTGGCCCGTCGATGGGCGGCCGGCGTTGGTCTGGCGATCGTCGCCGTCGGGTTGCTCGGGCCATGGGCCGAGAGCCTGGTACGGTGGGCGATGATCGGTGTGGGAATCGCGTTGCTGGCAGCGGGGCTGCGCGGCGGTGCGGGAGCCGGGCCCCGTCCCACCCGACTGCGCGGCGGCCGGTGGCGCAAGCGCGACGTGGTGGTGCTTGCGGCCGTGCTTGGTGCGCTGCTGCTCGTGCTGTTGGTGCCCTCGGTGGCCATCGCGACGCGGTGGCAGCCCTACCCCCGACTCTCGTGGCCGCCTGCGCCCGCGCTTGCGGTCCTCGCGGTCACGCTACTGGTCGCGCCGGCGGTGGGGGCGCGGTTGCGGGTGAGAGGGCCGATAGGGCGAGAGACGGGCCGCCGTCCGCGTGGGGCTCGGCGCAAAGCGGAGGGGGAGGGGACGAGGGCGAGCGATGGGCGATACGCGGAGTCGGCGGGAGGCACAGATAGACGGTCGCGGCTGCAGTCGGAGCGGCTGCTGGCGAAGCGGGTGCAGGCGGAGGGGGTGCAGGCGGCGCGGGTGTCGCGCGGGTCCGGCGGGGTTGCGACGAGCGTCGAGAGGGCGCTTGGCGATAGGTCGCTTGGCGATAGGTCGGGCGGAGATTGGGAGAGCGCAGAGAAGGCGAGCGTCGAGACGAAGAGCGTCGAGAGGGCGAGCAGTTACAAGACGAGCGTCGCCAAGCCGAACGTTGGGCTCGGGCCCGAGATCCGGTGGTCTGACGTCCGCGTACGCTATCCGGCGGACAGTGCGGACAGTGCGGACGGTGCGGACGGTGCGGACGGTGCGGACGGTGCGGACGGTGCGGACGGTGCGGACGGTGCGGACGGTGCGGACGGTGTCGGCGGTGTCGGCGGTGCGGATGCCGCGTGGGGGAGCGCCGTCTTGGACGGGGTTGACGCTCGTGCCCTCGCAGGGGCGTGGACCTGGGTGGCGGGGTCGAGTGGGGCGGGCAAGTCGACGCTGTTGCGGACGGTGAACGGGTTGGTGCCGCACTTTACGGGTGGGCGGATCGAAGGCGCCGTGCGGGTTGGGGCGCACGATCCGATACGCACGGGGCCGGCGGGCATGAGCCGTGTCGTCGGCTTCGTCGCGGGCGATCCGGAGGCGCGTTCGATCGCGACGCACGTGGCGGATGAGGTGGCCTTTGCCATGGAGCGGCAGGGGTGGCCGCGGGCGCGGATGGAGCGTGAGGTCCGCGCGGCGTTGCATCGCGTGGGGCTGGTGGGCTTCGAGGCCAGGCGGCTCGCTACGCTCTCGGGCGGGGAACGGCAGCGGGTGGCCGTCGCCGCGGCTATGGCGGCCGGGGCGGAGGTGCTCGTGCTCGACGAGCCGACATCGCAGCTGGACGACGAAGCGGCCGCAATCGTGTTGGACGCCGTGCAGCGTCAGGCCGAGGCGGGCGTCACGGTGCTCGTGGCCGGGCACCGGGCGGCACGGCTTGCGCCCCGGGCGACACGGGCGCTGAGGCTCGCGCGCGGGCGGGCGGAGATCGTGGATCCGTTGGCGCTCGCAGCGCGAATGGAGGTGGAAGAGCGAGAGCTGCTGGATGCCGTGCGCGGGGCGCGTGGTCGGGCTTCCGTGAAGACCGTAGATCGCGAGGCCGTGGAAGATGCGGTCGACGGGCTATGGGGGCGTGACGCGGACAGGTCGTCGCTTCCGCAGGCCGCGGCCCGCGGCGCCGGTGCGTCGTCGCCCGCCGAGGTAGCGGATCGTGATGCGGTCGTGCTGCTGCGGGACGTGACCTTTGCCTGGCCGGCCGCGGATGGAGAGGCAGAGCGCCTCGTGTTGGATGGGGTGAACCTTCACGTGCGGCCGGGGGAAGTCGTGGCGTTGGCGGGGGCGAGCGGAGCGGGAAAGACGACGTTGCTGCGCATCGTGCTTGGGCTGCTCGCTCCACGGTCCGGCGACGTGCTCGTTCAAGGCCGGCCCGTGACGGGAGGCGCCGCGGGCGTGATCGGACGGATCGTCGGCTACGTGCCGCAGCATGCGGCGACGATGATGTTGACCAGCAGCGTTCGCGAAGAGCTGCGCCTTACGCGCCGCGGCCATGGCCTTCCCGAGGCCGAAGACCGCGGGGCGATCGACGCGTTGCTCGAGCGGCTGAGGCTGGGTGAGCTAGCCGAGCGCGACCCCCGTGACCTGAGCACGGGGCAGCGGCAGCGGGTGGCCGTAGCGGCTAGCGCCGCGGGCCGGCCGGCGGCGCTGCTATTGGACGAGCCGACGCGCGGGCTCGACACGGCGGCGCTTGCCGCGGTTCTACGGGAGCTGCACGACGTGGCCGCGGAGGGAACGGCAGTGCTCGTCGCGAGCCATGACCGCCGCGTCCAGCAGGCGGCGCATCGGATCGTGACGCTGCGCAAGGTCGGCGACGATCTTGGGCTGGTGCGCTGATCACGCGGATTCGTGCGAGTCGCGAGGTGCGTGGGAAGCGCGACAAGAGGGCGCGCGGGGGCGCGATCGTGCGCGCATGCCGCATTTTCCGAGGCGCACCAGGTAAACAGAACCCGGTGCTTTACCAAGTTCGGCGGCGTGTTTCCGCGATGAAGCGCTTGCTTGCGACCGTGCCGCTACCGCCAAGTAACCGGTCTGATACGTTCTGTTAACCTCGGAGACGGTATTTTCGCGCCGCCGCCTCTTATAATGCCTCTCGCATCTTGTCCTCACGGCGGGGGCGCCGCCTTCACGGCGCGCCTTCGTCGTTTAAGGCGAAAGTATCGACCCATCCCGGCGAATGACCCGCTCCTCAACGGGTCGACCGCCGGGATGGGTCTTTTTTCGGCGCAAAACGCGCCGTAGCGAGCTGAGCTCGGCGTGAAATCCCGCTCGCCGGCGGCCTTGGATCACCCGTGTTTCGGAGACCCGTGGCCATCGTCACGCGGCGCGAATAGGCGGGTCACAGCGCGTAAGAAGCACGTCTCGATACGCGTCTATATATTATACCGCGATGGCGTGCTTGCCCTCGACGGGTGATCTCGGCTCGGCGTCCACTCCCATCTCGAGACACACCTCCCCGCATTACCCCCTCGTCGTTTCTTTCCTCACCCTCACCCTCATTCCCACCCTCCATCCGATCGAGCCTGTGCTCCGGTTCCCGTGTTCACGCGGAAGCCGGGTTGCGGCGTTCGGTCCCCAGCGCGGTGTTCGCGCACCCCATGCCATGTCGCATCGCCCGAGAGGTCTCGGGCGCAAACCG
Organism: Anaerolineae bacterium; assembly: GCA_029262755.1. Taxonomy (GTDB): domain Bacteria; phylum Chloroflexota; class Anaerolineae; order Epilineales; family Epilineaceae; genus JAJCYU01. The sequence goes on from JAJCYU010000008.1 coordinate 58,383, forward strand.
TAGGAGCAAGACCTTCTTCACCACGATGGATCGACGTTGGACGTCCACCCCCTCACCCATTCAGGCCCCCACCGTGCGTGACGCCAGCCGGCGCGCACGGTACTTGGGAGCTGCCTTGTCCGTGCTTGCGTTCAGCCATCTGGCGGCCTGGAGTTTCGGCTCGTTGCCGCATAGCGCCGCCAACGACGCGGCGCGCATCGAGGCCGCCGCGCGTGGCACCGCCGTGGCGATGGTTGCCACAGCCATCGCGCCAGCCGGGCCGTCCGGCGCCATCGCGTCAAACGCCGGTCTCGGCGTCTCGGGCGCGGCTAGCACTTCGTCCCTGCCCACCACCATCGACATCGCTTGGCTGCCCGACACGGTGCAGGTGTGGGAGGAGCGGCTCGTTGCGGCCGGCGCGCGTTGGCGTGTCGACCCGGCGTTGCTTGCAATCGTGATGCTCGTTGAATCCGGCGGCAATCCGGCCGCACGAAGTCCCGCCGGCGCCGTCGGCCTGATGCAGGTCATGCCGGCGACGGCAGGCGATATCGCACGACTGCGCGGCCTCGCTGCGCTCTCCAGTCGGCAGCTTGTCGATCCGGAGACCAATATCGAGTTCGGCGCCTGGTACCTGGCGCGGCAGTTGGCCAGCTTCGGCTCCGCGGACGATCCCGATTGGCAACGCTCGGTGGAGCTTGCGGCCGTCGCGTACAACGGCGGCCCCGGCAGCGCTGCGTCGTGGCAACGTGGCGGCTACGTGCCCGCAGAGGCGCGTCGATACCGGGTCTGGGTTGGCGGCATGTGGTCCGAGAGGGCCCTGCCGACGTCCCCGACCTACGCACGCTGGCTCGACGCCGGTGGCGCCTACCTTGTCGATCGAGCGCGATCCGTGCTCGACCCGGCGAATGGGGGCACGACGTTGGCGAGCGGGTGAGCGTGCGCGGGTGATCGCACACGTCACGTCGATTGCGCGTGACACGTTGATCTTGCGCTTTGCGTCGATTGCACGCTTCACGTCGATTGCGCGGCCAACCTGGTCGCCTTCGGCGCGGCGATCGCCGCAAGCTCGTCAGGCGCTACGGGGGTGAGAGCTGCCTCCGCCGCATCCCCCACCTCCGCGATCGGAGCTGGATCCACCACCGCGCGGGGCGCGGGCCTTCGGGCTCGCGCCCCGTTTGTTGTTGGGTCGTGCGGGCTAGGCGCATGGACCGGGCACGCGTTCGCGAGGGAGCACGCACGGTCTCACGACTGCCGGGCAGCCCGCAAGCTGATTCCGCTCCCCCGTCCTACTTCGGCCCGTTGGGTCCGTAGCGGTCCAAGAACAACATGCGTGCCGTGAGCGGGATATAGATCGATTCCGGCGGCGGTGGGGCGATCGTCGGGATTGCGGTCGGGCGCGTCGGTGCCGGCGTCGGCGTGACGGGCGTTGGGGTGGGGCCGGTTGCGGTCGGGGTGGGGGTAGGGACCGTCGGCGTGACGCGGGGAGTCGGGCTTGCGGGGGGGAGCAGCGAGGGTAGGAGGTCGCTCCAGCCCCAGGCGATCACGAAGGCGCCGCCGTCGCGGGTGCCGCGGACGTCGTAGCCGGGCTCGGCGGCAACGAGGTCGGGTGCGCCGTCCGCGTTTAGGTCCGCGATGGCGAGGGCGTCGCCCAGGCGTAGGTTGGCTTCCAGGCCTTCGCGCAGCGGCCACATCTCCGCGCCGATGGCGTGGGCCCTTCGTAGACGAGGACCCGATGGGGAGCCGGGGACGACGTAGAGTGCGCCCGCGGCGGGTTGGCGGTCGCGCGACATGTCCGGCGCGCCGACGACGAGCTCGGGGAACGTGTCGCCGTCCAGGTCGCCGGCGGCGAGCGCGCTGCCGAAGGCCGTGCGAGGACCGGGGGCGTCGGGGAAGGCGGGCAGGTCCTGATGCACGAGCATGGTGCGCGCGTGGTCGATGCCATCTGGGGAGCCGAAGAGGACGAGCACGTCGCCCGCTTCGCGCGCGCCCGAAACGGACGCGCCGGGCGAGGCGATGACGAGGTCCGCGAAGCGGTCGCGGTCGAAGTCGGTCGCGAGCAGGCGGCCGCCGAAGTGGCCGTTGCGTTCGGCGGAGCCGGGCAGGTCGTCCACGTCGCGGCTGAGCTCCGTCACGCGATCGACGAGCAAGGTGTTGGTCACGCCCTCGCCGGCGCTGTAGGCCAGGAGCACGATGCCCGCGCCGCGTGCGCTGCCGGCGATGCCGTCCGGCGCGCCGACGACGAGATCGGCCAGGCTGTCGCCGTCCACGTCGGCCAGGGCGAGGGTGGTGCCCAGGCCCTCGCTGGCAACCGGGTCGCCGGGGATCGTTTCGGGTTCGCGGTCGAACTGCAGGGAGCCGACGAGCAACGGGCCGGCATCGAGGCGGCCGGGCAGCACGTAGACGCGGCCCGCACCGTTGCGCCTGGCGACGTTGGCGCCCGGGGCGCCTGCCGCCAGGTCGTCGATGCCGTCGCCGTTGAAGTCGCCGACCGCGAGGGATGCGCCTAGCCGGTCACCCGGACTGGCCGGGGGGCCGAAGGGGCGAGGCTGTCCGAGGAGGCCGCCGGCGGCGCCCTCCCACAACCAGAGGCCGCCTGCGTCGTTGCCCGCCCGGTCGGAGCGGGGGGTGCCGATCACGAGGTCGTCGTAGTCGTCGCCGTTGAAGTCGCCGACGGTCAACACGGCGCCCCATTGCAGATCGACCTCGCTGCCCGGGCTCTGTTGAATGGCGCCGGGGAACGCGCGCCCGCCGCGTACGACGCTCAGCCAGCCGCCGACCGAGGCCGCCTCGTCGTCTAGGACGGAGGCTACCGCCAGGTCGGGAACGAGGTCGCCGTTGAAGTCGCCCACGGCCAGCGTCTCGGCGAAGCCCTGCTGGGGCAGCACGGGCCGGCCGACGTCGGTGCGCACGTAGGTGCGCGGGGTCCAGGCGAGGGACCATGCGGCGGCGGGCCAGCGTGCCACCGCGATCTCGACGGCGTCGAGCAGCGCCGCGTCGTGCAGGGCGCGCTCGTCGGGGACGGCGAAGACCGCAAGCGCAAGGCCCGCCGCCTGCGCGTCGCGGATCTCGGCGACGTCCTGCTCGGAGTCCAGACGCCCGTCGGCCAGGTCCAGCGCGATGCCCTCAGCGCCGGCCGTGCTCGCCTTGTCCCAGTCGGAAGGTGTGCGCAGCACGAGCCAGCGATCTGCCGCGGGGAGGCCGGCGGCCAGGGCGGCGAGCGTGCTCAGGTTGGCGGTGGCGAAGCGAACGCGGTTGCCGGCGCCCGCCGCGGAGACGGCCGCGAGCACGGCGGCCGGGTCGACGCCTTCGCGCAGGTGGAGCGTAAGTGCCAGCGGATCGGCCGGGTCGCCCGCGGTGGCGGCGAGCGCCTCGGCGAGGCGCGGCACGGTCTCGCCGGCGAAGGCGATGCCGAACCATGCGCCGGCGTCGCAGCGCTCGATCTCGGACATCGGGCGTTCGATAACGAGGCCCGTGCAATCGGTCGTGCGGTCGAGGGACTCGTCGGCCAGCAGCAGCGGGACGCCGTCCGCGCTGGCGCGCACGTCGAGCCAGGCGCGGTTGGTTCCCTCGTCGCGCGCGGCGCGTAGGGCGGCTAGCGTGTTTTCCGGCGCTTCGGAGGACAGGCCTCGCCACGCGGACAGGCGCGCGACATCCGGATGGTCGCGTGGGCCCGCCGCGACACGGCTGCGCAGCACGGGGGCGAGCATCGCCAGCAGGGCCAGCAGCAGCGCGAAATGAATGGCGCGCAGCGGCGTACAGCGCGCCGCGGCGAAACGCGGACGGCGCGGGAAGAGGCGGCTCACGGGCGATGCGCTCCGTCGGCGGGGGACGAGGGTGGGGGTGTGGAGGTGGGTGTGGGGGTGGAGGTGGAGGTGGGTGTCGGTGTGGCAGTGGTCGCGGGTGTAGGAGCGGTGGTCGCGGGTGTGGCCGCGATCGTGGGCGTCGTTGTGCCCTTGGCGGAAGGTGTGACTGGGCTGGTGGTCGTTGGGTTGCCCGGAGTCGAGAATTCGGTTGCTGCTCCTGCTCCAACGCCTACGCCTACGCCTACGCCTACTATGCGCGGTCCATGGTCGTCTGGTGGGAGCGGGTCACCGGCGAGCGACGGCGGGTGGTCCAGCACGGGGCCGTCGGCGCATAGCAGGTGGCCGTGGCCGTCGTGCTCGCAGCTGCCGCAGATGCCGATGCCGCAGCGCATATATGCCTCCCACGATAGCTGGGCGGGGATGCCGGCCGGCGCGCAGGCGGCGGCGAGGGCGGCCAGCATCGGATGGGGGCCGCAGGCGTAGAGCGTGTCCGGTGGATCCTGGTTGAGCCACGGCGTAACCACGTCCGTGACGCGGCCGCGGGTGCCGGCGCTGCCGTCGTCGGTGCTGAGATGCAGCTCGGCGCCGGCGGCGCGCGTGGCGTCCACGAGCAGCAGCTCCTCGGCGTTGCGGGCGCCGATCACGCTGCGCACGCGGTGGCCCTCGGCGCGGAGCCGGCGTGCGAGCAGCAGCATCGGCGCGACGCCGTAGCCGCCGCCGACCAGGACGTGGTCCGTGCCGATAGGGCGAAACGGGCGGCCGAACGGGCCGCGCCACCAGACGGTGTCGCCCGGTGCGAGGCGGGCGAGGGCGCGCGTGAAGGGGCCGACGGCGGCGATCGTGAAGCGGAGGGGAGCGTGGTCGAGCAGGCTGAAGGGCTTCTCGTCGAGGCCGGGCAGCCAGAGCATCGCGAACTGTCCGGGAGCCGCCGGCGTGGAGGCGTCGAGCGTGTAGGTGCGGGTGCGGGCGTTTTCCTGTTCGATAGACAGGATGCGCGCTGGCTGGGGCCTCATGCCGCGGGCTCGGGGACGTGGTGCGGCACGGGCGCCGGCGTGGGCGGCTCGTTCGGCGTCGGGCGGCTGTGGGCGCGGCCGCGGACGGCGTCGAGCGTGAGGTCGTGCTCCAGGAGCCATGCGGCGAGCTGGTCGCGCACCTGTGCGAACAGGCCCGGTCCCGCGGCGTACACGGCGGAGCCGATGCCCACGGCGGTGGCGCCGGCCGAGAGCAGCTCGAGGGCGTGCGCGGCCGTGGATACGCCGCCGGTGCCGATGATCGGCACATCGACTGCGGCGCGCACCTGGTAGACGGCGTGCACGGCCACCGGGCGCAGCGCGTCGCCGGAGAGGCCGCCGCTGCGGTTGTCGAGCACCGGTTGGCCAGAGGTAGGGTCGATGACCATGCCGGGCATCGTGTTGACCGCGCAGATCGCGGCCGCGCCCGCGTCGACGACGGCCTGGGCGATGCGGCCGATGTTCGGCACGTTCGGGGCGAGCTTGAGCACGAGCGGCATGTCGACCTCGGCTCGGACAGCGGCGGTCACCGCCGCGGCCGTCGGGCAACTCGCGGCGAAGGGCTCGCCGTAATCGTCCGCCACATTCGGGCAGCTGATGTTGACCTCGAGCAGGTCGGCGCCGGAAGGCGCGATGAGCGCTGCCATGCGCCCGAACTCCTCGACGGTGCCCGCGAAGATGCTTGCGATGAGCGGGACGCCGAGCGGTCGTAGCCGCGCTTGCGTCTCGGCCAGGAGTTCGGCTTCCGCGGCCGCGCCGGGGTTGGCCAGGCCGATCGCGTTGAGCAGGCCGCCCTCGATGGCAAAGCAGGATGGGTTGTTGTGCCCGGTCCGCACCGGCCCGGCCGACTTGGCCGTGATCGCGCCCGCGCCTGCACGGGCCGTGCGCTCCATGAGGGAGGCGTGCGTGCCGAGGATGCCCGAGGCCAGGACGAGCGGGTTGGGCAGCCGCACGCCGGCGATCTCAACGGACAGATCCACGCCCCGGTCGGGCGCGGGGGTGTCGTCACGCGGAGGGGCGGCGGGCGGCATCGGGGGAGCTCCGTGGGGCGGGTCGGCCGGAAGGTCGCCGCATTATACATAGCGGCCAACGACGCGACGCCCGGGGCGTGCTTGGCGACGAGAACAGCGCCCGGAAACGAACGCCGGCGTTGGGATCGTACAACATCGTGCGGAACGACCAGAGTCGCCGCGGACGTCGCAATAAACGTCGACGCGAACGTCGACGCGAACGTCGACGCGGACGTCGACGCGGACGTCGCCTAGGACGTTGCCATG
>JAJCYU010000009.1 GCA_029262755.1 Anaerolineae bacterium
GGTGAGCGCGTCGAGACGCCGCCAAGCGCCGTAGGTGCGCGCTATGAGCAACACCGACGCGAGGGCGCCCAAGCCAAGCGCGAGCCACGGGAGCCACGAAGGCGCGCCGGCGAGCGCACCGTTGCGCAGCCACACACCCGATCCCAGGCCGGCCGCCGCGAGTGCGCCAAGGCTGCCGAGCTGCACCTGCGCGCTACGGCGCACGCCGGCGCGCGCGCCTTCGCGCTCTGCGATACGCGGCGCAGGGTCGGCGACGGCGGCAAGTCCCGTCTGCGCCGCTTGCCACTCGACGAGCGCGGCACGGACCTCGAAGGCGGTCAGGTCGGCCTGGCTTTCTTCCAGCGCGCCTTCGGCATCGCGCTCTTTGCCGCGTGCTTCGACCAGCGCGCGCCGGGTGTCGTTCAGCTGTTCGCGCAGCGTGGCCAGCTCCGCGAGCCGTGCTTCCGCGGCCTGCGCTTCGCCCGCTCGCATACCGCGTTCCTCGACGAGCCGCGTGAGGCAGGCTAGCCGGTCGCGCACTCGCTTCAAGGCCCGTCCGCGCGCGGTGATGCGTGGGACCTCCGCCACCGCCGCATCCGCGGCCGCCACGTCGCGTTGTACGGCCACCGCGGTCTCGTCCGCCTCCGCCGCCCGCTCCAACGCGGTGCGGGCATCGGCGATGAAGCGCAGCGCATCCGCCGCCGCGGACGCCGCGTGGGCGCGACCTTCCAGAGACGCGGCAGCGGCCGCGGCGCTCGCGGCTTGCGCGGTGAGGGCGTCGAGGGCGGCCCGTTCGTCGCGCGCAGCGCGAAGCGCGTCGCGCGCAGAACCACGCGCCACGCTCTTTGCGGCGACGCGCCAAGCCGACTCGAGCTGCGGCAGCTGGGCCTGGATACGCGCCAGGTCACGTCGGCCTTCCAGCCGTTCGCGGTTGAGATCGTCGTCCCGCGTAACGCGCAATTCGTCGGCCAGATCTTGGAGTCGGTCCAGGTTCAGCAACTTCAGCAGGCTGCGCTCGCGATCGCGCAGGCTCATGCCCTCCAGCTTGTCGAGCTTCTTCTGCTCCACGAAGCAGGTGTCGAGCATGGCGTCTGCGTCGAAGCCCAGCTCGGCCTCGATGCGGTCCGCAATCACGGATCCGCCGCGCAGCTCCTCCACGGCACCATCGGGCCCGACGATGTCCAACGCGTACACGCTGCGTGTGCGCCGCAAACGACGGGAGACATGCAATGCGCGTCCGTCAGCAAGGCCTACCTCGAGCCGCAGGTAGGCTTCCTCGGCGCCGTGGCGGATGCACTCGTCCAGCCGCTTGCCGTCCAGCGGACGGCCGAAGAGCGCCACAAACACGGCCTCGAACAGGGTCGACTTGCCCGCCTCGTTGGATCCCTGCACCAAAAAGGTGCCCGTGCGCGGAAAGCGCAGGTCCACGGCGTGCAGCTGCTTGAAGTCGTTGGCGCGCAGGCGCCGCAGGTGGATCATGTGGGCAGGATACCGTAGAACGGATGGGCGAGAAAACGCGGTGCGGGGGAACACGGATGCGGTCGCGGATGCGGTCGCGGATGCGGATGCGGTCGCGGATGCGGTCGCGGGTAATCTCGCTGGACGACGAACACGTCCTCGTTTGCTAGCGAGACACGTCGCCTCGCAGCAGCCCGATCAACGCGCGGACGAGGGCTTCGTCCTCGCCGCCTAGGCCTGCGCCCAAGGCCCCAGGCACGACAGGGGCAGCGCTCTCGCTCATAGGCTTCGTTGCGAGATCGCCGCCGTGCTCCGAATCGACTCCTGCCTCGTGTTCCGCGGCATTCGCAGCGTCATCCGACACCGTCACGCCGTGCGCGGTCCCAGGCGCTACGGTGCGCGGATCCAGCACCAGCATGCCATCCGCGACGCGGCATACGACCGGCGGGTCCGCCCGTCGCAGCGCGGCGGCCGCGGCGTCCGCATGGGCGACGGCGACGCGCAGGACGCGCGTTGGCAGCGCTTCGCCCGGCAGCGAGCCGCCGCCGGCGGCCGACATCGCGTCGTCGATCGTCATGGCCGGCGCGTCCGCGCCGAGGGCGTCGCGGACGGCCGCGCGCCAGGCCTCGGCTCGCCGGCCCAAGGTGTCCGGGCGGGCCGCGATCATCCGCCACACGGGGACGCGCGAAAGCGCCTCGCCGCGGAGATAGTGGTCCAAGGTCGCCGCTAGACCGGCCAAGGTGCTCTTGTCGGGGCGGAGCGCGCGGGTCAATGGGTGGCGCCGCAATGTCTCGACCGCCGCCGCTCGCCCGACGATCAGACCGGCTTGGGGGCCGCCGAGCAGCTTGTCGCCGCTGAAGGTCACGAGGTCGGCGCCGGCGGCGATCGAATCTTGGACGAGGGGTTCGGCCGCGAGGCCGTGGTCCTCCGTGCGCAGGAGGCTGCCGCTGCCCAGATCGTCGACCACAGGCAGGCCGTGCCGCGCTCCAATGGCGACCATCTCCTCCAAGGGCACCTCGTGCGTGAAGCCGATCATCCGGTAGTTGCTCGTATGCACGCGCAGCAGCAGCGCCACGTCTTCGTCGATGGCCTGCTCGTAGTCACGGCCGTGCGTTCGGTTCGTCGTGCCGACCTCGACAAGCCGTGCGCCGCCCGCTTCCATGACGTCCGGAATCCGGTACCCGCCGCCGATCTCCACCAACTGGCCGCGCGAAACGATCACGCCGCGCCCCTTCGCCAGCGCCGACAGCACCAACATCGTCGCGCCGGCGTTGTTGTTGACGACCAGGGCCGCTTCGGCGCCCGTCAAGCGGCGCAGCCGGTCCACGAGCAGGTCGTGGCGCGAGCCGCGCTCGCCGGCGTCGAGTTCGTACTCCAGGTCGGAGTAGCCGGCTGCGGCGACCGCCATGGCGGCGGCCGTCGCTTCGCTGACCGGCGCACGGCCCAGGTTCGTGTGCAGGATGACGCCCGTCGCGTTGATCACGCGCGTCGGCCGCGGTTTCAGCCAGCCGGCCAAGCGATCGCGCACGGCCGCGGCCAAGGCGTCGTCGCCGGTGGCGGTAGCAGCGGCGGCGACATCGTCCGTCGCGCGACCGGAGTCGGTCGTTCGACTGTTTTCTGTCGTTCGACCGGTGTCTGTCGCACGACCGTTCGAGGTGCTCGCGGACTCGGTTGCGCCGGCCGACGCAGGACCGGTGTCCTCGGCGCTCGTCGACGATTGGGCGGCCGCGAGCAGCGCCGCGCGTGCGTCGTCGAGCACGCCGCGGGCGGCGGCCACGGTCTGCTCGCGTCCGGCGCGCTCGGCCAGCGGCGCGACGAGCGGATGCTCGACCAAAACGTGTACGGCGGGCAGCCGGCGTAGCGCCGCGGCGGGACTGACCGGACTAGGGGACATCGGGCACGTCCTCGGGGGCGGCGGCCACCGGGCCGACGGGGCGAGCGATGACGATCGTACGGTGCGAGTTGCCCCACGGTGGCCAACACGTGACCAGGGTAAGGCGCTCATCGGGCGTGTCGTCGATCCAGCGTCCGTTCTCCAGACGCTCTTCTTCGCTCGCGCCCTGCTCTTGCACGATGAAGTTGGTCCAGACTTCGTACTCGCGTCCGACGTCGTCGGCGTAAAGGTAGACGCGGTCGCCGGGCTCCAGCTCGTGCAATCGGCCAAAGACCGCGCCGTCGATGTTGTTGTGGCCGCTGACGACGGTGTTGCCCGGGAGCCCGATCGTGGCGGAGCCCTTGTGGAAGCCGGCGGCGTACTCGGCCGTCTCCCACACGTTGGTCAGGGTCTCGTTGTCCACCAGCGCCTGCTCCCAGCCGATCTCGACCACACGCCGATCGAGCTTCAGCGACGGGATGACGATCCGCTCCGGCTGCGTACCCTGCGTGGCTCGCACGGTGGGCGCGGCCCCGACCCGGTCGGTGGCGATTGCGACGGCAGCGATCTTGGTCGCAGCGGCCACGGTCGTGCTCGGGCTCGGCGGCGCGGCCGCAATGGCCGTGCGGCGGGCGGCGGCCGCTGCGCTCGCCGTACCGGTGGCGGCGGCCGCGCGGAAGGCCGCGACCGTCGCGGACACGGGATCCACCGTCGGCGTGACCGTGGGGCTGGGGCCCGCGGTGCGCAGCGCGGATACCGTCGCGGCGACGGGATCGATCGTGGGCGCGGCAAGCACGGACGCGGACGCGAATCCAGGCGGAAGCGGCGTTGGGGTCGCGATGGCCGCGATTCCGTTCACCGCTGCGGGATCCGCGGTGGCCGCGGAGCTCTGGGCGACTTCGGGGGCGACGCTATCCGCCGACGTCGTGCCGGCCGGCAGCTCAGCATCGCCTGCTCGGTCCTCTGCCCTTGTATTCGGCGCAAGGGCCACCAGGCTCGCGTCGAAGGCCGGCGGCTGCGCTTGACGTGCCGTGCGCGTGACGCGCACGTAGCGCGTGGCCTGCACGACGCCACCGACGACGAGCAGGCCAAGTCCAAAGATCATGATCAGGGTGCCGAATCGGGCGAAAGCCCGATGGATCAGGGCGCGCATACGCCACAGGATAGCAGCGGACCTGCGCCGGCCTCGCGCCCTGCGCCGATGGCCATACGCACGATCAGAGTGGCTTGCGCTTCGGCGTGCCGGCCTTGCGCGGATAGCCGCGCGGCGTCTTGCGCCGCTTTTCGACTACGACCAGGACGCGCTCACGGTCGAGACCTGGCAGGGTATAGCGGTGGCGGCGCGTGACCTTGCCGCCCAGCACGCTGAGCGCGCTTTGGGCCGCGGCCACCTCGTCGTCCGCGCTCTCGCCCTTCCAGGCGACAAGCCTGCCGCCCACCCGCGCGAAGGGCAGGGTCAGCTCGAGCAACGTGGGCAAACCCGCGACGGCGCGCGCCACCACGATGTCGTAGCGGGCACGATGCTCCTTCTCGTTGGCCGCGTCCTCGGCCCGGGCATGCACGCCCGTGACGTTCTCCAACTCCAACACGCGCGCGACGTGCTCGAGCCAGGTGACCACCTTGGCCCGGGCATCGAGAAGCGTCACGTTCCACTTCGGATGCGCGATGGCCAGCGCAAGACCCGGGAAGCCCGCGCCGCTGCCGACGTCGAGCACGCGCGGCTGGCCGCCGTCGCCGGATGCGACTCCGTCCATCATCCGCAGGCCGAGCAGCGAATCGACGATGTGCTGGATCGCGATCTCGTCCGGTTGGGTGAGTCGGGTGATGTTCATCTTCGCGTTGATCACCACGAGCTCCGCGGCGAGGCGCTCGTATCTGGCCACGGCCGCCTCGTCCAAGGCGATGCCGAGCCGCTCGCCGACACCGCGCAACACGGTCGTGTTCAGCGCGCAGAGCGTGGCCGGATCGATTTCGGGTTCGGATGGGTTCTCGGCATCTGAGGCCTGTGGATCGGCGCTCGCCGTCGAATCAACCGGTTCCATGCGTTCAGCTAGCTCCGTGCGTTCAACGGGCTCCGTGTGCGCGGCGGTCTCCGCGCTCACGGCGTCCGATTTCTCCGAGCTCGTGGCGTCCGAATCGGACCCCGTGCTCTCGACTTCCGCACCGGGCTCCGCCGATGGTGGTCCGGTATCCTCGTCCGCCGAATCGTGCTCGCTCACGGTCGCTCCCCGCGCGTGGCGCGACTATCATGCCGCGCGATGGATCTTGCTCGCGTCGATTGTAGCCCACGAGGACGACGACCCATGGCCCTCGAAGCCGCCGCTACCCCGCCAAGCGCCCCTGCCGCGACGCCAAGCGACGCCGACGCCTCCGTCGGCCTAACGCTGTCGCGTGATCTGGCCACCGTAGATCCGGCGATCGCGCGCATCATCCAACGCGAGGAGCGCCGTCAGCGCCTCGGCATCGAGTTGATCGCGTCGGAGAACTACGCCAGCGCCGCCGTGCGCGAGGCAACGGGCTCGGTGTTGACCAACAAATACGCCGAAGGGCTGCCCGGCCGCCGCTACTACGGCGGCTGCGAGCACATCGACGAAGCGGAGGAGCTCGCGCGGGATCGCGTGAAGGCACTCTTTGGCGCCGAGCACGCCAACGTGCAACCGCACTCGGGCTCTTCAGCCAACATGGCCGCCTACCGGGCCCTGCTGAAGCCGGGTGATCGGATCCTGGCCATGCGCCTGGACCAGGGCGGCCACCTCACCCACGGCAGCCCGGTGAACTTCAGCGGCGCCGACTACGAGGTCGTGGCCTACGGCGTGGACCCTGAGACGGAACTCATCAACTACGACGAGCTCGCCGCGCAGGCGCGCGAGCATCGGCCGAAGATGATCCTGGGCGGCGCAACCGCCTATCCGCGCGCCATCGACTTCAACCGTATGGCCGAGATCGCCGAAGAAGTCGGTGCCGCGCTGCTGGTGGACATGGCCCATATCGCGGGCCTCGTCGCGGTGGGCTTGCATCCCGACCCTGTGCCTGTGTCCGACATCGTCACCTCTACCACGCACAAAACTCTGCGCGGTCCACGCGGTGGGATCATCCTCGGCAAAGAACGACACGCCAAGGCGATCGACAAAAAAGTCTTCCCCCACCTGCAGGGCGGGCCACTCGAGCACGTCGTGGCCGCCAAGGCCGTGGCCTTCCACGAGGCGGCCCAGCCGGGATTCCGGATCTACCAGCAGCGCATCTTGGACAACGCCAAGGCGCTCGCGGAGATCCTCGTCTCGCGCGGTTTCCGGCTCGTGTCCGGCGGCACGGACAACCACCTGCTGCTGGTCGATCTGCGGCCCAAGGGCGTCACGGGCAAGTTCGCGGAGAAGGTACTCGATCGCGCAGGCCTGACCACCAACAAGAACACGATCCCCTTCGATCCCGAGAGCCCCTTCGTCACGAGCGGCCTACGCCTCGGCACGCCCGCCGTGACCTCGCGCGGCTTCGGCCTCGCGGAGATGGAACGGATCGGCGTGTGGATCGACGAGGTCCTGTCCAACGCGGAAGACGAGGCCGTCATCGAGCGCGTGCGCGCCGAGGTGGCCGATATGGCGGGCTCGTTCCCGGTTCCGTAGGGGATTGCGGATCGTCTACGACGTGGGTGTGCGACCGAGTACGGAGCATCATCCTGGGTTCGTGACGGCAAGGCCCAGGATTGCAGCGGCGTCCGCCATGCGCTGGTCGTAGGTGATGACCTCGTCCAGCTCGTTCTCTAGTACGAGTGCTGCTGTGAGGTGAATCGCATCGAGGCTCCGCAGCGAGAGCGGGTCCAGTGTTGCGGCCGCGTCGAGCATCGAGTTATCCATGTCCAGAAGGCGAATGCTCCCGAGGACCCTTTCGGCCCGAGCCACGTGCGCTACGCCATGCCGACGAACCGCTCGAACTACCTCGACCCGCGCAAGAGCGCTTGACACGAGGACGCGCGGGGCTCGCACGTACGCCATGAGCGCGTCCGACTCCACCTCCGCAACAACAAGTTTCACAATGGCCGATGAGTCGAGGTAGATCGCTCGGCGCGCGTTTGCGGCGTCAGCGCTCATCTTCACGCATCTCGCGGAGGATCTGGGACGGTGAGGGAAGGCCCTCCGTTGGGGCAAGAGGCGGTCCCAATTCGAAGAGATTGCCCGCCGCTTCAGACAAGCGTCCTTCTTGCGTGAGTCGCTCGATAACACCAGATTCGGGAATCGGCACCAACAACGCTACAGGGCGCCCGCGATCCGTCACCTTGATCGTGTTCCCGCGCCGCACGCGATCGATGTACTTGCTCGCATGCTGCCGAAGCTCGCGAATACCGATAATATCCATGTGCTATTTGTAGCACTTGGGCGAGACCGTTTCAATTCGACGGTACTGGTTAATGGTGGCCCTCCTTGGCATCCCGCTCAAACCGCACGATCCGGGCCTCGACTTCGGCCACGATCCCACGGATGGACGCCATGTCCTCTTCACCGACGAAACCGGCCAGCACTTCGAGAAGCGCTGCCATGTCCGGTCGGTAGGCCTGCATCAACGTGGCGACGTCGTTCTCGTAGAGTCCGACGCGCGCGAAATTGCCCTGACGGTAGAGTGGCGGCAGAGCATATAGCTTGAGCAGCAGCAGACCCTCTACCGTCGCGCAGTGTGCCTCCCGCTCCATGAAGGAGCGGGTCACGGTGTGCTGTTTGCGCACATGCTCGAAGAGCGGATCGGCCGTGAGCAGCACGTCGACCTGGAGCGCCCCGAAGCGGCTGCGGACGAAGGCGCCATCGTGTCCCTGGCGCCGAAGTTCGGGCAGGCGGTCGAGATCCGCCAGAGCCATGATGAGATCCACGTCCGCCGTGTTGCGGCCCTCTACGTACTGCAAGAGCGCGAGGCCTCCCACCACGAGGTAATCGACCTCGCGCTCGTGCAATAGGGCGAGCAGACGCCCGGCCGCCGGTAGCAACGCTTCTGCTGCCATGCGTTCCTCCAAAGGTCGTTTGGGATCGCCAAAGACGGCGTCACGCAGAATGCGACCGGCATGGATGCCGGTTCGCGTCTCGGATTTCATGCTCGCCTGGGGCATCGTGCTTCCCACATTCGCTTGGCTGTCTGCTCGACTAGGATCCGCCTACTCCACCGTGATGGTCACTTCCTCGTGAACCGGTGGATCGAGCGTGATGTGGCCGCCGTCGGCGACGACCGCGAGCAAGGTGTGTTCGCCCGGCGTCAGCTCGACGTCCTTGCAGCCGGAGCCGTCGCCCAGATGCACGTAGCGCGGCTCGACGTCCTTGGGGATCGGGTTGCCGGCGGTGGTGAACATCGTGAGCTCGTCATCGGTGGGGTCGATGATCACATGATGGTGGCCGGAGCCTTCGTGGATCTCGCCGGAGGCCTCGATCGTGACGCCGGAAGCCTCGAAACACATGTTGACGGGGCTGGCCACGGAGTCGCCGTCGGCGAGGTTGGAGAAGGTCACGACGGGCGCGTCCATGGCATCGCCGGCATCGTCGGACGACGCGCAGGCGGCCAGGCCGAAGCCGGCGAACAGCGTGGTGCAGACCAGGAGCAGGCGGCGGGTGGAACGGAGAATGGAACGGTTCATGGGGCACTCCTTCCTTCGGGTTCGCGAACGATTTCGCATCGGCGATTATAGGCCCTCAACCGCTTGCCAGCACGGAGCGTGCATGGTATTCTCCGCGCTTCTTCAAGGGCGGTTAGCTCAGCTGGCTAGAGCGCCACGTTGACATCGTGGAGGTCACAAGTTCAAGTCTTGTACCGCCCACTAACACGTCGTCCAGCTTGTAGATGCGGCTACTGAGGGAGCCGATGTGCCACAGCAGTGCTTCGATGAGACGAGGGAATAGCAGCGCTATTGCCGACGAGCAGCGGGCCGCAGGCGCGAGTGCAGTGGTTGCTAAGCTTGTAGATACAGGCTTGACGAAGTGCCAGCAGCATGCAGGATCGTAGCATCCGGACCATAACTGAATCTACACCGGCAACGACGAGGACATACGGGCCCGCAACGGGCGCCAGAGAGGGAGGGTCGTAGGCTGAGAGCCCTCCTCGCCACGAACGGACACCGCACCCCCTCCGAGCCGACGACCGAACGATTCTGCGCCGGCCAGCACGCCGCATGATCTAGTAGGCTCGCCCGGGTGGCGCCGTTATCCGCCGCCGACAAGGATTCAACGGTCCACGTCTCGAACGCACGTCACATCGCACGTTGCTTGTGTTCGGGTTCGCGGCCGGGAATCAGAAGACGGGTGGAACCGCGAGCAACCCTCGCCCCGTACACGGGCGGGGGCTTTTTGCGTCTACCCACCGTAGCGGCCGGAATCGTCCGGTCGCCGCAATCCCGAGACGAGCCAACGTGGCTTGTCCGACCGCATCCTGGGAGGTGCGACATGGCAGACCAGTCCGAGCAGGACCAGGCCGTCGCTTCGGCGGCCGGACAACCCACGACGACGGATTCGGCGGAGCAAGCGCCCGATCCGCAGGCCGTAGCGGAGGAGTTGTACCGCATCCGTCACAGCCTCGCCCACATCCTGGCCGAGGCCGTGCTGGAGCGCTACCCGCAAGCCAAGCTCGGCATCGGGCCGCCCATCCAGGACGGCTTCTACTACGACTTCGACCTGGGCCGCGGCGAGGACGGCAAGGCGGTTACGTTCAAGCCCGAGGACCTCGATGCGCTCGAGACGCGGATGAAGGCGATCATCAAAGGTCGCCACGCGTTCTCGATGCGCGAGGTGAGCGCCGCGGAGGCCGACACGATCTTCGCGGACCAACCCTACAAGCGCGAGCTCATCGAGGCGCTCGCGGCGGGCAACGTGGACGACAACGGCAACGAGGTGAGCGCGCCCGTGCCGATCACGGTCTACGAACAGGACGGCTTCGTCGACCTGTGCCGAGGCCCGCACCTCGCGCATACGGGCTATGCCAAGGCCAACGCCTTCAAGCTGCTCTCTTCGGCGGGCGCCTATTGGCGCGGCAGCGAGGGCAACCCCATGCTGCAGCGTATCTACGGCACGGCCTGGAAGCGCAAGGCCGATCTTGAAGCGCATCTGGATCATCTTGCCGAGGTCGAGAAGCGTGACCATCGGCGGCTGGGCACGGAGCTCGATCTGTTCAGCACGAACAGTGAAACGGTAGGCGGCGGCCTGATCCTGTGGCATCCGGACGGAGCATTGATCCGGCACTTGATCGAGGACTTCGCCAAGCGCAAGCACCTGGCCGGCGGCTACAAGATGGTCTACACGCCGCACATTGGGCGTGCCTCCTTGTGGGAGACGAGCGGGCACCTGGATTTCTACAAGGACGGCATGTACCCGCCCATCGAGTTCGACGGCGCGGAGTACTACCTGAAACCCATGAACTGCCCCTTCCACGTGCAGATCTACAAGAGCCGCAATCGCAGCTATCGCGAGCTACCTCTCAAGCTGGCTGAGTGGGGCACGGTGTATCGCTACGAGCGCAGCGGCACGCTGCACGGCCTCATGCGGGTGCGCGGCTTCACGCAGGACGACGCGCATCTCTTCGTCTCGCCGGACGACGTGGGCGACGCGATCCGCGAGGTCTTGGACTTCAGCCTCGACACGCTCGGCGCCTTCGGATTCCGAGACTTCAAGGTCAACATCTCGACGCGTCCGGACGAGAAGTACGTCGGCGAGATCGAGGACTGGGACCGTGCGACGGAAGCCCTGATCGAGGCGGTGCGCAGCCGCGAGATCGACTTCGAAGTAAAGGAG
Source organism: Anaerolineae bacterium (assembly GCA_029262755.1). Classification (GTDB taxonomy): domain Bacteria; phylum Chloroflexota; class Anaerolineae; order Epilineales; family Epilineaceae; genus JAJCYU01. The sequence continues at coordinate 11,062 of JAJCYU010000009.1, forward strand.
GGCGACGGCGCGTTCTACGGGCCGAAGATCGATATCGACGTCGAGGACGCCCTCGGGCGCGCCTGGCAGCTGTCGACGATTCAGTTCGACTTCAATCTGCCCGAGCGCTTCGACATGAGCTTTGCCGACAAAGACGGCACGCTGCGTCGTCCGTATATGGTGCACCGCGCGCTGCTCGGCTCGATGGAGCGCTTCTTCGGGGTGCTTATCGAGCACTACGGCGGCGCCTTCCCCGTGTGGTTGGCGCCGGTGCAGGCGATCGTCATCCCGATCACGGACGAGCTGAACGACTACGCGTCCGACGTGTCGACGCGCCTGGAAGCGGCAGGACTGCGCGTGGAGGTCGATCACCGCAGCGAGCGTATGCGGGCCAAGATCCGCGATGCACAGCTGCGCAAGATCCCGTACATGCTCGTGGTCGGTGGTCGCGAGGCGGAGAACGGCGCGGTGGCCGTACGTCTGCGCACGGAGGCCGATCTCGGCGCGATGTCCATCGACGACTTCGCACGGATGGCCCTGGAGGCCGTCGAGACGCGCAGTGGTGTCGAAGGCGAAGAGCTGATGCCCCAAGCACCACAGGAAGGGATCGACGGGGTCGAAGTCTAAGCGCAGGGCCGACGTTTCGTGGTGGGCGCCCGTCTCCAATGTCTTGACGGGCGCCCACCCACGGTCATATAATGGCCCGTCCATAAGCCCTTCGGGGCGGTTTTTTGTTGCCCTGGTCGGACACAACCATCCCATCAACGGTTCAGCAGCGAGGTGTAGAGATCGCCAGACGACGCCCCAAGCCAGCGCCACAGCGCGCGCCGAAGCAACGTACAAACGAGGATATCCGCTCCGCGCAGGTCCGCCTGATTGACAGCAAGGGGGAGCAGATCGGGGTCGTATCCCTTCGGGAAGCCCTGAATGCAGCCCGCGCGGAAGGCCTTGATCTCGTGGAGGTCGCGCCCGGTGCGCGGCCGCCCGTGTGCAAGATCCTCGACTTCGGCAAGTGGCAATACGAGCAGCAAAAGAAGGAACAGGAAGCGCGTAAGGCACAGAAGCAGGTTGAGCTAAAGGAAGTCCGCCTGCGACCAAAGACCGATATACACGACACGGTCGTCAAGATCAACCGCGCGCGTCGGTTCCTGATGGCGGGGCACAAAGTGCGGTTCCGGGTTCAGTTCCGTGGTCGCGAGATCACGCACCCCGAGATCGCGATGGAGCGATTGAAGGACGTCGCGAACAAGCTGGGTGATGTCAGCGCCGTCGAGGTCAGGCCGAACATGGAGGGTCGTTCCATGTTCATGCTCCTGGCCCCGGAGAACATTCCCGACGCACCGGCCGTGAAAGCGGCGCCGGCTGCCAAGGACGATAAGCCCGAGAAGAAGGCTGCGCCCGCCGCGGCAGCTATCACAGACGAGGCGGTCGATGTCGCGCCTGAGGTATTGGGCGATGACGTGCCGGCTCCGGCGGAGACGCCGGCGAAGGCGAAGCCGAAGAAGCGCAAAAAGGCCGCTCCAAAGCAGTCCATCCTCGATGACGATGAGGATGACGAAGTACCGGATCGGGTCGCCAGAAAGGCGGCCGACAAGAAGAAGGCCACGGCCA
>JAJCYU010000010.1 GCA_029262755.1 Anaerolineae bacterium
AGGACGCGCTTTTCCAGGTGGTACTTGAGGACGGAGGCACGCGGATCGTGCCCAACACCGGCGATGTCGTGCGCGTCCAGCCGGTCGGGGCGGGATCGGCAATGCAACTTACCGTTCCCGTGCTCGACGTGAACCTGGACAAGGAGACCGACGTGATTGCCGGTCGGACGGAGCCGGGCGGCCACCTCGAGATTCGTGTCGTAGATATGTTCCGTGACCAGGGCAACGGGAACGGACCGCAGAACAACGACGAACCGGAGATCGCCGCCGACGGCACCTGGACGGCGCAGTTCCAGGTCGGCGGTGGTGGTGGCGGTGGTGGCCAAGGCAACGGACAAGGCCCGACCCAAGGCAACCGGGACGTCGTTCCGGGAACCCGCGTCACGGCCGATTACCGCGTGCCGATCGGTCACATCGTGCGCCGCCAACGCTTCGAGCCCCTGCTGAACGTACAGGCGGGCGGCGCGGATGTTTGCGGTTTCGTCGGTGAGCCCCGTCAGGCCGTCTCGGCGGAGCTCGAGGCATCGGGCAGCATCGCTGCGCGGGCCAACGGCATCGCCGGCTACAACTCGGCCTTCGACCTCCGTCTGCAGCGCGATGGCGAGTCGGTGCTCAACAGCCCGTCGAACATCGTGCGCGCGATGTTGGGAGGCGTGTCCGCCCAGGTGGAGATCCCCGACGTTAGCGTGAACGTGAATTGGAACAACGGCAGCATCCAGGGGACGGGCCCGGCCGGAACGCTTGGACAGGTGCTTTGGCCCGCGCGCGACTGCCTGGATCCGCAGCGCAATGCGCGCAACTTCCAGGTCAACCAGCAGGGGAACTTCCAGAGCGGAATTCAAGGCGGCCTGCGTCAGCCGGGCGATGGCTTCGAGATCGCGTTCTTCACCGCAGACGGACACCGCCACTACCGCCACATCTACCGCTCGCTCGCGCAGATCTACGTACGCACCGACCACGTCGTCGGCCGCGCGATCTCCGGGCAGCCGGTAGCAATCACGGTACTGGATGCTGCGGGTGCGGAGAAGGGCTCTGCGCAGACGATCGCGAGCACGGACGGTCGCTTCGGTGTCGACGTGAAGAACAGTGGCGCCAAGACGACCATCGTTCCGGGCGACACGGTGCGGCTGGTTGCCAGCGGCGAGACGGTAGAGATTGCGGTCGAGGAGCTCACCTTCGACTGGAGTCCCGGCAACGATGTGGCCGGGCAAGCGGAGCCGGGTCGCGACGTCGAGCTCGTCATGCAGCTCACCGACGGACGGATCATCGACGTCGATCTCCAAGCCGGTTCGGACGGCCGACTCCGTTACGGAGCGGCGGATGTTCCACCGCGGGCGACCTGGTCGATGAACGACGTCGTCGGCGTTCGACTCATCGTCACGCTCGACAACGAACACCAGATCTTGGCCGAAGCGGGAGACGTGAGCAGCATCCCGCTGGATCCGCCGGTGGACACGCAGGAACCGACCACCGGAGCGGCAACGATCTTCATGCCGTATTCTCGCAGGTAGCCTCGCGGCCGAAACGGTGTTGTAGACGGCGAAGAGGAGGGGGCTGGGCATTGCGTCCAGCCCCCTCACCGCCGCAGAGTTAGGGTGTGTTGGGGGGATTTGCACGGGATTGGGGTACTCATTGGACGTTTGCGCGCCACGCGGCGCGCATTCGTACGTGTATGCCGATTCCGCGCAGCTTGCAGCAATTCTTGGACGGTACCCGCAGCGCCGGCCGCCCCGCGCCGGTTCGCGGTCTGGATTACCCCACAATCGGATCGACAACCAACGAGGTGGAGGTCAGCGCAATGTCATACTTTCGCAGAGTGAAGTACCTGGTACTCGGGAGTGTCGCGATCTTGGTGATCGCGGCCGCCGCGCAATCGGCGATTTTCGCCCAGGATGAGCCTGAACAGGCCATGAACGTTGAGGCGGCCATGTGGAGCGACACAGTGGTGTGGCATACCACGCCTTCGACCGTCGTCCGCGTGGAGATGCGGGAGGGTGACACCGTTCGAGGACGGAGCCCACAGCGCGTTTCCGACGATACCGGGCGTGTCGAGATGCCGCTGCGACCTGCCTTCGGCGGCGGCGGTCCGGGCGGCCCGGGAGGGCCGGGCGGCGGTGGCTTCGGCCCCGTCGGCGTGACACCGGGCCTCGACCTGGTCCTGATGCCGGAGGGTGCGGACGAGGTCAAGGTCACCATTCCCAATCTGGCGGCGGGAATCGACATTGCCAACGACACGGTCATCGGTACCGCCCCGGCCGGCGGCCAGCTGCTTGTCCAACTGATTGAGGGCCCCGGCGTGACGAGTCCGGTCACCCAGACCGCGATGGCCGGTGGCGATGGCAGCTACTCGGTCGATCTCTCCGGCTTGGCGGATGCCCAGCCCGGGCATGCGGGTGGCGTCTCCTGGACCGACGAATTCGACAATACCTTTCACGCGTTCTTCGCAGCGCTCACCGTCGACGTGACCATCGGTACCCGTCAGGTTTCCGGCATCGCATCGCCGGGCGACACGGTCGCCATTTCGTTGGCAGCCGAGGACGGCACGGCCAAGGGAAGTTCAAGCACCCAGTTGATCGGCGACTACGAGTATGCGTTGCCGCAGGGCTTCCAGGGCCAGCAGCAATTCGGCCCGGTCTCGGTCGGGGATGAGATCAGCGTAACCCAAGTCAGCGCGATCCCCGGCGCAACGCTCACGGTCTCCGGGCGCATCGACGCGATCATGATCGACAACGTCTCTCCGCCGGATCGCCTGGTTCAGGGCACAGCCGCTGCAGGCGCGAGCGTAGAGGTTGAGGCCTTCTCACCCTTCGACGGCGCCGTCTTCTCGGCATCGACGGTCGCGGACGACAGCGGTATGTTCCTTGTCGAGCTCCCCGGGGCCAACGGCATGGGCCCGGGATGGCGCCTACGCGCGACCCACCACGTGGCGCCGGGTCTGCGCGTGCGCGCCGTGGAATCCATCGAGCAAGTCCGCGTCGGCGTCCACCAGCAGGTCGTGCAGGGTGTCGCCGATCCCGGCTCGACGATCACGGTGACCTTGCGAGCACAGGACGGCACGGAGAAGGCCGTCGATTCCGACAACGTCGGCAACAACGGCAACTTCGGCGTGGCCTTCACGGGTCCGAACGGTCTCCAGATAGGCGATCGTGTCGAGGTGGCCTTCGTGGCCGGCGACCCGGTCATCGTCAACGTGGAGGCCATTTCGGCTCGCACGAACCACCAGGCGGATCGCATCACGGGTGAGGCGCCCAATGGTGCACAGGTGATCCTGACCCAAGGCAATGGCGGCAACCAGGTGCAGGTCACCGCTCCGGTCAAGATCGATGGCTCCTACGAGGCGACCTTCAGCGGCGTCCGCGATATCGAGCCGCCGATGAACGGTCAGATGGTCGCACGCCTACTCTCCGGCCACGAGCTCTTCACGACGTGGGCCGCGGTCCGCATGACCACCGAGCTCGGCGACGCGTTCCTGTCGGGGAACGGGCCTCCCAACCGAGACGTTGCCGTTCAACTCGTGGATGCGGATGGCACGACGGTTGTCGCGAGCGGAACGGACAGCGTAGGCGGCGGTGGCGGCGGCGGCTTCGGTCCCGGCGGCGGCTTTGGTGGCGGTGGCGGCGGCGGCAACTGGTTCATCCAGTTTGCCGACGATGCCGGTGACCCCGTTGACGTGCGCGCTTTCGATATCATCCGCGCGACGGTCGGTGATGATGTGTTCGATATCACCGTGCCGCAGCTACGCGGCGTTGCGTTCGTGCAGGACGATCTGATCAACGGCGAAACCACCGGTGCGCGCGACGTGGATGTCTCCATCTTCCGCCCGCTGCTCTCCGATACCGCGGAGATGACCGTGACGTCCGACGATACGGGCTCCTTCGCGGCGGACTTCGCCGAGAACTTCGACCTCCAATACAACGATGTGCTCACCTTCTCGACGCGCGAGCAAGACCACAACATCAACAGCCAGAACTTCGTTCCGGGCCTGCGCCTCAATTTGGACAGTGGCGAGTTGGCCGGTTCTTGGCGCCCGAACCAGCAGGTGATCGTGCAATTGCGCGACCCGGCCGGCGGCAGCCGTTTCCAGACCATCACCACGACGGATGCCGAGGCGGTATTCAACGTCACCTTTGAGGAGAACGGCCGGCGCTTGCTGCCCAATGAGGGCGACATGGTGCGCATGCAGCCGGTCGGCGCAGGCGAAGCGCTCGAGCTGATCATTCCGGAACTTGAGGTCAACATGGACAAGGAAACCGACGCCGTGAGTGGCCGAACGGAGCCGGGTGGCCACTTGGAGCTGTTCATCACAAACCTGTATCAGCGCGCGCCCCAGGGCGGCGGTGGTCCCGGCGGTGGTGGCGGCGGCGGCGGTTTCGCCAACCTCGAGCCGGAGATCAACCCCGATGGAACGTGGACGGCCGTCTTCGAGAACCCCTACGACGTGATCCCGGGCACCTCGATCACGACGGCCTATCGGGTTCCGGTCGGGCATATCGTGTTCCAGCAGCGCTTCGAGCCGATGCTGAACGTTCAGCTCGGCGGCGCGAATGCCTGTGGTGTCGTCCACGAGCCGCGCGCCGCAGCGTCGGCCGCGCTTTCGAGTGCCGGCTCCGTGCTTGCATCGGCATCGGGCAACGCGGGCTTCAATTCCCAGTTCAGCTTTCTGATGCGCAACACGGCAGGCGAGGCCGCCCTCAGCGTCGCCGGCCAGACCGTGAACGGTGTTATGGGCGATGAGAACGCCGCGATCACGCTGCCGGACTTTACGATCAACGTGAACTGGCAGACCGGGCAGATGCAGGGTACCGGGCCGGCCGGCGCCATCGGCACGATCAAGTGGCCGGCGGGTGATTGCTTGAACCCCGGCGGTCCGACGCGCTTCTTCCAGGTCAACCAGCAGGGTACGTTCCAGACCTTTATTCAGGGTGGCCTACGCCAGCCGGGCGACGGCTTCGAGATCGCCTTCTTCACCGACGACGGACACCGGGTCTACCGGCAGATCTTCCGCTCGCTTGGCCAGGTATACGTACACACCAACCACGTCGTTGGGCGCGCGATCGCCGGGCAGCCGGTGGTGGTTACCGTGGTCGATGGTGCGGGCGCAACGAAGGGTACCGCGACGACCGTCGCCAACACGGACGGCCGTTTCGGCGTCCGCGTGATGACGGGGGGCGGTGCGGCCGTGACGATCCTGCCCGGTGATACCGTGCGGATCGAGGCCAGCGGCGAGACGGCGGAGGTACCGGTCGAGGAGCTGAACTTCGACTGGAGCCCCGGCAACGACATCGCCGGGCAGGCCGATCCCAACCAGGACGTCGAGATCGTGATGCAGCTCGACGACGGCCGCATCATCGATGTGGATCGCACGGCTGGTAGCGATGGTCGCGTGCGCTACGGTGCGAGCGATGTCCCGCCCCGCGCGACGTGGTCGATGGCCGACGTGGTGGGCGTGCGTATGATCATCACGCTCAACAGCCAGCACCAGATTTTGGCGGAGGCGGGCGACGTGTCGTCCATCTCCTTGGATCCCCCGGTAGACATCGAGGATCCGGCGGAGGACGGCACCATCTACATGCCGTACGCTACGCGCTAGGCGCGCAGGCGTAGCCGCAGGTTGAACAGACGAGGGGCCGGGCGATTCGCCCGGCCCCTCGTACGATTGGTTGACGAGCCCTTCGGGCTGCCGCAAACGCTCCGGCGAAGCGTTTGCCTACGGGAAGATCCCGAGCTCCTCGTAACAGCGTACGATCTTGTTGATCGCGCTGATGAAGGCGGCCGTGCGCAGGTTGGGACAGCCGTCGTTCGTCAGATAGATGTTGCGGATCTGCTGGTAGGAGTCGACCATGATGTCTTCGAGGCCGCTCTCGACTAGGTCCTCTTCCGTGGCGCCATGGGCGAGCAAATCGGCCTCTTGCTCGGTGAAACGACGCGACCCGCCCGACTCGATCGCCTGCAGCAGCCCACGGTAGGCGCGCTCCTCGAAGCGCTTTTCCAAGCGGCCGAAGCGTACGTGCGACAGGTTTTTCAGCCACTCAAAGTACGAGACGACCACACCGCCGGCGTTCAAGTAGGCATCCGGGATCACAAGCTTGCCGGCGGCATCCAGGATCTGGCTGCCGTCGAAGGTGGTGGGCCCGTTCGCGGCTTCGGCGATGATGCGCGCCTTGATCCGAGGTGCGTTCTCGGCCGTGATCTGATTCTCGAGCGCAGCGGGAACGAGCACGTCGCATTCCAGCTCCAGCGCATCGAGGCTGTTGGCGATAAAGGTCGCGTTCGGGAAACCGGTGATCGATCCGGTGGCCTCGCGATGGGCGATCAGCGCAGGAATGTCGAGGCCGTCCTCGTTGTGGATTGCACCGTCCCATTCGGCGATGGCGACGATCTTCGCTCCCGCCTCATGCAGGAAGCGCGCGGCGTAGGATCCGACGTTGCCGAATCCTTGGATCACCACGGTCTTGCCGACGACCCCAGGCTCCAATCCGAGCTTGGCCATGTCGTCCGCATACGAGCATGCCTCTCGAATCCCGTAGAAGACGCCGCGCCCCGTGGCCTCGGTTCGGCCGCGAATGCCGCCCTGCGCGATGGGCTTGCCTGTCACACAGCCGAGCGCGTCCACCATGCCGGAATTCATCGCCATAAACGTGTCCGCGATCCAGGACATCTCCGCTGCGCCCGTGCCGTAATCCGGAGCTGGGACGTCGATGCCCGGGCCGATGAAGTTCTTTTTCGCGAGCTCGAAGGTGTAGCGGCGCGTGATGCGCTCCAACTCCGCTTGGGAGTAGTTGGCGCGGTTGATCTTGATACCACCCTTGGCTCCGCCAAAAGGGACGTCGACGATCGCGCACTTGTAGGTCATCAAGGCCGAGAGGGCCATGACCTCGTCCTGGTTGACGCCTATGCTGTAGCGGATCCCGCCCTTGGTTGGCTGCTTGTGGTGGCTGTGTTCGGCCCGCCACGCTTCGATGATCTCGATCGAACCATCATCACGCTTCAGCGGAAAGATCATCTTGTACACGCCGTTGCAGCGTTGGATGACCTCGAGCAGCAGGTCATTGTGATCGGTCAAGGCCGCGGCCGTATCGAAGTACCGGTTGACCTGTTCAGAGAAGCTGATGGACTGCGCCATCGTGCGGCTCCATGGGCGTTTTCGAGAAAGGGATTGGTGCCGCGGGATGCTAACACCTGCCAACGGCTACCGCCAAGCACGCGTGGTCCTACCACAGCAACGGAGCCCGAGCATCACGTGCTCGGGCTCCATACAGCTACTTGGTACCGTCTGCGAGCCATCGGACAAGGTGCCGCGCCCCGCCTTTCTTCGCGCTAGCGCTGGCCGGCCAGATCGATGGCGATCACGACTTCGTCGCGGACCAGATCGTCCGGCTTACCCTCGTACGCCATGTTCCACCGTTGACGGTCGACCGAGAACGTTGCCGTGCCCGCTACGGAAGCGTCATCCACCGTAACAACGGCAGGGAACGTGATCTCGTGCGAGATGCCCGCGATCGTCAGGTCGCCCGTAATGGTGTGCGTTGCGTCGCCCTCGCCGCCTTCGACGATGTTCGAGGAAACGAAGGTCGCCTGCGGATACGCTTCCGCGTTGAAGAACTCGTCCGAGCGCATATGGGTCTCGAACCGTTCCGTAAACGAATTGCGCGAGTCAGCATCGCAGAAGAGCGAGGCCGCCTCGACCGCAAACGAAAGCGTGGCGGTATCGGCTGTACCCGCGCCGGGAGCGATACCGCCGGTCCACTCTTGGAACACGCACGTGTGTGAGCCGGTGACCTTGCTGCCCGTGAACGAAATCTCACCGCTAAGATCGATTACCTCGCCGGACATCGGCTGGCCCATGTCGGCCTCTACGTCGCCTTCCATGGCGCCGTCGTCCTCAGCAGCCTCGGCAGCGTCCTCTTCGCCCATCGTACCGCCGTGGGCCTCGTCCACACCGTCTTCGTCCTGCGGCTGCGCCATCGACTCCGCCGGGGCGTTCACGTTGTCGATCGGATCACTCATCGTTGCGGAGGGGACGTCATCGGCTGGATTCGCGGCGCAGGCCGTCGAGGTCATGAGGAGTGCGGCGAGCAGCGCGCCGAGCAAGAGGCTCGTTCGTCGCGAACTCGAAGGGGTCGCTTGTGCTGTCATGTGCAAAGCTCCTGAAGTTTGGACGGGGTGCGCGGCGCAGCCGTCACGATATGATCCGGGGGAGGATGCCGGTCGAATGTGAGGGGAAGGTGTGAAAACGGTCATCCGGTTGTAATGTCGCACGGGCGGTCGCTTGGGGACGCGGCCTCCCCTACAATCCTCGACCATGAATGCACGAACCCTTGACGGCCTGACCGTCCTCGCGACCGACCTGCCCGATGTTCTCATCCTGGAACCGCGTGTCTTTGGCGATGCGCGGGGCTACTTCCTCGAGACCTATCGCGCTCCGCGCTACGCTGAGGCGGGGCTGCCGGGGCCTTTCGTCCAGGACAATCTCTCTCGCTCTACGCGTGGTGTGCTGCGCGGACTGCACCTTCAGAATCCGCGCCCGCAAGGCAAGCTCGTCTCGGTCGTTGCCGGCGCAGTCTGGGATGTGGCGGTCGATTTGCGTGCCGGGTCGCCGCATTTCGGACGCTGGGCGGGGGTTGAGCTTACGGCGGAAAACCATAGGCAGTTCTGGGTGCCGCCAGGCTTCGGCCACGGCTTTGTCGTCGTGAGCGACGACGCCGTGTTCAGCTACAAGTGCACGGACATCTACGATCAAGCCGCCGAGATCGGCGTTCGGTGGGACGACCCGGACCTCGCGATCGATTGGCCGTTGGACGCGGCCGATGTCCAGGTGTCCGACAAGGACGGATCGTTGCCATGGTTGCGCGACATCCCCCGCGATCGCCTCGTGCCGTATGTCCCACAAGGCTGAGGCCGACGCAACGGAGTCGATCGCGCCGCAGAAGCGCGCTGCGACCGCCTCCCTGGACCGCGCGCGCGTCATTCTCGAGTGCACGCCGCCACTGGTGCGTCACCGGGAGAAGGCGCTTGCGATCCTTGAGCACGCACTGCGTGGCTACACGCGCTACGACGCCCTGAGCGTGCCCGATATTCAGGATGGTGGTGAGTTCGGTCGCACCGTACAACGCGTCGGCAATCTCGAATTCGGGCGATGGCTCCAGGATCGCGTCCAGAAGCCGCTTTGCCTCTACAAAGTAGCCGTAGCCTCCGACGCGGCCGGCATGGATGCGTGGCTGTCGGAGGCGGCGACGATGGGTGTATCCGATGTGGTGCTCGTGGGCGGCGACTCCAGCGCGAAAGACCTGCCGGAAGGCCATTTGGCGGTGGGACCCGCATCCAAGATTGCGCGGCGTGCCGGATTCCGTTGCGGTGGGGTGATCATTCCCACGCGGAGACGCGAATTCGCCAGCCGTCCCGCCAGTCGCGACGAGCTGCCGCGCCTGCAGGACAAGATTCACAATTGGGGCGTTAGCTTCTTCACCACCCAACTGCTCTACGAAGGCGAGTGGATGAGCTGCCTTCTGCTGGACATGGCGCGCCAACTACCGAAGGAAGACTTCCCGAAGATATTTCTGACCTTCTCCCCCTTCGTGTGCGAGGAGGACCTCGACTTCGCGATGCGCGCCCTCGGCGTCTACGTGCCGAGCGATGTCGAGCGCACACTGCGCGGAGCGCGCAACATGGCGGAAGCGTCGATCGCCCAGCTGACGTTGGTCTGGGAACGCCTCTCGACCTTCGCCGGCGAGATCGGAATTCCCGCTGACCGATTGGGCGTCAACGTCGAGTACCTCAACACGCGCAACCCGCGCAACGTACGGGTGGCCTTCGAGTTGGCCGAGGAATTCGGTCGCTTGATGGGCGTCAAGGCGTAGTACGACCGAGCGCACCAGAACGGGCCCCTTCCGATACCCGGCGGCACAACCTAGGTCCGCGGCGTGAAGCCCGTCCGGTTTCCAGCTTCGCGGGCCACGTGATCGGCGAAGGCACGGTCGCCGCTCGCCAGCGGCACCCCGTCCCACTCGGTGGGCGCGAGCCATCGAATCGCGGCATGCTCCAACGCGACCGGTTCTCCTGTGACGGAAACCGAGACGAAGTGGAGTCGATAGGCACCATCGGCGGTGTCGTAGACGAATCGCTCCGGGCCATACGCATCCATGGCAACCCCGAGCTCTTCCTCGAGTTCGCGTGCCATCGCCTCGGGCCGTGACTCACCGGGTGTGACCTTGCCACCGGGGAACTCCCACAATCCGGCCAATTGGACGCCTGCCTGGCGTTGACAGACCAGGTATCGACCGTCGCGCTCAATCACGGCAGCCACGACGTCGATCGTCACGGTCGGGCCGTCGGGAGCGCCGGAAGCAAAAGTGCTGCCGCGGTCCCCGGTGCCGTCCCCCATTCCTAGCGACCCCGCACGACGAACGGCAGCATCGCACGGCAGCGCGGATCGTCCGCAGCGCAGTCGCGCGCGGCAAGGGTCGGTGTCGGGCTCGGTGCAACCGGCGTCGGCTCGATGGGCGTGGCGCTTGGGGGTGTCGGGATCCCACGGGTCGGGGTTGCGGTGGGCGTCGTACTCGTCGCCGGCGCCGTCGTCGGCGTTGCGGACACCCGGGGCGTCGCGGACGCAATCGGCGTGGCCGTGGCAGGTTCCGGCGGCTTGTCGAGATAGCGCGCGGCACCGCGATCCCACGTTCCGACCCACATGGCGCCGCCCTCGCCACCGGCCGCCCCACCGCCGCCCTCTGGCGCATCGAGCTCGGGCTCCAAGGCAAGGATCGTAATCTGGTTGGTCGGGAGCCCGGTGTTGGCGGGTATCAGTTCATGCCACGACTCCCCGTCCCACAACTTGATGCCGCCAAGCGCGGGAATCGAGCCTTGGTTGAAGCGATGGGTGCCGGCCCACACGCGGCCCCGTGCGTCCAACGCTAGGCTGCTGACGAGCCCCTCATCTTCCCAGCTTTCATGGGCCCAGCCAACCGGAATGCACTGATCGATCGGGCACCAGTTGACGACCGCGTCGGCGCCGCGGCCCGATGGCCAGTGAACCGTCCGAGGCGAGCCGTCCCATCCACCCGCCCAGATCCGATCGTTGGCCCGATCGGCCAGCACGCTGTAGAAGACACCCCAATCGCCGGCTGCGGTGAGCCGGGAACGGCTGTCGCGCTTGGTCCACGATTGCCAAGCCTCGCCGTCATAGCGCGAGATCCCACCGCCGGCATTGACGATCTCGTCCGGTTGCCCCGGTCGTTGTACGCGCCGCTCGACGGGCAGGTGGGCGCTCCACATATCGCCCTTGAGGGGATCGACGGAGAGATCCGCCACACCGTTGCCTGCCGGCATGTTGATGCTGATCTGATGTACCTCCCAACCGCCTGTTGCCGGATCGTGCACGGCCATGCCGATACCGGATGCGATCAGGTCGCTGACGCCGAGCCAAACACGTCCGGCCAAATCCACCTCCACGGTGGCGACGTCGAACTGCTCGAGGGGGCTGTCCGCCGGCTGATACACCCGCCACGCCCCCGTCTCCGGGTCCCTGCCGCCGACGCCGCCCTCGAACCAGCAGTCGACGAGGGGCTCGCAACTGCCGTCGAGTCCCGCTGCCTGAAACCGGTCCTTGAAGGCTCCTGCCCAAACGCCACCGTCGCCGCGCACCGCAATCTGACTCGCGCGGTCGCCCGCTGGACCACGGGAGAGCCGTATGATCGGGGCGTCCAGCGGCGCGTTTCGCACCAGGGGCGGTGCTACTTCCAGCCAGGGCCCAAGCCCGGATCGCTCAGGGATGTAGCTCTCGACCCGATAGAGCGTCGCATCATCCCCAACGCGAATCCAACGTTCGGGACCAGGCAGCGCGGCTTCGAAGGCCGCCATGTCTGGCAGGTTTACCTGCAGCCGCTCCAAGGAAGCACCGGAAGCGCGCGTTGTCCGTGCGACGATGCCTTGGGGGATGAAGGCGCGCTCATGGACCCACGTGCCTGTGTCATGCTCTAGTCGTGCGAGGCCGCGGCGGGCTGTAGCGAACCAGGTGGTGTTGCGCGCCGTGTCATGCGCAATGCCCTTGATTTGGTTGCTTGGCAGACCGCGCTCCGCCGTACGACGCGTATTCCAGGTAGGCGTTATCAGGTCGGAGGCCATCAGCCGCAGCCCATCGCCGTCGCCGCGCAGCTCGTCCGTGGTGCCGAGCGCAATCGAAACGGCCTGGGATACGTCCAGCGCCGAAACGAGCAATGGCGTGGCACCGGGAACATTGTCGATGTCGTAATGCTGCCATTCGTCGTCGCTGTTCCAGGGCGTAAGGCTGGAAGACGAGTCACCGAACGTGCCCTTCGTGTCGAGACGAGCCAGGCCAAGCCCCTGGTCAAGCCCCTGGCCTTGTGCGGCCCAGACACGCCCCTGTGCGTCCAATGAGACCGCGCGCACGACGTTGCCCCGCAAGCCGGCTTGCTCGGGATCGCGCGGGCGCGTGTAGAAGGCCTGTCCGGACTCGCAACTCAAGGTCTGGGTATAGCCGCTCAGCATCAAGATGCCGCGTCCGAAGGTGCCCGCCCACACCCGGCCTTCACGTCCTGCGGCCAAGTCCAGGATGTTCTCGCTGTAGCAACTCGTGTCGGCATCGCGCGTCGGCCGCCACGAGCGCCAGACGTCATCTCGCATCGCGGCAATACCACCGCCGCCGAGCATCCAATAGCTTGGATCTTCCAAACACGGCGTCTCGCTGCAGGACGCCGTGTCCCACAGGAAGTACGGACGCGTTGCAACCCAAAGGACGCCGTCCTCCGCGATCACGAGGTCGGTGACGTTGTCGGATGGCACGCCCTCGAAGCGCAATTCCAAGTCCGGATCGGAGGGCGCAGGATCCTTCACCACAGCCGGCGCATGATCCGACCACGTGCCGTCCACGGGGTAATAGCGCGCAACGCCGCCTGGCGTGAACGCACCGGGTGGACCGCCACGGTCTTCGAGCGGATGCGCACGGGCGGGGTCCCAGATTTGCTCGAAACCCACCCACACGGAGCCGTCTGCCGCGAGCGCAACCGCGCTAACGCTCGAAGCGGGCATGCCGGGCGAGGTCTGCGGGTGCAGTACGTCGCGCACGCGCTCTGCGTCCGTGTCGAAGCGAACGAGGCCGGCGGCCGTGGCCAGCCAAAGATTGCCGTCCGCGCCCAGCGCGAGCCCGCGGATGTCGTTGCTCGGCAATCCGTCCTGTGGCGAAAGCCACTGCCGCGACGCGCGCTCGCCGGCGTGCCAACGGACGAGGCCGCCGCCCACCGTCGCGGACCAGATCGCCTCGCCGTCGCGGACAATAGACGCCACGCGATCGCCGTTGCCGACCGACGTCCATGTACCGGTGAGCGGGGACGTCGGCGGACCCGACTGCATCGCGTCGGCGAGGCCCGCTGCACGGAGAATCGCGGGTGGCGCACCGAGTTCACGCGCGAATCGTGGAGCCGCGGATGTGAACAAAGTGAGGGCCGTCGCGCTGCCCGCCAGGAGCAAGCCTGCGATCCAAATCGCGCGCAATCCGTGCGTGTAGGCGGCCATCGACCTTCGGCGAGACGATTCGTCGCCGTGTGGCCGGGCGGAATCGCTGGCTACGGTCACGTCCGCGCTTGCGACGCGGACCGTTCCCGGCTCAATCGTGGGGAGCGACGGCTGGGGCCCTGCCGCGGATTGCGGTGGCGTCACGGTGCTCCGGCCTTTGGTTGGGGGAGAGCCGGCATTTGGCCGGTACCGGGGAGGATCGCGCAAGGCTAGCCGATCGGCGGAAGCGCGACAAAGCATTGAGGCGCCACTACAGAGGTCGTTGCGGGCTGAATTCGCGATACGCACGCTCCGGTGTCGCTCGGCTCCACAACCATTCCGCCGGCTTCCTTGCGCCAGAGCAATCCGCGCGAGGGCGCCGTCGAATTTCTGGTTGTCAGCGCGCTACTCTGCTCCGGAACCCGTGTCGTAGGCCGCCCAGCGGACCGGAAGCCACATTCGGGCGTACTCATGCTCCGTGCGGCGGTGCCAGCTCTCATCGGCTTTCTCGCTCAAGTAGTCCGGATCAAAGGGAAACCGTGGTTTCGGCCGTTCAAGGAACCATACCGTCGGCGCATGGTCGGCCAGGGCGCGCAGACGCCTAGCCGCATCCTGTTCGGCTTCGCCGTAGCGCGGAATGCCAAGCCAGGTCTGCGTGCCGCCCGCGCGGCGATACTCGTAGGCGAAGGCGAATTGGATCAACGGATCGTGCACGACGATAACGTCTGGTGCCGTGACCTCGCGGGCGAAGAAGTGTGCGGCTGCCCGCACATCGTCCTTGACATAATCCTCGCCGTGAAACTGGCGGGTGAGTTGCCGCGCTATGCTCCGCGATGCCGGCAATCCGATCCCAAGGGCCAACATGGCGCCGATCAGTATCGGCAATCGAGATGGCGCGGGCACGAAAGAGGACGCCCCAAGCGGGTTCGGGACCGGGGATGCCTGCGCCTCGGTAGAGCGACGTCGAGACGCGAACGTGCGGGTGCCCATACGGCCCAAGGCAGGGGCGAGCTGCGGGGGCAGCGAGAGGTTCCACAGCGCACCGATCCCCGCACCGGCGAGCAGGACGAAACCGGGGAACGCGACGAGCAGGTGGCGTGGCCCGTTGTAGATGGGGCGTAGCGACGAGAGCGCCGCGATCAGAACCAAGGGGAGCACGAGCATCGTCGTCGCCAGCGACGCGGCGCGACGCGCGGGTGGGTGCGCCCACACGGCCACGAGGCCCACCACCGCAAGCGCGACAAGCGGCCAGGAATCCGAGATCGAGTGGCGCAGCGTCGGCGATATGCCCACCGCGAAGGCATCCATAGCATGGCGCGCGATGGTCGCCCACGATACCGCTTCGAAGTCGATCTGCACGGGAGCCCGGAAGTACGACCATGCGCGGGGAGCCAGGGGCACGGCGAGCAGGGCGGCGACGGCTAGCAGCGCGGCCGACCGACGCAACCGTCGCGCCGTTGTTGCCGTCCCCGCCCGTCTCGCCACGGATTCGTCGTCCGCCGCAACACGGATCTCCCGTGCTGCGCTGTCCGGCCCAAGCCACGTCGAGGCGGCCAACCAAGAAACGTGGGCCGCGAGAGCCAGCAGCGCGAAGGCGTGGCTCGCGATCGAGATGCCCCACAGTCCGGTCCACGCCAGCCACCATCCTGTCCGCCGGCTGTCGGCCCGATCGGCCACATGGGCCAGCGCCCATGTCGTCGCCAGGATCGCCGCGATGAGGAGCGAATAGTTGCGCATCTCCTGGCTGTACCAGACGTGAATCGGCGACACCGTGAGCACGAGCGCCGCGCCGATGCCCGCTCGTCGCCCGAACCATGCGCGTCCCGCGCGCCACGCCAACGGCACACTCAACGCGCCGAGCAGCGCGCCGAGCCAGCGCAGCGCGAAGAGCCCTTCGCCGGCGAAGTGTCGTACGAGTGCCAGCAGGAGAAAATAGCCGGGCGGCGTCAGATCGCGAGTTGTTACACCGTCCACGACGATCGTATTAGCCAGAATGTCGCGCCAAGGCAGCGCCGCGCGGTACACGCTCAGGCCCTCGTCGCTCCAAAGCGATTGCGCCTCGATGCGGTATAGGCGGAGCGCGAAGGCAAGCGCGGTGAGCAACGCGATGAGCAGGGTCGCTGTCCATGTGACGTCCGGTCGACCCTCCTGGCGGGCGATCGCGGACGTTCGGGCGCCGCTCACGGCTTGCGACCCGCTACGGCGGCCGCTGACGCGCTCGCGGAATTTGGGCGCGTAGAGACGGGTTGTAGCCCCGATACGAGGGACGACCTGGGTTCAAGCAGGGGGAATGCGCCGGCCCGCCCCCCCGCAGTCCCGGTTCGATTGCGTCCCGACTCGCAGGAAGCAATCTCCACGGTTGCAGGTAGCCGGACTGCGTCGAGCACCGGAGATTCCGCGTCCACGACGACGTCCGCGCGCACGCCGTCCGACAGCCGGTACATGCCGGTGACGAGCGCGTATGCCCCGGGCGCAAGCGCCCCATCCAACGTGAGGGTTCTGCGATCGAGAACCTGCTCGAACGGAGACCACAGGGACGTCGGGTATGGGGCGCCGTTGGCATCGTGAACGGAGCCGTCCGCTTGGGCGAGCGGCGCCGCCGGTGCGCCGGGCCATCGGCGCAGATGCAGCAAGACCTGCAGATCGAGGGGAGGCGCTGCATTGCCCGCTCTCCAGAGCAGACGCACCTCGATCTCGCTTCCCGCGCAGACCGGGCCCTCCGGCAGCGCATAGCCTACGAGCGTGATCGCATCATCGCAGCCCTCGGCCGTCTCGGATCGCTCCACGACGCCCCGTGCTCCACGGCGTGCTCCCACGTCGTTGCCGCCGCGGTCGTCCGCGCAGGTTGCGCGCAGCGGTGTCATATCCAACCCCGGCGGATCGTCGAAGACGGTAAGTCCGGCTTCGATGGGTCGCTGTGTCCAGCCCAGTGCATCCGGTTCGACCTTGACACGGGTCACGAATCCCGCGCCGACGGCGTTGCCCGCGGTGTCCGTCGCGGGCAGTCGGTCGAGGGTCGCGGGGTCGAAGAGGCCGACGGCCACGTCGTATACGGCCGGTGCGCGCACGTCCTCGCCGATCTGGACGTCGACGGTCTCGCAGAAAGCGGCGCCGGGTTCCCACGCGCGTGTCGATGCGTTGCCGTCGGCGGGCACGGAGTGGTAGCTTGCGACGAGCGCGTCGTCGGGACCGACCAAGTGCACGAGCACATGGACGTCCTTCGGGGTCCTGCGCAGGGGGCGCCAACAGACGGCCACGCGCCAAGCCGAGTCTACGGAGACACGCGATGTCTCCGGGCGAACGCTCAGCAGCTCCGCCACATCCCCGATCCGCCAGCCGACGGGATCCGGCAGTGTCTCAGTTTGTTGGGCGGAAAGCGTTGTCGGTGGCAGGAGAGCCGGACGGATCGCGCTCGATGGCGCGGAAATGGACCACATAGCCAACGCGGTCGCCGCGAGCAGCGCCAGGCGCGCTCGGGGCAGCACTGCGTGCAGACCGAGCGCAAGCAACACCGAGATCGAACCCGCGGCCGGAAAGAGCAGGCGGCCCCAATGGGCGCGCACCACCTGCATCCAGCCCACCAACGCTACGAGGACCGCGACGGCGAATGCCGCGAGCATGAGGACGGTGCGGACTCGTGGATCGCGTAGCCAGGCCGCGGCGCGCGTGAGCAGTCCTTGCGAATCAGCTTGCATCCAGCCTGAGCGAATCGAACGCCACCCGCCGTAGACCAGCCCCATCCCCGCCAAGAGACACACGGCGAAGACGACGCGATACACGGGGTCCGGCCAGCGGATCGTGCCCCAACCAAAGGCCGCCCAATAGCTGAGAAAGAGCAGCCACGGTTCACCGTCTTCAACGAGCTTCGCGAGATCGGCCGGCACCTCGCGCGCCCACGGCATGGCCAGATGCAGTTCGCTGCCGATAAAGGTGCCGTAGCCGAGCAGGTTGCGCGCGTACCACCAGCCACCCACGAGGCCAGCCGCAGCCAAGACGATCGCCCCAAGACGCAACGCCGAGCGCAAGGGGGCCGTGAGGCCGGTGGACAGCGCCGCTAGCGCGACGATCGGTACGAGGGCAAGGGCACTGCTCTTGGTCAGAAGCGCCGCGCCGAGGGCAAGGCCGCACAGCAACGCGTTGCGGTCGCCCGGCGCTCGTAGCAAGACCGCGGCGCGCCACAGCGCTACCGTGCACGCGGCGGCGGCGGTTGTGTCGTTGCTCGCGGCGCCGGATAGGAACGCGAATTGGGGCGTGAAGGCCAAGACGGCAGCGGCGGCAAGCGCGACGTCCAGGCGATGAGGCACGATGGTGGCGTCGAGTTGATACGTCGCCCAGTCTGCCACGACGGCCATGAGCGCCGCGATGAGACGCGCCGCCAGGAGCCCGCGCATCAGAGGCGAGCCGAAGGGGGCGTCCCACGGTCCGTGCAAGGCGTAGTTGTGGTTGCGCGCCTCAAGCCCGACGCCGCCCCAGCGCCCCGGATTCTCAACGAATGCGGTGTCCATGTCCGAGGTAGAGAAGGGCGCGGATGCGATCGCCGCGAGCACGTAGTACAGCGGCGGTTGGCTGGCTTCTTGGTTGACCCAGGTCTCCAGCATGTCAACGGTTGGAGGAGGCAGCCGCTGCTCCGTCTTAAGCCATGTGACATAGCCAAGATGCCAAGGCTCATCCGGCGCTTCCCATGCCGGGGTCAGCCACGCGAATGTGAGTGCAAGGGCGCTTTGGACGAGCAAGACGAAGAACAGCCCGCGCCGCGCCCCGGCGTCACTCACGCGCCGATACCGTCCCCAGACACGCCCTCTGCACCGGGCGCGTCGTCCATCGGACCCGGCCGATCTCCTTGGATGTCGCTCTGCGGTGCCGACTCGAGAAAGCCCCGCTGTTCGGCTACGTCGATCAGCGCCGTCGTCACCGCTCCGAGGCTCCCTGAGCCCCGTGCTACATCGCGGTTGGCCAGACGTACGCGGTCGGCCGTGACGCCATAGTGGCGCCACTGGCTGCCGGCCGTGAGCAGGTTGTGCAACAAAGGCTGAATCCGGTCCACGGCGCCGGCAAAGCGAGCCTCCGGACTCTCCTTGGCCTCAAACTCGTCCCAGAGCGCGCGCAGCTCAGCGCCTTGATCGGCGGGCAAGAGGCCGAAGATGCGCTCGGCGGCCGCCGTCTCCCTGGCTTCCTTGTCCTGGTAGCCGACCGTGTCGTACAAGAAGGTGTCGCCGGCATCGATCTCGACGAGGTCGTGCACGAGCAACATGCGCAGCACGCGGCCGGCATCGAGCGAAGAGCCTTGCGCATCCGAGGCGTCGTTCGGCGCTCCCTCTGCTGCCGCGCCGCTGCCATGCGCGCCGGCATGTTCGAGTAGCACCATCGCCATCAAGGCCTGATGCCACGAATGCTCGGCGCTGTTCTCGCGACGGGAACCGTCCACGAGCAAGTTCCGTCGCTGGATCGACTTCAGCCGATCGATCTCCACCACGAAGCGCAGTTGATCCCGCAATCGAGGGTCCTCGACGAGGAGCTGGAGCACTTCATCCACGTCGGGTGCGTGGAGCCGCGGCTCAGCCTTCACGCTTGATCGCCTGCTCGACGAGGGCGACGATCTCCGACTCCATGCGCTCCGCGGTCGCTAGGATCGCGTGTCCTTCCGCGAGCGCGTTCTCCGCCCAGGTGCGATCGCGTAGGCCCGGCGTGTTGATCTGGACGTTGAGCCACGCTCCGCGTACCGCGGTACGTGCGCAGAGCGCGCCGACACCCGCATCCGATAGCGACGATGGAAGCCCGCTGCGCGCCATGGCGTCCGCGACGTCCATCGAGGCGAGGGCTTCGCGCATGACTGCCAGCGGCACTTCCGTGGCGCCCTTGATACCGGCTTCGATCGCAAGGCTTCGCGCTTCCTGTTCGGCGTCGGTTCCCTTAGGTAGGCGATAGGCGGCCATCAGGGTGTCGAAGGAGCGCGTGTCCTCATCGACGAGTCGCAGCAGCGTCGTCGCGTGTCCCATGCCCCGTTCGGCCCATTCAGAATACGTCTGCCACAGCTCGTCCCAGCCCCGCTTGTGTGCGGAGAGGTTGGCAACCATCGTGGCCATCGCGGCGCCGAATGCACCCACGGCGGCCGCGACGGAACCGCCACCTGGAGTGGGCGTCTCGCCCGCCGCCGTGGTGGTGAAGTCCGCGACGCTCAAATCGATCAACCGGCTCATGGCAGGGTCGCGCAGCCGCCACTCGATAATGCGCTCGGCCGGGTCGAAGGGCGCAAGCTCGTCCAAGCCCATCGAGCGGACCGCGATGCGCACCAATTCCTCATCAGGCACACCGAGACTGCGCTCCTGGCGCGTGAGGAAGTAGCGACCGGCCTCCACCATTGCGGCGAGGGGCACCATGCCGACCAGTTCCGAGCCCGTGACCCGCATACCCCGGGCCGCGGCGCGCTCCCTGCCTGCTTCAAAGGCCTCATGGAGGGGCGTGCGCTGCAAATCCGTCAGGTTCAACGACACCTGGGCGATCCCGTATTCCTCGATGAACCACCCAATGCCCTTGACACCTTGTAGCAGGCCGGCCTCGCGCACGGCCTCACCCGCAGTATCGCGCACGATGTCGCCGGATGCGCCATTCGTGCGCACAACCCGCCCGGCTTCGCGCAAGTCGAAGGCGACGGCGTTGGCACGGCGTGTGGAGGTCGTGTTGAGGTTGAGGTTGTACGCGACCAAGAACGGTCGTGCTCCGATCACGGTCGCGCCTGCTGTTGGGTGCGGACGGGCGGGGCCGAAGTCGGGGAGCCACTCGGGATCAGCGAGCTTGTCGGCCAGCCCCTCGAACTCGCCTGCGCGGATCACGGACAGATTGCGTCGCTTGGGCTGGGTCGCAGCCTCTTCGTAGAGGAAGACCGGGATCTCGAGCTCCTGTCCGACACGCTCCCCGAGTCGGTGAGCCAGCTGGGCGACTTCCGCCATCGTGATGCCGCGAATCGGGACGAGCGGGCAGACATCCGTAGCACCCATGCGCGGGTGCTCGCCCGCGTGCCGGCGCATATCGATGGTGCGGCTCGCCTCCGCAATGCCCTGAAACGCGGCTTCCACGATGGCTTCCGGCGCGCCGACGATCGTCACCACGGTGCGGTGGGTCGCGCGCCCCGGATCGACATTGAGCAGCGTAATGCCGTCGACGGCGGCCATGGCCGAGGTGATACGGCTGATGGCCGCGGCATCGCGGCCCTCGCTGAAATTGGGCACGCATTCCACAAGAGCGTGGTTTTGGGGCATGAAGGGGGGCTCCACGGGGGATACGAATAACACGGTTCGATCGCGCGAATGCTAGGCAGCCGGCGTACGACGGGCAAGGTTCCCACTGCGTGATGATCCGTGCCGCCGCTACAATCTCCCGCGGACCCGTCTGATTGGACCAACACCTATTGCGCAGACACGTACTCAGGGAGTCGAACCTCATGCGAAGACAGTGGATGATATTCGGGCTCGCGGCGCTACTCGGCGCCTGCGGTAGCCCCCAGGCCCCGGAGTCGGCGAACGCGCCCGACCCCGTGGTTGTGGAAGAAGCCGCGGAAGCGGCCGACGGCATGGCGGAGATGGCCGTTGACGCAGCTGCGGAAGCGGCGGATGCAGCGGAAGCCGCCGGCGAAGCCGCTGCCGACGCAGCGGACGCGGCAGCGGCTGCCGTAGACGCAGCAGAGGACGCGGACGACGCAGCGGAGGCCGCGGCCGACGACGCGGACGGCGAAGACGGCATGGCCTCGGAGTCCGATGCGGCTCCGATGGGCTTTACTGCCACCGATCCTTCGACCGTCGTTCTGGCATCGGGCGGCCCGCAGTTTGTGAAGTTCTACGCCGAGTGGTGACCGACCTGCAACGCAATGCTGCCCGTCGTGCACGGGCTTGAAGAGCAGTTCGGCGACCAGATCCAGTTTACGTACATCGATATCGATGATCCGGCGAGCGCTGAGATCAAGAGCGCGCTTGGGTACGCCCATCAGCCCGAGTACTACTTGCTCGATGGGGAGGGCAACCAAGTAGGGGATTGGTCCGGTTTCGTCCAGGAAGACGTCCTGGCCGCGGCCTTCAACAGCGTGCAGTAAGTCCCGCGATTGTTCGGGGCACGGGTCCGAATCAGCAAACGGGGGGTCGCTTCGGCGGCCCCTCGTTTGCGTTCGTTTTCCGGGCCGCGCGCGACGGCCGAATTGGTGAGATTGTTGACGGTCGAGCCCTAACCGGCAGAGCTCGCTGCCAGGAATCGTGCGTCCTCCTCCCGCGCCACCCGCTGACCCTCTTCGATATCAACCCGGCTAAGCACGGCCATGCCGCCCAGGAAGAACACGATGAGCGCAAAGATCGCGTTGCGGGGGTCGCCCGTCGTTTGGCGCACGAATGCGAACACAAGCGGGCCGAGGATGCCTGCGAACTTCGCACTGACGCTAAAGAATCCGAAGAACTCCGACGAGCGCGCGGCGGGGGCCATCGAGGAGAACACGGAGCGGCTGATCGCCTGCGTGCCGCCTTGGACGGTGGCGATCAAGAAGGCCATCACCCAAAACTGCCAGGCGTACTGAAGGAAGTACGCGCCGACGGAGATCGCGGCGTAGACGCTTAGCCCGAGGTAGAGTGAACGCTTCGCACCGATCCGTTGAGCGAGCAAGCCGAAGGCGAACGCAAAGGGGATACCCGCGAATTGGGTAAGGACCAGCGCGCCGATCAGGTCACCCTGGCCAAGTCCGAGCGAGCGGCCGTAGATCGTCGCCATCTTGACGATCGTGCCGATCCCGTCCGCGTAGAGCCAGAACGCGGCCAAGAAGAGCAGCAGCTGGCGGTACTCCTTCAACGTGCGAAAGGTATCCGCAAGCCTTGTGAACCCGGCGGTGAGCGGGTTGGGCCGCGCCGCGTGATTGGAAGGGACTTCGTCGGCCTCTAGGGCGCGCGGTGGTTCCGGCACGAGGCGGAACAACGGCAGCGAGAACAGCGCCCACCACACCGCAACCGATACAAGCGCCCACTGTGTCGCGCTCGT
The DNA here is from genome assembly GCA_029262755.1 of Anaerolineae bacterium. GTDB lineage: Bacteria > Chloroflexota > Anaerolineae > Epilineales > Epilineaceae > JAJCYU01. Next base: position 22,513 of record JAJCYU010000010.1, read on the forward strand.
CTGGCTCGCGAAACCGAAGCGCTCGGGCGCGAGAATCCACCCTAGGTTCAGCAAGAGCAGAAGTCCGCCGCCCATGTAGCCCAGCGCGTAGCCGGAGGACGAGAGTTGGTCCGCGCGATCCTTCGCAGTCACGTGCGGCAAGAGCGCATCGTAGAAGACGTTGGCTCCCGCGAAGCCGACGAACGCCACGATGAAGGCAGCGGACGCGAACAGCCAATCGCCGCGCTCAACCATGAACAAGGACGCGGTAGCGATCACGCCGAGCACGACGAAGAAGCCGAGAAAGCGCTTCTTGGCGCCCATGAAGTCGGCTACGGCCCCCAAGATCGGCGCAAGAATCGCCACGATCGCGAGGCCGATGGACTGGGTGTAGGACCAGTACAGGTCGGCGTTGTTGACGCCCGCGCCATCCAGGAGGTTCACTCCGGCGAAATCACGGTAGAAGATGGGGAATACCGCGGCCAGAATGACCGTCGCGAACGCGGAGTTCGCCCAGTCATATGCGGCCCATGCACGGGCTTGGCGCGAGCCGAGGCCCAGCGTGTCGAGCAACGAGGCGCCGCGCGATTGCATCGCATCGGCAGCGGCCTCCTTGTCCGGGCTCGTTTCCGTCGGTGTTGGTTGGGGCGGGGACATCGGCTTTTCCTTGCGGGATGTGCGGCTTTCAACCATCGTGGAGAATGCTTGCTCCTCGTCTACCGCGCCAGAGACCGCGTAGCACGGTGCTGCCGGAGACGAAGGCGGTACCGGTTGGGGGGCCGGCGCATCACGTCGCTCAAACCTTCCCCGTAGCCGCGTCCGTATGACGATGAGGTTCCCATGGCCAAGCCCCACCGGTCGAACGAAACTGCCGCTCTGCACGTGCTCGGCATCGCCCAGGACGCCGGTGTGCCGCACATCGGCTGCGACGGACCGTGTTGTGCGGAGGCTTGGACGGACCCCGCACTCCACCGACGTGCCGCCTGCGCAGCGATCGTGATCCGGGATTCCGGAAATGGCTTGGTCCTGCGACGATGGCTGATCGATGCGACACCGGACATTCGCTGGCAGTTGCGCGCCCTTGACCTTGCGGCGCCCGCGAATCCGGACATGCCCGGGCCGGGACTAGACGGCATCTTGCTCACACACGCTCACCTGGGCCACGTGGGCGGTCTTGGCCAGCTCGGACGCGAAGCCCTCGGCGCAAGCGCAGTGCCGGTGTTCGCGATGCCCCGCCTTTTCGAAGCACTGCGCTCGAACGCTCCTTGGTCGCGCCTGCTCGAGGACGGCCGCATCGTCCTGGAACCGCTCTACGCGGGCAGGGCGGTCCAGCTTTCGGACTCGGTGCGGTTGACACCGGTTCCCGTGCTCCACCGTACCGCGCTTTCCGAGACGGTTGCCTTCTGCGTGGAAGGGGATCAGGCGCAGGTATTGTGGCTTCCCGATGTGGATCGATGGGAGCCGGCGCCAGGGGCCGATGGCTCAGGCGCGGCGCCGGCAACGGTATTCGACCTGAGCGCATGGACGGAAACCGTCGACCGCGCCTATGTCGATGGCTCCTTCTTCGATGAGCAAGAGCTGCCCGGCCGCGATCGGGCGACGGTTCCGCACCCCACGATGCGGGATACGCTCGCGCTCGCGTCCGCGTGGCCCTCCCAGAGGCGACGCCGCCTCCGCTTCATCCACCTCAACCACACCAATCCCGCGCTCCGACCGGAGTCCGAGGCCCGGGCCGAGCTTCGAGCGGCCGGCGTCGACGTCGCCGACGAGGGGGAGGTCATGCCGTTGTAGCCGGACGCTTGAACCGGCTTGCAGCCGGCCGGCGCGTGCAGCCGTTCAACCGTTGACCGTACCGGGCATCGGTCCTATCCTCGGCGCTCCCGAAGCATTCGAACGTCAGGAGCGCGCACGTGACCACCCCGATCCGAGTCGCTGTCACCGGAGCGGCAGGCAATATCGGCTACGCCATGCTGTTTCGCATCGCGAACGGCGATCTCTTCGGGCCGGATCAACCGGTCAGCCTACAGCTCATCGAGATTCCGCCGGCGTTGCCCGCCTTGGAAGGGGTGGCGATGGAGCTCGACGACTGTGCCTTTCCCCTGCTCGACGAGGTCGTGCTGACCGACGACGCGAACCGCGGTTTCAAAGACGCCAATTGGTGCCTGCTCGTGGGGGCTCGTCCGCGTGGCAAGGGCATGCTTCGAAAAGATCTCTTGCAGGCCAACGGCCCGATCTTCACCGGGCAGGGTCGCGCGATCAACGATCATGCGGCCGACGACGTGCGCGTGGTGGTCGTGGGCAACCCGGCCAACACCAACTGCTTGATCGCGATGAACAACGCGCCGGACGTGCCGGATGAGCGCTTCACGGCCATGACCCGGCTCGATCACAACCGTGCAAGCAGCCAGTTGGCGCGCAAGGCCGGGGTGCCGGTTTCTTCCGTTCGGCGCGTGACGATCTGGGGCAATCACAGCTCCACCCAATATCCGGACGCTTCCCATGCCCTGCTCGGCGACAAACCAGCACCGGAGGTCATCAACGACGAGTCATGGATGCGCGAGACCTTCATCCCCACGGTGCAGGAGCGCGGCGCGGCCATCATCCAGGCGCGTGGTCAGTCCAGCGCGGCGAGCGCGGCCAATGCCTGCATCGATCATGTCCGCTCGTGGCATCACGGCACTGCGGAAGGGGATTGGACGAGCATGGCGATTCCCAGCACCGGCGACTACGACACGCCTACCGGCGTGATCTTCAGCTACCCGGTGGTCGTGGCCGATGGACGCTACGAGGTCGTGCGTGGGCTTAGCCTTTCCGACTTTGATCGGGAACGCATCGCCGCGACGGGCACGGAACTGAGCGAGGAACGCAGCGCGGTGGAAGACCTGCTCGGTTGATCCGTTGACGTCGGGGGCGATGGCTACCTATGCCACGCGTCGAATTCTCGATTCGGCCGAAGCACCGGCTCCAGCCTTCGTGATGACCCGACTCGACATAAGACTGCGTCAACGACAAGAAACGTACAGTACAAGAGAGCGGGCGCCCCATCGGGCGCCCGCTCTCCTGTCGTTTTAGCAATCGTTCGGTACGCGGCTGACTTCATCAGACCGAGCGGTACGATCCAAGATCGGTGTGACCGCGCGTGTTAGGGAATTAACGAGCCCTTATCGCGACTTCGGATGTCTACGAGCGCTCCGTCCAAGGGATGAAGATCTCGTGATCGCCGCCGGTGTCGGGGGTCGGCTCGATCGGAGGTGGCGCTCGGGTCGGCGTCGGGCTAGGCACGGGACTTGGCGTCGGCTCCGGCGAGGCATCGGGGTCGAAGGGAGCCGCGCCGAACGATAGCCCGAGCTCATAGCTGCCGATCGCAGAGTCCTGGCTTAGGGTATGCAGATAGTAGTCCCCGGGAATCAACAGCGCGTTGACCTCCGCCGGCAGACCGATCGATATGGGTCCCTGGCCCTCGAGTAGAGCGCGCCTGTGGTTCAGCAGCTCTACGTAGGGCCGAAACAGTCCGGCCGAGGCTGTCGCCGTCAGGGTGCCCATCTGGGCCACGGTGACGCGATAGACATCGACTGGTGGCGCGGCCGCCGCCGGCACGCCGACCCCGCCGGGGACTTCGGGCCAAGTACAATCGCCCGACTCCAGGGCTCCTTGCGCGGTGGCGTTCTTGTCGATGGGCATCACCATGCACGACGTGGTGTCCGCCGCGGGCGTGAAGACCATCTGCAGCTGATAGTCTCCCGTGAACTGGGTGTCGGAGACGGACTCCACCTGCAGTTCGTACTCCGCGGCCGTCGTGAAGAAGCCGAGGGACGCGGTCGAATCCAGGAAGTTCTGATCGTAGTCGTCCCCTACGAGCGCGCCCGTTGCGGGGTTGAACAACCGCAATCGCGGGAAGAAGGAGCCGGAAGAAACCTGAATGCCCAAGGTCCCCCGGGAAGGCGCCGTGACCCGGTACCGGTCGACCGGCGACCAGACGGCGCGCAGTGGATCGAGGTCATTGGCCGTGCACTCGAATCCGTCGAGCTCCGTGTCGAGCGCGGTGCCGGATTGCAATACGTTGACGGCGCACTCCGTCGGTGCCGGCCGCGGGCTAAAGGCCGTGGTGAGCTGGTACGGTCCGTACTCGCCGGCAATGGCGTTGGTCGGGAGCACCAGATAGTCGCCGGCGGGCAGCACGGCTCGGATCTCCGAGTTGACGTCTCCCCCGGCGGGATCCACGTCATCGTTCAGCGTGGCCTTCGCGGCGATGTTGAGGGCTGCGTTGGGGAAGGGGCCCGCGATGAGTACCAAGAACGTGTCGATGTCGGTCGAGCGCATCGAGATCAAGACCTCGCCCCGCTCGTCCAAGTGAAGCAAGAACGGATCGACCGGATCCGGGGAACCGCCGAAGTAGTACTCGCTGAGCGTGCAGTCCGCCGCGGTCAATTCCTCCGCGGACGTCCCGTTTAGCGGGAGTTGCCGCACGTTGCACGCGGCCACACGGGACGCGAAGCTGAGCGACAGCGTGTAGTCCCCTAGGTTCTCGACGGATTGGATCCCCAGCCGATAGGCGCCCGGTGGCAGGCTCAACGAGACCGGCGGCGACTCCGCCTGACCGATGAAGACCTGGTTGTTGCGGTCCATGAGCCACAAGACCGGCTGCCAGCCGACAGCGTCCACGTTGACGTCCAACGTGCCGTCTTGCGGGATCACGATGTCGAAGAGATCCATGGGCATACGGACGATGATTCCGTTGTTCAGATAGCCGTCGAAGCAGTCCGCGTCATTCAACGTGCCTGCCGTCGTGCTGTTGGCTTCGACGAGCGTGGCATCGCAGGCGGCGCCGACAGGAGCGAAGCTCGTGTCGACGGTGATGGCACCGGTGCCGCGCTTTGCGCCAAGCACCAGGAGACGGTAGCGACCCGCCGGCACCGGCAACGCGAACGAGGTAGTGCCGGGCGCCTGGTCCTCCGTGTCGTTGATGTCGCTCGAAAGCGTTACGTTGTCGGCATTGATCAGCGCGTGACGCGGCTCGAGCGCCGTGCTGGTCACGCTGCCGGACAGCATGCCCGCCTCGGGCAGCACGATTTCGTAGACGAGTGCCGGGTTGTCGAGCATCACCAGGGGCAACCAGTCGTATACGCGGCAGCCGCCAGCGGGAACGTCGCGTGTCGAGCCCGCACCGGGATCGAGCGCCAAGGCTTCGCAAGCGGGCTCGGACACGGGACGAATCGTGGGCTCAACCTGGTAGTCGCCGCCGACATCCGCCGCATCGGACAAGGACGTCACCAAGATCACGTAGCTGCCGGCCGGCAGCGTCGTGTCGATCGACGCAGGGCCACCGTCGACGCTAAAGCCGTCGGTGATGGGCGCATATCCGGCATCGTGCACGGAAACGTACATGTCGAACGCGGCCTGGACCTGGAGGCTGACCTCGCTGCGCTCTGGCAACGTCATACGATATTGGTCGACGAAGGAAACGACGGTCGTGTTGGTGACCTGACCCCAGCGGCAATCCGGCACGGCCAAGCTCTCGGTAAAGGACTCGCCCGCGGGCAACGGCACCTGCTCACAGTTGGTTTCGGTTTGCGCAATGGCCGCTTGGGAGGTCGTGCCCGTTGGGCGTTCCTGGCCGTAGGCCCGCTGTGCAGCGGTGCGGCGTGCTCGCGAAGCCGCAACGATCGGGTCTTGCGGAGCCAAGTTCACGCCGGCCTCGCTCTTGGAAGGCCGAAGAGACGACGCGGACGCAGGCGCCCGTCCTGGCGAAGCCGCAAGTGACCCGCCTTCCGCGATTGCCGGCTGGCGTCCATGAACGGACGGGCCCGCACCGGAGGATGACAAGACGACGGGCACGCGCACCGTCGGCTGTCGTGACAGCACAGAGGCGGCGCTGTTCTGGGGCGCCGTGGCGAGCAGAAAGGGAGCCATGGCCAGCGAAGCGGCGATGGCACGCCAAGCATGGCGCGTTAACCGAGACGCGGGCCGGACGAGGGCGGGTAGAGTCGGGGGCGTGGCCGATAGCCCGCAATCCGGGTCGACCGTTGCTTCGGGCACTTGCGTGCGCGAGGCACGTAGCAAGGCTCGGACGATCTTGCGCTGGGGAGCGAAGCGCATGGGGGTCCCTCCTGGGTTGGGCCGCACGCGCGTGGTGCGCTAGCGGACGGGGGCGCACGTCGGGCCGCGAGCCGGCGCGACGGATGGGTACGGTTGAACTCGGGACGATTAGGCTCGGGACGATTAGGCTCGGGACGATGAGGCTCGGGACAACGAAGCCGCGCCGCGCACAGAACCTACAACACGCAGAGGTCGATCTCCTGGACGCTATGATCTCGTTCATGGTGCCAGCCGTCCAGGAAGACACGCCTCCGCCGCACATCCCGATCTTGTTCCACGACGACTTTGCATTGGTCGTGGACAAGCCGGGCGGAATGCTCGTGCATCGATCGCGCGAGGCGGCCCGTTCTCGCTATCTGTTGCAGACCGTACGCGATCAGACCGGCCGGTACTTGTACCCCGTGCACCGGATCGATCGTGCGGCCTCCGGCGCGTTGGCCTTCGGCTTGAGCAAAGAATCCGCGGCAGCCCTACAAGCCGCGCTACAGGCCGCCGATGCGCACAAGGAATACCGGGTACTGGTCCGCGGCGCCATTGCAGAGGAAGGCACGTCGGAGCGGCCGCTCACGAATCGCAAGACGGGCGTCCGCCAAGAAGCCTGCTCTCACTGGCGCAGGATCGCCCTGATCGATACGGACCACGGCCCACTGTCGTGGGTGGCAGTGCGGATTACGACCGGACGACGCCATCAGATTCGTCGGCACATGGCCGCCATGGCGCACCAGGTGGTCGGAGATACGACCTACGGCAAAGGCCGCCTCAATCGAGCCTTCCGCGCGGAGTTCGGCTTGCCACGGATGGTGCTGCACGCGGCCTTGCTCGACCTCGCGCATCCCTCCGGCGTCGGTCGGCTGCGCGCTCGCGCCCCGCTCGCGGCGGACCTGCGCACGTTCCTGCGACGGATCCCGGGGGTCGACGACGCGAAGTTGGACGCACCGTAGTCGCGGACCGCACCGCTAGGACGCGGCAATTCGAGGTTCGGCAGCCAATCAAGCGCGGTACGCCGGCTACGTGCACCCTCGGCGCAAGAATCCCAGCGTATCCCTCGGCCGCACATTGCGTCTCAACCCCTGACGGACTGCCTTCCCAAGGAAGTGCGTTCCGGCGAACAACCCGGCACCGCGAGTACCGCTCGATGTACGGATCGAACGGCCGCTCAAGATTGTCGGCCTGGTGCTTGAACCTTGGATCGATTTGGAACGTGGCCACGGTCGCAACGCGACCTGATGCAAAAGCAGCGTGCGTCGCCGTGGCCCGGACGGGCTTCTCGTGTCCCGTCTGGGCCACGGCGATCGTGCATTTTGCACGCCAAGGCGGTCGACCAATCCGGCGAAGCGAGCGTGAAGGAATCCTCTGTCGCTTGGGATAGCGCGAGGAATCAGCCGCGAGGGATTCCTCGAGCGGACGGCGGACGGCGGACGGCCGATGCGCGAGCCGCGAACGACGGCTCAGTCGCGCTCGTCGTGGATCGTCACGGAGGCGGTCATGTTCCAGCGCAAGCGCGGATCGCTGTCCTCCGGTTCAACCACGACCCGGTACGTGATGTCGCCAAGCTTGTTCGTGCCGTAGCCGTCGATGGCAACGACACGTCCGGAAAGCGCCACGTCGTCCAGTGCGTCGATCTCGATCGTCACGCGATCACCAATCGCGACATGCACGACGCTCAGTTCGGAGAGATCGTCCGTTTCGATGCGCCAGTCTGAGGTGTCCGCGACGCGCACCACGACCGTTCCCGGTGGCACGTACTCGTGCGGTCGAACATCGAGCGTCGCGACGACTCCGTCGAAGGGCGCTCTCAACACGGCACGGTCCATGCGCACGCGTGCGGTCTCGAGCACCGCGCGTGCGCCGTCGATGCGTGCTTTCGCCGCGGCGATCTCCGCGGCGGTCGCGCCGCGGCGGAGACGTGCCAGCCGGGCCTCGGATTCGCGCACCCCGGCGCTGGCCGCTTCGCGTTGGCCCGCGGCGCTCTGCACGCCGGCCTGGGCGACCCGCACGTCCTCGACGCGCGCACCGTTGCGAAGGTCGGCCAGCTGAATCTCCGCGATGCGGACATCCTCGTACAGACGTCCGATCTCGGCTTCCGCGCCGTCGCAATCGGCTTGATCGGCCAGCTTCTTCTCCACGCGACCACAGATGGCATCGCGACGGGCTTGTGCGCCCCAAAGCAGATTGCGTACGGAAGCCGCGCGCCGTTCCGCGATGTCGATATCTTCGTTGCTGGCACCCGCCGAGACCCGATCGCGCGAAGCGCCGGCCGATGCGAGGGCGCCGGCCGCGCTCATCACACCGGCGCGTGCCGCGTCGACCGCGGCTTCCGCGGCCGCGATGTCCTCCGAGGTCGCTCCCCGCACGAGGTCTTCCATCGCGAGCTCCGCGGCTTCCAGTTCCGTCTCGGCCCGTACGACCTCAGCCGCCTCGGCGGAGCCGTCTACACGCGCAAGCACGGCGCCGGCAGACACCTCGTCGCCCGAGGACACGGGCAGGCCCACGATCTGGCCTCCTTGGCTGAACGAGAGGCTAGCGTGGCGCACCGGAACGACCACGCCATCGGCGACGACGTCATTGACGGCCAGGACAGGGGGCAGCACCGTCGCGTTGCTCGGATCCGCGGGATCGCCGCCGCCACCGCAGGCGGCCACGACCGAGCCCGCGGCAAGGAGCAAGACTACGCGTAGTCCCGAATCGATCTTCATGTGCGGACCATCCCGAAAGGCGGTGACATCCGGCCCGCTTAGCGCGGTCGATGTCCGGTTGGGTGCGGGTTGCGCCCGGGGGAGGGCATAGGCATGAGGATCACGCTACGCGCGCGGGGTCGCACGATCACATAATACTACAGTAACCGAAACGGGTGAACCGTCGAGTTCCCAAGGTTTCTCTAGGGAACCGCAGGGAATCTCAACCCAGCGGCTGCGCGAGCTCAGGGGCGGGCACGGCAACTCCGTGGCGTCGTTGCTCCACGATCAGGCCGTCGGCAATCACCAGCGTCCGCGCAACGCGCGCGGCCAGATCGTCATCGTGCGTCACCACGACGATGGTCTTGCCATCCGCCACCAATTCCTCGAAGAGGGTCTCGACGTCTTCCGCCGTGCGTGAATCGAGGTTGCCGGTGGGCTCGTCTGCAAGGAGGATCGGCGGGTCGTTGGCCAGGGAGCGGGCGATGGCGGCGCGTTGCTGCTGGCCACCCGAGATGGCCGACGGTAGCTTGTGCGCCTGGTCGGCCATGTCGACGCGTTCCAGGAGCGCCATCGCCCGCCCAGGCCGCTCTTTGCTCGGCCACGTATTGCAGAAGTCCATGGGCAGCATGACGTTCTCGATGACGGTCAGCGTGGGAAGGAGTTGGAAGAATTGGAACACGATCCCAAGCGATCGTCCGCGCCAGGCGGCAAGCTTTCCCTCACGCAGCGCATGCACCCCGGTTCCGGCGACAACAACCTCGCCCTCCGTCGGTCGATCGATGCCGGCGATCATGTTGATGAGCGTCGACTTGCCGCTGCCGGACTTGCCGATCACGGCCACGAACTCACCCGGCGCGACCCGAAGGTCTACACCGCGAAGGGCGTGGAACACGCCGGCTTCGCTTTCGAAGGTCTTGATCACGCCGCGCATCTCGATCAAGGTGTCCGAAGGCGCATTCGCCGTTTCGCTGCGCATCGATCGCTCCTGGGTCCACGGCCGCTCGATTCGCAGCGGCGGCGGCCCGGATCATAGCAGCGCGCCGCGGGTCCTCGACGTGCCGGCGCGTGCTAGAATCGCGCCATGCACCTGGATCGCGCCGCTTTCGAGCGCCTCGTCGACGACGTCATGAACGACCTGCCGGACTCGATCAGCCGTCACGTGAGCAACGTCATCGTGGTGGTCGCGAACTGGCCGACGCGCGCACAGCGTCGCGACGCGGGGCTCGCCGATGGAGAAGAGCTTCTGGGTCTGTACGAGGGCACGCCGCTCACCGCCCGCGATAGCGCCTACGATCTGGCCGCACCCGATCGGATCACGATCTTTCGCGGCCCGCTCATTGCAGCATGTCGGCATCAGGAGGAGCTTCGCGCGGAGGTCCGGCGTACGGTGCTCCATGAGCTCGCCCACCACTTCGGCATCGACGACGATCGGCTCGAGGCACTGGGCGCTTATTAATGGACGATACGCCACCCAAACATCCGGCTACGCCGGAAACGACGCCGGAAACGGATTCGGAACCGCGAAGGGAACCGCGGCCGAAACCGCGGCTGAAACCGAGGCCGGAACCGAGGCCATCGACACCGTGTGATCCGTCGCCGCTGCCGCCGCCGCCTGCGCAGCTTTCGGTCCGATCGATGACGCTACGTGGTCGCAGCGTTGTCTGGGGCAGGCGTACGATCGTGATGAGCGTCATCAACGCCACACCGGACTCTTTTTCGGGCGATGGCCTCATGGTGCGGCGTCGGCCCGCGGACGTCGTGGACGCCGCGCTGCGGCGCGCAGAGGAAGCGTTGGCGGCGGGCGCGGATTGGTTGGACGTGGGCGGCGAGTCGACCCGTCCCGGCGCCGAGCGCGTCGACGTCGACGAGGAACGCGCCCGGGTCGTGCCTGTCATGCGCGCGCTCCGATCCCGAGTGGATGTACCGATCTCCATCGATACCTCGCGAGCAGCCGTCGCGGAAGCCGCGCTGGACGCCGGGGCCGATCTCGTGAACGACGTCTGGGCCCTTCGGGCAGACCCAGCCATGGCACCGCTGATCGCGCGCCGCGGTGTTCCGGTAATCCTCATGCACAACCGTGCCGCCCCGCAGGGGGTAGAGGAGCGCAAGACGCTCGGCGGCCGCTACATCGACGTGGAGTATGACGACCTGGTCGCAGAGGTTTCGTCTGCGTTGCTCGCCTTCGTCGCTGCGGCAAAGGAGGCAGGCATCGCGGACACCCAGATCGTGCTCGACCCGGGCCTCGGATTCGGCAAGACCGTGGGCCAGAACCTGGCGCTACTCGATTCCACGGATGAACTGCGCTCGCTCGGCTTTCCGCTGCTCGTCGGCACGTCGCGCAAGAGCTTCATCGGCTACACGCTCGACCTGCCGCCCGACGACAGGGTCGAGGGCACGGCGGCCACCGTCGCCATCGCGATCGCCCGCGGCGCGGACATCGTGCGGGTGCACGACACGCGCGCGATGGTGCGCGTGGCGCGCATGACCGACGCCATCGTGCGTCGCCTCGCGCAGGAAGCCTCGGCCGGCGCTTCGCGCTAACCGAGCTCGCGCAAGCGGAAACGCTGGATCTTGCCCGTAGCCGTTTTGGGCAACTCGTCGACGAACACTACCCAGCGCGGCCGCTTGTAGGCCGCGATCTTCTCGCCGCACCAGCCGATCAAATCGCGCTCGAGATCGGGGCTCGCCGCGTGGCCCGTCTTTAGGGTCACATAGGCCTTCGGCTTCACGAGATCCGCCGCGTCCGTCGCCCCGACCACCGCGCATTCGATGACGGCTGGGTGTCCGATCAGAGCACTCTCAACTTCCATCGGCGAAACCCAAATCCCGCCGACCTTGAGCATGTCGTCGGAGCGGCCCTCGTGGTGGTAGTAGCCGTCCTCGTCCTTGCGGTATTTGTCGCCCGTAAACAGCCACGGTCCGAGGAAGGTCTCCTGGCTCTTGGCGTATTGATGCAGGTAGAACAGCGCCGCGCTCTCGCCCTTCAACAGCAGATTGCCGACCTCGCCGTCCGGCACGTCCGCGCCGGCGTCGTCCACGATGCGAACCTCATAGCCGTCGAAGGGCTTGCCGCTCGAACCCGGCCGGATGTCGTCGGGGCGGTTGGACAAGAAGATGTGGTAGTTCTCCGTCGAGCCGATGCCGTCGATGATGTCCAGACCTGTCGCGCTCTTCCAGGCATGCCAGATGGGCGCCGGCAGGGCTTCGCCTGCGCTCACGCACAGACGCAGGCTCGAGAGGTCGTAGGCATCTTCGAGGCCGTCGATCGCGAGGATCATGGAGTAGCCGGTCGGCGCGTTGTACAGGATGGTCGGACGATAGGTGCTTACCGTGCCCAACACGTTGTTTGGATCACGCGGTGCGCCGGCCATCAGCACGACGGAGGCACCCACATACCAAGGGAAGATCAGGTTGCCGCCGGTTCCGAAGGTGAAGAAGAGCTTGGCCGCGGCAAAGGTCCGGTCGTCTTCGCGCAGACCGAGCACGTTCTTGCCCCAGTTGTGCGCGGTGAGCGGCAGATCCTTGTGTGCGTGCAGGATTCCCTTCGGCTCGCCCGTCGTGCCGCTCGAATAGTTGAGGCAACAGAAGTCGTCCCGCTGCGTGGGCGCGGCGTCCAAGTCCGTCGCCTGGCCTTCGATCCACGCACGGTACGCAGTAGTACCGTCGGGCGCATCACCGATGACGATGATTCGCTCCAACCAGCGCATCTGGTCTCGCGCGGGCAGGACGCGGTCCAAAAGGGCCGCGTGCACGATGAGAATCCGTGCGCGGCTGTCCTCGAGCATGTAGGCGTATTCGGCGGGCGTGAGCAGGGTGTTCAAGCTGGCCACGACCGCGCCGATCTTCAGACAGCCGAAGTAGCTCGTCACAAACTCCGGTACGTCCAGACACAAGAGCGCCACGCTCTCACCCGGCCGGACGCCTTCCGAGACCAGGGCGTTGCCGACTTGATTGACCTCGGCGGACACCTCGGCGAAGGTCATCGTCCTCGTGTCGCTGAAGAGGGCTTCCTTGTCCGCTCGCTGGGCGAGGTTGTCTTCCAGGATCGAGACCGCGTTGTAATACAGCGGCAGGTCGGCGGCACGCAATGCGCTCATCTCTAGTCTCCTCGCACGGTCGATATCGTTGCGGGTTGGGCGCCGTTGGCACGGTGTTCGGCTACGTCTCGGCGTTCGCGACACCGGCCGCGCTCGCGACACTCTCCGTGCCCACAACGTCCGGTC
>JAJCYU010000011.1 GCA_029262755.1 Anaerolineae bacterium
AACTCATTGGCCAGAGCCTGGATGCTCCAGCCGTGTTTGGTGTGCAAGACGTGCATCACGATCGAATCCTCCTCAGACTGCATTCATCCCTCCTGCTCGGCTCCGGCTTCAACACCTGGACCGTGGCAGGAGGGATCTGCCGTTTCAACGACTCAAAGGAAAAGGCCCCGGGAGTCCCGAGGCCTCTGCACTTTTCGTGATCAGGAGGTTGCACTATTCGTGATCGCTAACACCCTCCGCTGACGCTCCGGGCGGGGCCCCCCCCATTTACCAGCGACTGATCCTTGACCCCTCCGGCTCTCCTCCCGGTTCGGCAGCTACCGAACGAAAGGAGTTGTGGGATGGAGTCAACAAAGGTCGAAGCGCCGGAGGCATCGACAGAGGAACGGGCGGACTGGTGGTACTCCGAAGACCGATTCCAGACGATGGAACACCTGGATGGAGTCGTGAGCGATCAGGAAGGGGGTGGGCGAGTGCCGGCGGAGCCGCTTTGGCAATTTCTAAGCTCACGCTCCATCACTTCGGTCGCCCGCGAGATCGCCGCTCGATACGGAACAAATGAGCTCAGCGAAGCTCGCCAACTCATGAGACTTAATCGTAAGACGACCAGATATTTGACCAACCGGGCGGCCGATCGGTTTGCCATCGGCATTGGTCAGCACCCTTCGCAGATCTGGCTCGAGTGGAGATAGGGGGATCTAGATGATGGCACACGTCGTTTGCATCACCCACATCGATGCGCCCGTGACTGCAGGGCTGAAGCTCTCAAGTTCGAAAGCTCTCCTGGCCTGGACGGACCTCGAGGTGGTCGATCGGAGACCGATGATCAACTACGAGAAGGAGTCTCCTCGTCGAACGCTCACGATCGAATCCGCCGACAGAGTGGGAGCGATGCTGTTGGCGGAAAATCAAAGATGCGCCAACTGCTTTTACGGAACCGACTGCCTGGAGGAGGTCTATGAGTTCCAAGAACTCCCCGGGATGCCGGATCCTGTGAAGATCCTTAAGGCCATAGATTGCTACCAGGCTGCTGCGGGGTGGTACAACCCAAAGTGGCACAGGTCTGAAGCGAAGGAATTCTGCGGTGCCCTGCAGGCGCTCTGCATCAGACAACTTCCCGGCTACCGGTTGGCTCCATGGGAGATTTCTCGACGCAATGTCTTCCTTCGCCCTGAAGACACCTCTGAGTCCGGTGCCTGAAGTCTTGATCATTCAGCATTGAGCCGCTACCTTCGGTGGCTAATCACACTAGAAAATATCGGAGCCAGCCAGATTGGCCGTGCCGATTCGCGCCCAGCTGAGGGTCCAAGCCGGAGCCCTTGCTCAAGGAATGGAGCAGGGTCTTGCTTTGTGTGAGCCCAGGACCCTGGCTGGAGCAAGTTGTGAGGTGTCGCCGCCGGTCGTGGATCCGAGCTGCTTGAGAAGCGGTCCTGCCGAGAATGCCGATAAGGTGATGAGCCGGGGTGAGCAGCTAGCGAAATCCATTCTAATTGGGCCTAACCCGGGGACTAGCTTTGGCCAAGGCGAAATCGATGTAGACATTTCGCTCCTAAGTAAGCAAGGGTATTGCCCGTGTTTAACCCAACAGGGAATGATCGAAGCCTGTGCGGAGACCGACTCTTTGGGAGCGGCGTAAAGAATTGTCCCTAGAGTCCTGCGGAGGCATTAATTGAAGGTGAAGGATCCTCGACCGGACGTCGAAGAGTGGGACGTCGCCAACCTCGATCTAGACCCTGAAAATGCGCGACTTCCAGAGGACTTGGCTGACCGGAGCCAGCTAGCTCTGGTTGCCTACTTTGAGCAAGCGTACGAACTGGAAGAGCTTGCGTGGTCGATGGCGGAACATGGCTACTTCACGGAAGAGCCTCTCTTGACCGTCAATATCGATGCCCCGGGACGCAGGGTCGTTCTGGAAGGAAACCGCCGCCTGGCAACGCTCAAACTGCTAACTGATGCCAGTGCAAGGGACGCGGTAAAGAAATCGTTCTGGAATGAACTCGCCGAACTAGCATCTGAACATCAGCTGCAAAAAGTCCCCACACGAAACTATCCCACCAGGGAATCCTTACTTGATTACCTTGGATTTAGGCACGTTTCGGGATTGCTTCAATGGACAGCCGACGCCAAGGCGCGATTCGTTCACAATCTCATTGTCAACCATAAATACTCTTTCGACCGGGCAGGGAGAGTCATTGGAAGCCGGCCCGACGCTATCCGGCGCCAGTTCATCGCTTGGCGAAGCCTGGAGCAGGCACGTAGTTACGGAATCGACACTGCGCCGGGTACAAGGCATTTTGGTGTCTATTACAGGGCACTGCAGAACCCTGCGATTCGCAGCTTCATTGGCGTGGATGGATGGATCAACGGAACTGAGTCAATGCTTAATCCGCTCAAGCTTGGAGGTACCGACCGACTTGGAGAATTTCTCGACCTAGTTTTCGGTCCCAAAAGGGTCATCAGAGAGTCCCGGCAGCTCGACGAGTTGGGCAAGGTATTGGCCAACCGCCAAGCCTATGCGCTCCTAAAAGAGACACGGGATTTGTCGATCGCCTTGCAGGAATTGCCCGCCGACAAGGACGCTCTCTATGCCGCCATTCGCCTCTCGTATCGAAACGCCGCGAGGGCCAACGCTGAAGCGTTCCAATTTAAGGGTGACCCTGATCTCAAGGCGGAGGCAGCCAAGCTTCGTGACCTAGTGGCTCAGCTCCTAAAGTCCCTTCAATAAGCCCTTTTACTTGTCACTTAACCTTCCCTTTAGCGAGATAACGCACTGGTCATTGGCCGACCTCGTTGAACTACGCATACTCTTCGCAAAGGGGTCGATGTCACAAGCCGAACTGCTTGACGAACTGACCGAAGAAGGTGGGCTCTCTGACCTGGCGGCATACGATCAGTTCCTCGACGAGGACGACCTCGACCAGGAAGCTCAGCTGCTACGGGAACTGAGGGCTGACGCTGCGGAAGGGTGCTCGTCGGAGGCGTTACTGGCAGAGGAAACGATTCTTGAACTTGACCGAAGGTTGGAATTGGTCGGAGATCACTACCCAATTGTAATTAATTCTACAGTCGCTTCCCTACGTCTGGATAACTGGAAAGCAGAACCGGTTTACTCGTTTCTCGCCGCCTTGAATGCTAGATATATCTGGAAGCTAGACGCTGACCTCAAGGTAGGAGCGAGACTGTTTGAGCGATTAGTGGTCTACGCCCTGCGGCGCTATTGGGGTGGGGACGCTGCCCATTTTGGATGGCCTCGCGACCCAGCGGACTTCGGTGCCTTTCGAGAGGCTTTTCCGAGAATTGTCGCCCTAATGCGGGAACGACTTAGCGTGAGAAAGGAAGAGTTGCCTCTTGCCCAAAAGGACCTAGCGGTAGATGCAATCGCATGGCGGTCGCTAGATGTTCGCCCGGGACAGACAGTCCTGTTGTGCCAATGCTCGATAGGAGGTGATTGGGCGGAAAAGGGTGTCCCTATCGAGAAATGGTCGACGCTCGTCAATTTCTCCGTCGCCCCCACACGGGGACTCGCGTTTCCGTTTGTACCTGAAGCCGTACGTCCTCTGAGCAATGTCGAGTGGTTACTGCTCTGCGCAGGAGTGGGAGTTCCATTTGACCGATTAAGACTCGCTAGGTTGCTTGCTGGAGTGGAGATTGAAGGAAAGCTGTTGGAGTCCATCTCCCATTGGACTCAAGACCTAGTCCCACATTTAAGCCGCCTATGATCTCCGACTCTGTGGGAGCGGTTGGCGAGAAGAGCGCACTGCCTGTCGACGCTACATCCAGGCGGTCCCACTTTGATTTGGACGGTTACACGTCAGCCCGGGCCCGCCTCGTCGGACCGCCCTTCCTGCCGAACCGCTTGCACACCCGGCAGCGCCGGTTGCCTTTTGGATCGGCAGGTTCAAGGGATCCGCGCAACACCTCGGTGAGTCGATCAGTATCAGTCGACTCAACCGGGAGGTTACTTTGGCAGCGCATCTGACTCACCAGCAGCGACAGCTCGCTCGAAAGCTTCGACGCGAAGGCTTGACCGTTCGGGAAGTCGCGGTAGAAATCGGCTGTTCGCCCAGGACTGTCAAACGCGTTAACCATGGGCCCGGAAGGCGGGAGGCGCAGCGGGTGGAGTGGTCGCCCGGGCCCTTGCGGCTCGCGCTTTCCGAGCGAGAAGAGATCAGTCGCGGCCTGGTTGCGGGCGAGACGGTGAGGAAGATCGCTTGCCAGCTCGGCCGGGCACCCTCGACGGTGTCGCGGGAGGTGAAAACCAACGGTGGCCGGTCGCACTACCGGGCGGTTAGGGCGCACCATGGAGCGTATGAACGAGCGCGGCGCCCAAAGATGCCCAAGCTCGCCGCCGGTCCGCTCACGTCCAAGGTGGAGTCCTGGTTGGAGCAGTGGTGGTCACCACAGGAGATCGCCAACCGCTTGCGCCTGGAGCACCCCGACGACTCGGCGATGTGGGTAGAGGTTGTCCCCGGCATACGGATGCCCTCGGGGACAGTGAGTTTTGCGCCGGCCGGAGCCCTCCCGACGAGCAACGGAGGTGGCTGCCGGCCGCCCGGAATCGCCGAATCCGGTACGGGCCTTCAGCTGAGCGCTCGGCATCCCCGCCCCGACAACACCACCTGAGCATCCACCAACTGCTCCTCCACTGCCCCGCAAGATGCACCGGCGAGAATACCTACTTTTGGTTTGCGCCCGCCAGCCCTTTTTGGTTTGGACGACACCAGCTCGTCTGTTTCTGTCCG
>JAJCYU010000012.1 GCA_029262755.1 Anaerolineae bacterium
GCGGCGCAGTCGACGTCGGCGTTGCCGGGACGGACGTCGGCGGCACCGCCGTCGCCGTGGGAGGCATGGGCGTCGGTGTTTCGGGACCGTCCAGCGCGTCGTTCCAAAGCTGATCCCAGAAGAACGGCGCCACCATCGTCAGCACTTCGGCGGGCATATAGGGCGCATGTCCCTGCCCTTGCAGCGGATGGAAGGCGTAGGGGATTCCCAGAGCCTCCGCTCGGTCGCGAAGAGCCACCGCTTCGCTGTACGGAACCACCGCATCCTGCGTGCCGTGCACGATCGCGAGGGGCGGCTCGCCCTCCTCCATCTCGCCGATGGTGTTGTAAAGGCCACCCCATAGGTCGAGCACGGCCGCAACCGCCGACCCGTCGTCCGCGCTCGGCTTGGAGACCTCCGTATACGCCACCATGAGCGAAGTGATCGCACCGGCCGAAGAGCCGCCGATCACGATGCGGTCGGTGTCCAGCCGGTGCTGCCCCGCGAACTCACGCACCCATCGCACGGCCTTGCGCCCGTCCTCGACCGCGGCCGGGATGCCCTCCGTGACGATGTTGCCCTGGTTGATGCGGTAGTCGATCGCGATGGCCACGTAGCCGCGCTGCGCCATGAGCTCGCAGTAGGCGCGCGGCTCGATCGTGCGGTTGCCCGCCACGAAGCCCCCGCCGAAGAGGAAGAGGAACACCGGCCGCTCCGTGGCCGTGTCGCCGGCAGGTTCGTAGAGATCGAGCTTCAACTCGACATCGCGCCCGCTAGGCAGGTCCGTTGATGTGCCGAAGACGATTCCGTTCGTACGCTCCACACGGTCGAACACGAGGTCGACGTAGCGTCCGGGCGGATCGACCGCAGGCTGTGCGCCCACCGACGTCGCCGGCCCGAGCGCGGCGATCCCGAGCGCCGGCACGACGAGGAGGCCGAGCACGAGCGTCGCCGCAGTCCGGGCCGCGCGATGGCGACCGGACACGACGGTGGGCACTTGTTTGCGGATCATTACTCCACCTCCACGGTGCTGTTGGCGGCCAATTCCGTGATCTCGACCACGCCGCCGCCGGGGTAGGTCACCCGCAGCAGGACGGGCGGATCGTTATCCCAGAGGCCGAAGGTCAGGTCGGACGAAAGGTCGGACATCAAGCCCTGATTGTGAAAGCGTTGCTTGCCGATCGTGCGGCCGCTGCGCGTCGTCACCTCGACGTGCGCCCCGATGGCGGCGGGCGTGTTGGGCAGGCGCACCTTGAGGTAATCGTGCGGCACGCCCTCGTTGAGTAGCGCCTTGTGCTCGTCCGCCTGGTTGATGTAGGCCAGGTCGGGTGCGCCGTCGCCGTTCCAGTCGATGTCCACAGGGGTGCCGCCGTAGGCCGGATTCTCGGCCTTGGCCTCCTCGGTGACCAGCCGGAACGCGCCCTCCGACGTGCGAAGCAACAAGCGGCCCGGGCTCTTGCGCAGCCGGTGAGCCGGCCACTTCAAGTAGTTCTCCACCACGGAGAGATCAGGCAGCCCGTCGAGGTTCCAGTCCGCGAAGGCCGCGCCCCAAGCGAAGGGATACTCGTGCAGGTTCTCGTCTACGGTCGCGTCCGTGAAGTGCAGATCGCCCTCGTTGCGCAGCAGCAGCCACTCCATCGAGACCGTCTGGTCGTCGCGCAGGTCGCCGCGCAGGAGGCGGTTGGGAATCGAGGTTCCGACGTTGGAGAAGAAGAGGTCGATATCACCGTCCGCATCGTAGTCGTCGGCCGCGAAGCCCATCCAAAAGCCATTGTCGGACGCGGTGGGCAAGGCCGCGAAGGTGCCGTCGCCGCGATTGTCGAACAGCGCCACGGTGCCCGTGTTCTGCGCAACGGCCAGCTCGGCGTCCCCGTCGCCGTCGAGGTCGAGGAAGGAGGCGTGGAAGCTGTTCTGATCGACCAGCGCGCCGGAGTCCGCCGTCGCATCGGTGAACCCTCCCGCACCATCGCCCACGAGCAGCACGTTGGCCTTGGCGTGCTCTTCATTGTTGAACTGTGCGGCCACGAAGCGCTCGTTGTCGATGAAGGTGCTGACGTACAAGTCCAGATCGCCATCGCCCTCGATGTCGGCGCCGGCCACCGCGACGGGCACCGTGTCCGGCTCCAGCGACAAGGGAATCTCGGACGCCGTGAACACACCCGCGCCATCGTTTTCGTAGCGGCTGAGCCCGGTCTCACGCGCGACGTACAGATCGTCGTCGCCGTCCTCGTCATCGTCGATCACGAGCACGCCGTAGGTGGCCGCTTGGTCGGAGAGCCCCGTGCCGTCGATGACGTCCACGAGGCTGCTGTCGACGTAGCGCCACAGCGCGTCCGCCTGGTCTTGGCTACCGCCCACGAACAGCTCGTCCAACCCGTCGCCGTCCACGTCGATCACGCCTGCGCCGACGAAGGGGAAGACGGTGTCGTCCTCCCATTCGTGCTCCGCGTCCCAATCGAGCTCGCGGAAGGTCGGCACGACAAAGGCCCGCTCGGACTCCGGCAGCGGCGCATCGTCCGCCTCCGCCCCAGAACCGTCCGAGTCATCCGCGCCGCTCGCGCCTTCCTGCGCGTCATCCGCCGCGGCGTCCTCGCCGTCGCCGGCGTCTCCCGCGTCCCCGGCACCAGCTCCCGCTCCGTTCTCCTCCGCCCGATCCACCCCGACGGGCGCATCGGCGTCGTCGGCGGGCGAGCACGCGGAAACCAGGAGCAGGGTCAGGCAGAGCAGCAGACGGGCTAGGGTACGCATCGGAGCCTCCATCGACGGTTGCGGATTGGACGGATATTGGTCGGCGCGGTTTGCGGTGGCTGGTGCCGGGTCAAACGCTTCCTGGACGTAGAGGGTGACCGAGTTGCGCGGCCTCGTGGCCCTCGGCGTACTCATGCAGTCGAGCGAACGTTGTTCGTTCGGGCTGCGAGCCATCCTTGCGGCCCCATGGGCCCCTACGTTGCGGCCCCATGCTCCCCTACCTTGCTGCCCGCTCCCCGCGCTCAGCCGAGCCCAAGCCGACGGTTCAAGCCGCCGATCACGTATCGCCAAACCAGACCGTATAGCAGGGGCGCAAGGATCAACGTCGCATAGCGCCACGGGCCTTGCCATTGGAAGAGTCGCCCGGGAACGTCTTCGACGAACGTGCCGTAGAGGGTGAGGCCGAGACCAAAGATCATACCGGCCACCCAGAGACGCGCCCCACGCGATCCGCCCGGCAAGCGCCGACCCCACCGCACGAACGCTACGTTGGCAAGCCCAAACACGGCAGGCAAAAACAAGGGGACGAGCCCGTACGCAAGCTCCGGCTCCGGATGGATGTGATACGCGACACCCAGGTAGGCGAACGGCACGATGACCACCGGGTAGGCCGAGCCGGCCACAAAGGCCACCACGTCGCCATCGGCCGACGATGCGGCGCGATGCGCGGGCGGGTCGAGCGGCGGTCGGACCGTCGGTGATGGCATGGCCGGAGTATAGCCCCTTCATGGTCGGCCGATAGCCCGATCCGCGCCCCGCTATGCCACCGCCCGACTGCCATCGACCCCATTCGATCGGCTACCATCGGCGCAGCGCCCGTCGGTTTCTCGGTCGCCCGTGCCTCCGGAGCTACCCGTGCCCTATCGCCTCCCCATCCTGGCCGCCACCCGCTACGTCGTGCCCCTGCGCGAAGGCGGCTCCATGCCCGCCGTCGTCGAGACGGAAGACGACGGCCTGCTCTACGTCACGAAGTTGCGCGGCGCCGGGCAGGGAACGCGCGCTCTCGTAGCCGAGCTTGTCATCGGCCTGATCGCGCGGCGGCTGGGGCTACCCGTGCCGGCGCTGGCCCTCATCGCGCTCGACGAGCACCTCGGCCGCAACGAGGGTGATCCGGAGATCCTGGCCCTGCTACGTGCCAGCCACGGGCTGAACGTCGGGATGCGCTATCTGGACGGCGCCTTCAACTACGATCCGCTGGCCGCGGCGGATCGGATCGATCCGGAGCTCGCCGCCGCGATCGTCTGGCTCGATGCATTGACCACCAACGTCGACCGGACGCCGCGCAACCCGAACCTGATGATCTGGCGCGGCCGCCCGTGGCTCATCGATCACGGCGCGGCGCTGTTCGTGCACCAGGTCTACAACGAAGCCGATCCCGCCAAGGCCACCGAGCCCTTCGCGCGGATCGCCGACCACGTGCTGCTGCCGCTCGCCGGCGATCTGGACGCGGCGGACGAACGCCTGGCCGCACGCCTGGACGTCGACGTGCTC
Organism: Anaerolineae bacterium; assembly: GCA_029262755.1. GTDB lineage: Bacteria > Chloroflexota > Anaerolineae > Epilineales > Epilineaceae > JAJCYU01. Next base: position 4,219 of record JAJCYU010000012.1, read on the forward strand.
GGCCATATCGTCGCCGCCGTGCCCAACTCGATCCTATTGCCGGACGATGACCGTGCTCCGGCGCCGTTCGCGAGCGCGGACGATGCGCGCGCCGCGATCGTCCGTTGGTTCCGCGCGCGCCTCGCGGGCCCGCGCGCCTTCGCGGCGACGGCCGTGGAGTCCGCGAATGCGATACGCGATGGATCCGACGTAGCGTTGGGCTACCGCCGGTGAGCCGCCAATCGGGGACGCCGCACGGGGATCGCGACGTTGGCCGCGCCACGTCCGCGACGTCTCGCGCAACCAAGCCTCCGGTCGATCCAGCGCCATGGATCGCGTACGAGTACGCCTTTTTGCGCGTCGTGCCGCGGGCTCATCGTTCCGAACACGTGGCGGTGGGCGTCGTGCTCTTCGCACGCACCGTTGATTTCCTGGAGCTGCGCACGCGCTTGGACCTCGAGGCCCTGGCCGCCCGCTGGCCCTACCTCGATCGGGAGATGCTCGACCTGCGATTAGAGGCCTGCCGCCTGGTTGGCGCCGGCGGTGCGAGCGCCGGCCCGATCGGGCGTCTGCCGGCCTCGGAGCGCTTCCACTGGCTCACCACCCCGCGCTCGGCGGTCGTGCGCGCCTCGCCCGTGCACGGCGGGCTGACGACGGACCCGGCGGCCACATTGGCCAGGCTCATGCGTGACCTACCCGTCTCGGAAGCACCGGTGGCGGATCGAGCCGGCCGGCCGTAGCTCGACCTCGCTTAATTTCTAGCCAAGACCAGACCGTGCGCGCAACTCGGAAATCCTATTGCTTCTGAATCTCAGAGCCCGGCTCCGCGGACGTCGTGCCGGAGGTGGCCTGTGCCGCGTTGGTGAGGGGATCGGGCGGTACCGAGCGCGGGTAGAAGACCAAGAGCGCGACGCAGAGCATGACGCTCAGGTACACCGGCCAATACAACAAGCGCGGGAGGGATTCCTCGTGCGTGAACCAGGGTAAATCCAGGTCGCTGTAGATCAGAAGCGCGCTGACGCTCGATAGCAGCAACTGCATGTAGAGCATCAGATAGAAGGTCTCGAGGAAGACGACACCCCCGAATTGAAGCTCCCCGCGCAGGCTGACGTGGCTGATGACCGCCACGAAGAAGAGCGCAGCCGCGTAGGTCAGGACGTTGTAGCTCGTCTCGGCGTGCACCAGAAGAACGGCGAACATGAAGCCCAGCACGATGATGATCGTCACCCCATGCGCGATCAGCGGCGAGACGTACTCGCGGCGAATACCGACCGTATAGGCCAGCTGCGGCGTCAGGTCCCGCTGCTCGGCCGCAAGAACGCTGCCGAAGTTGGCGTTGAAACGCTGCGCTTCGAAGCTGAAGTAACTGTGCGTGATCGACCATCCTTCGACGTGCAGATCGTCGGCGAGGCCGGGTTGCTTCAAGGGCGCGGCGAAGGGGTAGCCGGCCAGGTCGGGCACGAGCATGAGCCCGCGTATCTCGTGCCCGTTTTCCGCCTCCGTGGCCTCCTCCACAACGGCCTCCTCTGCGGAAACTGCCTCGCCATCGGCGTCCTCCTCCAGGGCGACATCCTCGCCATCCCCTTCCTCCACCGCATGGAAGCCCGGTCCGAGGCTCAGCGGCCACAGCTCCACGCGGATCCACTGTTGATCCATCGGATAGGCCACGACATCCAAGTCTTGCCGCAGGGCGACCCGGAAGTTGAAGCCGACCACCTCGTGGTCCTCCTCTTCGAAACGGTAGATCTCCTCGAGGTACACGCCCTCCGGGTCCAACGCGTCGGCGAAGATCACGCCCCGCGCGTAGTCCTCCGGCAGGCCGAGTGGATATTTTTGCCACAGGACGCCGGCGACATGGACTTGGTTGACCTCCGGGATCTTCAAGCTCTTGACAACCAGTCCCGTAGGAATCTTGGTCGGCACGTCGTGCTGTCTCTCGCTCAGGGCGCTGTCGACTTCCCCGACGATCGCGCCGACCTGGGCCGCCTCGAGCAGCGGCACCTCGTCCGCCTCGTAGAGCCGAAGCGTGTCGCGGACCACGAACACGACCCAGATCAACCCGAGCATCAACGCGGCAGACGAGGCGATCGACCTCGTCCACACGATCCGCATTTGCCTTCCCATGACACCGTAGCGGCGCAATATCAGGTTGAGTGCGAAAAGGCCGGCGAAGAGAAAGAGCGTCATCCACGCCAGACCGAGGTGAATGCGACGCCGGATCTGCATTTGGGGCGGTGCGGGATACAGGTCCTGGTCGATGACGCTCGCGACAAACCACGTGCCGGAGGACTCCGGCTCGTAGATCAACCAGGCGAGCTCTCCGGTTTCGGCGTCCGCCTGGACCCGCGAAAAGGCGCTTCCTTCCTCGAGATCCGCCGCGTCTTCCAGCCACGCAGGCTCGCCCTCCTCCGCCGCCAACTCGCGCACGTTGCGGCCAGCGAACAACGGGTTGGGATGGTCGGCAACCACCCCTGCGCTCGTTAGCAGGTAGGTGTATCCTCGCTCGCCCAGCACGCCCGCGGCCGAAAAATCGGTCAGCGTCGACACCGAGCGACGGAGGAATACCGCTCCCTCAAGCCCCGAGTACGAGACGTAGGGCGCAGCGAACTCCGTGACCAACGCGCCCGCCGCCTCTTCCCAATGAGGGACGCTCCAAACCGGCTCCCCGGCATCGACCGCGGCGCGAATCAACGCGTTGATCTGGTCGGGGTCCGCGGGTTCGGTGGCCACCTCGCTAAGCGGGACGACCTGTCCCTCGGCATCCCGGCCGAACACGAACGCCGTGGGCGTCTCGTCGTCGGCGTTCTCAGCAAGGCTCCCGTAGCCCATGGCGAGAACCCCGTCGTTGCGCTCCATCTCGCGACGGATGCGCGCCTCGTGCAGTGAAGGCGGCACTCGCGCGCGCCCGAGGTCGCGCGTCAACGCCCGCACCTCGCCCTCCGCCTCACGCAGTCGCCCGTCGAGGATGGCGACGGCGTCGGACGTGAAGTGCTCCGCGAAGGTCAGCGACGCATCGAGTCGCTCGGTGCGGTCCTCCGCCATCCCCAGATGCAGCCAGAGAACGACGAGACCGGCTAGCAGCGTCGCGATCGGCAACAACCACGTACGCCTGAAACCGCGTCCGCGAACTCCCTGTTCCTTCCCCTGTCTTCGCTTCATCGTTGGCCTCGGTCCATGGGTAGCCTGGTTGCTGCCTACAGCGCCGGGCGCTCCTCGGCAACGACGATCACAAAGTCGTCCGCCCGCATCACATACTCGCTGCTGGGATTGACGCGCTGCCGCTCGTCGTCCCGGTACGTGGCGATTGCGATACCCAGATTGCGCCGCTTGATCTCCGTGAACACGTCGAGGAACGTACGCCCGACCATCGAGGGCGGAACGGCGACCTTGTACAGCTCGCTGCCGTCGCCGGAGCGCAGGATCTCCGTCGTCACCCTTCCCAGTCCATGGTTGAGGGCAGTGCGCGCGATCAGACCGCTGCTCAGCTCGCCGACGACGATGATCTCGTCGGCATTCGCCCTTCGGCAGTGGACGATGTTCTCACGCTTGGAGAGCTCCACGATGCTGTAGGCCTTGGGGTTCAAGGTCTCGACCGCGAGCACGGCGAGCACGGCTTTCGCATCACGCGCCGTCGGAGACAGGCGCGAGTCGCCCATGATCACCACGGTCTTGGCCGTCCCGATGCTGGCCTTGCCGAGGGTCTCGTCGCTGACGTCGCCCTGGACGAAGTGCAGGTTGTCGTCCTTGACCGGCTTCCGCTCGATGTCCGCGATCAGCACGATCGGCGTCTCGGCGGTATGCGGGTCGGCGCGTAGGTCGCGCAGCACCCCGCGGGTCTGGTAGTTCCACTCACATAGGATCATGTGGTCGCGTACGCTTCGAATCGACATGCCGAGGTCATCCTTGATCTTGCGGTCGACCAGCACGCTGGCGATCGTGGCGCTGAACGCCGCCAGGATGCCGATGCCGGAAAACATGAGCACGAGGGCCACCACGCGCCCCGCCGGGGTCACGGGCGAGATGTCGCCGTAGCCCACGGTCGTGAGCGTCACGATGCTCCACCAGGCCGCGTCCAAAAGCCCGATCTCCGGCTCGACCAACGCGATCGCGCCGGCGCTGAGCACGATGAGCCCCAGGATCAGCCCGATCAGCCGGTCCAGGTTCTCTCGTTGTACGAACCGCCAAACGTCATCCAGCCAGTGCAGCACGAAATGTCTCCCCGGTAGGTATTCCCCGTTTCACTACGACTGCGTCCCATCGCTCAACCGGAATCGCCCGCCTTGGGCGTCGCCGCCCCCCGATCACGCAGACGGTCGGCCATCGTCGAACGCGAGATGTCCGAACCGTGGTCCCCGTCTTCGTGCGACCACTTGAGTGCCAGCGCAATCAAGGCGATACCACCGCCCATGTAGAGGATGTCGATACCCTCCTTCGATTCGACGTTCACCACGCTCTTGAGGAAGGTGATGATCATGATCATCAGCACCACCTTGCCCAGGACGCTCTTCAGCTCGTCCAAGGAGGAGAAGACCAGCCAGTCGGGCCGAATGTCCGACTGTTCCTCGGCCACGTCGATGCGCGAGATGAACAGGTCGTAGATGCCGAGCCCGAAGATCAGCATGGCCGTGGCGAGCAGGATGTCGTCGACAGCTACGACGGCGGTAAGGAGCATGTCGGCGTAGATGTCGTGCAGGTGAAGGGGGCCATGATCAATCCACTGCACGATGAATTTCTGCGCCAGGTGCAGCATCTCCAAGAAGCCGACCAACAAAAAGATCAACGAGCCGAGCAATAGCCCGCTAACAGCCAAGAGCAACACATAGCGAAAGTTCCACAGGAAGCGCTCGATCAGCCTCTCCCCGAACATGGGCGTTCTCCTCGGTCGATGGGCATGACGAACGGGCAGCCGAAGGCATCGGCCACCATCGCGCCCCGAGGCGCGCGCGCACATGCATGGATTTTGGCAAAACGTCCGAGCCGTTGCCGGGCTCGAGCGATCGGAGCACGCATCGCGGTCCCCCCCGCACGCGCGACCGCAAATAGTCTGTCCCCAAGACCGATCACGGCTCCTAATATCCCGCGCAGCCTATCCTACGTTTGGGGGAGCGCGCAAGGCGTGTTTCGGCGGCGACCAATCGGCCTTGCTGGAAGGCAAAACGCGATGCCTGCAGCAAAGATCGAATTGAACAGCCCATGGACCCTACAACCGGGGTTAATTGCCCTATAGGACGACGGGGACCTACTTCCAGACGACGGCGACCAAACCTACGCGAAGGATCCCCGAGGCGAGTCGCCCCCTTTCATCCACCCCCACCCCTCATCGCGACCGCAGGAGCGCCCCATGCAGTCCCCACGTTGCCACCCGACTCCGCGTATCACGCCCCGATCATTCTGCGGAGCCGTGCCCTTCGCCGTGATTCTTGCGATGTGCCTGCTCGTCGCAGGACTACCGCCGTCCTCGTTGGACGGAGTACGTAGCGGCCCGGCGAATATCCACCACGTCCAGGCTCAGGGCATCGCTATCAGCCTGCCCGATGTGCAAACGGCCCTTGAGCCCCGCCCCTTCTCTGACGATCTTCTCGCCATGCGCACGCCGACGCGCATCGATGCTCCAACGCGCATCCTCGGCCAAGAGGGCTTCGGCGACACCCTGATCGAGCTCCAGAGCCTGCATTCGGACGGCATCGATGTCCAAGGCACGTTCTCCTCCAAGATCGACGGCAGCCGCTCCTCGGGATCGCGCTCCATCCCCCCCGGGGGCGCGACCACGTTGAGCCTGCGCCAGGTTGTCGGCCTGAGCCTCGGCTCCTACGCCGCCCGGCTCACCGGTACGGGCGGCTTCGGCGCAGTGGCACGCACACGTTGGCAGAGCGGCGCGGCTTCGTCCTTCGTCGGCGTTCCCGCGGCAACGGAGCTGCTGCTGCCGCTGATGATCGTGGACACCTTCGACCACACCGCGATCCTGTCGCTCATGAACGGTCACGAACAGGCCGGCAGCCAGGTGGATTTGCTCGTGCGCGAGAATGACACGGGCGCGAACCTGCTGGCCTTCGGCGCCAACCTCGAGCCCCTCGGCGCCACAACCTGGGATACGAAGGTCGAGACGATCCTCTTTGGCCGCAGCAACCTGCCGCGCGGAGCGACGGGCGGCTACATCGGCGCGCTGTGGGTCAAGGGCAGCCAACCCGTATCGCTCCTGGCCTACGGCGACGAGAGCGCCGCCGGCGGCTCGAGCGCCATCGTCGCACGGCCGGTCGGCGATGCCCGCATGGTGCAGCACCTGCCGTTGATCCGACGTGGCGCGGACGGGACGGGCGGCTCCCTGATCGGCATCGCGAACGCGGAGCGCAGCCCCTCCACCGGTTCGCTGCGCTACTACGCCGCCGACGGCAATCTCGTCGCCGAGCAAGCCCTCTCGCTGGCGCCCCAAGGCGCGATCTTCATCGATCTGACGGGCCGCGGCCGCGGCACGGAGCCCGCACCCGACCTGCCTGCCGGCTTCGAGGGCTCCGCGATCGTGACCCTGGACGTGCCGGCGCTCGCCGCGGTCCAGGACGAGGCGCTCGTGAACGGCAAGGTCGACGCGATCGCCGGCTACAACGCGCTGGGACCCGACGAGCTCGGTACCACGATCGCGCTGCCCGTCGTGCGCCGTACCACGGATTTCGTCACGACGGACATCATCGTGACCAACGCGTCGGATGGCGCCACCACAGCGCGCTTGTCGCTCTTCGACGGCAACGGCGCCGCCCTGCCCGGCCCGGCGCCGGAAGCCGTCATCCCGGCCTTCGGCAGCGCCGTCTTCGACCTACGTGACGTGGACGCGTTCCCTTCCGGCACCGGCGGCGCCCACGTCGTCGCCGACCAAAGCATCGCGGTCGTTGCACGGGACGCGCGCGACGCCAGCACCGAGTATCCGCTGCCCATGCTGCAGATCGGGCTCTCCGACGAGCGCAACTCCGACGTCGAGGGCATGGCCAACGTACGCACGGTCGAGGGCAACCGCGGCATCCGCGTTGACATGCAGCTCAGCTCCGGAACCAGCGGCACCTACGAAGCCTTCATCCAAGAGGGCACGTGCTCCAACGAGGAAGGCCGCCACGTGCACGAGCTCAGCGCCGTAACCGGCGGCCGCTCCTCCACGGTACTGCCCAACGCCGACCTGCTCGCCGTAGCGGACGGCGGGCACGCGATCCGGCTCACGCGGCAGGGCCGCATGGGCGCCGTCCGCGTGGCGTGCGGAATCATCCCGTGGATCCGCGGCGTCGAGATGGCCGATACGACCCTTTCGCGCGGCTTCGTCCTCGAGCGTCGGTCCGCCCCCCCGGTGGCCACCGCGACGGCCGCGCCGAGCGCAACGCCCACGCCGGGCATTCAACCGACGCAGCCGCCCGAGGCAACACCGCTGCCGCGCGGCGACTGGCTGTTGTT
>JAJCYU010000013.1 GCA_029262755.1 Anaerolineae bacterium
CGGGGGGCGGGGCCCCTGCGCTCCGTGTCCGGGGTTCGCGCTCAGCCCGCCGCCGCCCGGCCCGTGGGTGGGGGGGACGCCGGCGCCGCCTCCGCCGCCGCCCCGGGTGGGCACGGCGGCCGCCACCAGGACGATCTCCCAGCTGTAGGTTGCATCGGCATCCAGCACGCGCGGCAGGCTCTCGAAGCGGTAGGCGCCCTGTGTGGCGGGGAAGGGCTCGCTGGAGAATACCGTCTCGCCGCTGTCGGGGTCCCGCAGGACCAAGATGGCGTCGGATCGCTCATCGGCCATCGCTTCGAAGCGCAGCTCGAGCGGCAGCCCGCGTTGCGGGACGCCCGGGGTGGCCGCGAGGCGCACGTCGCTGAGGTTGATCGCGCCGAGGTCGACCAGCTCGCCGGGCGCGACGGTGAGCGACGCGCTCTGCCAGCGCATGAGCAGCGGAAGGTCCGGCGGCAGCACCGCGTCCGGCGGCTTGACGAAGCGGACGGTGAATCGCGCTGTATCCGGCAGCCGGGGCAGGTCGCGGAAGTGGAAGCGGCCGTCCTCCTGAAGGCCTCCCTTGCGCACGGGTATCGACTGCAGGCCATCCTGCTGAACGAGGAGCAGCGAGAGATCGGGCAAGATGTCTATTGGGCGCATGGTTCTCCGGACCGTTGGCGCCCCCGCCACCAGCTGCCCGACGATCCCTGTCGTGCCGGGCGGGAATGGCGTGGAGGTCGGCGTCGGCGGCGTGACTGGCGTTGCGAGCGTCGGCGTAGGTGGCACGGCGGGCGTGGGTGTCCGGGAGGGCGTGGCACCCGGTGTCGGCGTGTCATCCGGAGGCGGCGTGATGGCCCGCGGCTCCCGGCACATCGCGACTTGCGCGCCTTCGACGCGACGCACGGCGTCGTTGCCGGCCAGCCAGTCGGGGAGCTCCCAGATCGCCCGGCTGCCGGATTGATGGAGGCCGGCAGCGGATGCATGGAAGACGTTGCGGATCGCGGCGGCGACCGCCTCCGTCGGGCCCGGCGGGGCCTGGACGCTGGGTCGCCCGTTCGTGTCGAAGAGCAGGGCACCGTCGGGCGACCACGTCGGGTCGCGCTCGTCGCCGGGGCCGGCCGCGATGGCTCGCGCGCCGCTGCCGTCCGCCGCGACGACCCAGATGTCGCCCGCGCGGTCGGCGAAGCTCTCGCGCACGAAGGCGATCGTCGCGCCGTCCGGCGCCCAGGACGGGGCGCTCTCGTGGGTGCCCGGGGCGGCGAGCAACACGGCCGCCTCGGCGCCGGGGGTGGTGCCGATCACGCACAGCTCGAACTGGCGCGCCACGTTGCAGGTGTAGGCGATCCGCGTGCCGTCCGGGGACCAGGCGGGGTGGCGATCCTCGAGGGGCGTCGTGGTCAGCTGGCGCGCGCCGCTGCCGTCGGCGTCGGCGATCCACAGGTCCCACTGGCCGCCTCGGTCGGCAGCGTAGGCAATGCGCGTTCCGTCCGGCGACCAGGCCGCGTCGAGCTCGCTCCACGCGGTGCTGGTGAGCCGGGTGGGGTTGCCGCCGTCGGCGTCGACGGTCCACAGGTCGAAGGGCGCTTCGATCTGGGCCGGGGCGGCAAGGTCATAGCGTCTGGCCGCGGCGCGGGTGCTCCGGTCGGGATCGGCGTCGATGGCGGCCACGTTCGAGCCAACGTCCGCAGCGTCGTCGGAAGCCTTGTCCTGCGCGCCGTCCGCGGCGTCGTCCGCCAGCGGGATGAAGGTCGGCGTCGGCGACACTGGCGGCGCCGTCGGGTCGATGACGCGCGTGGCGGTGGGCGTGGCCGGCAACGTGCGCCGGCCGCGGCTGAAGAGGATCTTGCGGCAGTCGGGGCTCCAGACCGGGTGCCACTCGTCCTCCGGGCCGCCGATGAGCACGGACGCGCCCGTGCCGAAGCGGTTAGCTAAGAAGATGTCGAAGCGGCCCCTGGGTTCGTCCTGATGAACGTGGTCGGCCGATTGACGCTCACGCTGTGGGAATCCGGACGGTCGGAGCTCGTGCTGTCCGAGCCCCTGGCCCAGATCGTCCGCGCCGGCCGCGCGAGCGAAGGCCATTTGGACGGCGCCCTCCGAGCCTCCACCCAGTGTGGCGGTCGGGAGCACGGCGTCCGGATCGCCGAGGCGGGCGACGATGCCGTCGAAGCTGCCGCCGCCGTACGTGCTCTGCGGGGCGCCCGGGCTTGCAGGCCAGTCGTCGGAGGAGGTGAAGCCGGCCGCGACCACGTTCCCAGCGGGGTCCAGGACCAGATCCTTGAAGCCGTCGCCGGTCGAGCCGCCGACATAGGTGACCCACTCGAGCTCCCCGTGCTGCGGACTCAGGCGCGCGAGCAGCGCGTCGTAGCCATCGACCGGCCCATGGGTCGTGGCCTCCGGGGGCCACGTGCCGTCGATCCTCAGGCCGGAGACCAGCAGGCCGCCGGCGGCGTCGATGGCCACGCCCCGCAGCTCATCGGGCTCGGGTCCACCGACGTAGCCGAGGAGATCGAGCGTGTCCCCGGCGGCGTTTAGGCGCGCGACGAAGCCGTCCGTGAAGCCGCCCAACGTGGACTGGGTGCCCGCCGTCGTCGGCAGGTCGGTCGACTCGGTGAGGCCGACCAGGATCGTGCGGCCGGCGTCGTCGATCGCCAGGTCCCACCCGTTCTCGACACCTGTCCCGCCGACGAAGGTGGCGGCGAGCAACGTGGCGCCGTCCGCGGAGAGGCGGGCGAGGAAGCCGTCGTCGTCGCCGTGGTGCGTGGGCGGCCCCGCCGCGCCTTGCGCCGCGGGGAAGTCGGCGGAGGCGCTGCTGCCGCCCAGATGCACCACGCCGTCCGGCGCGACGGCCACTCCCTCGATGGCCTCCCAATCCGATCCGCCGAGGTAAGTCGACCAGGTCGCCTGCCCCGTGCCCAGATCGAGGCGGGTGACGAAGCCGTCCAAGGGCCCCGCGAGCCGGTCCTGCAGCGCCCCGACGAGCGGGAAGTCGCGGCTGGCGGTCTGGCCGACCACGACGGCCGCGCCGTCGGCATCGAGGGCCAGGCCGAAGGTCTGATCGTCGCTACGCCCGCCAAGGTAGGTGGCCCGCTCCAGCACGGCGCCCGAGGATGACAACACGGCGACAAAGGAGTCCCAGTTCCCGCCGCCGTGTTCGCCTTGCATCGCCCCGACGGTCGGGAAATCGGCCGACACCGTATGGCCGGCGATCACCGCTCGCCCGCCCGCGTCGACGGCGATGGCATAGCCGACGTCCCGCTCACCGCCACCCAGGTAGGTGCTGTAGACGATGCTGCGCCCGCCCGCGGCCAGCTTGGTCACGAAGGCATCGGACTCGCCGGCCATGCGCGCTTGGGCGGCGCCCACGACGGGAAATCCGTCGCCGTAGGTCTCGCCCGTCACGTAGATGGCGCCGGCGCTGTCGACGGCGACGTCGTGGATGAGGTCGCCGAAGCGGTGCGCGCCGCCGAGGTAGGTGGCGGCGAGGAGGTCGGGGGCGGCTAGGGGGGCGGCTGCGGCTTGGAGGGACGGCGAGCCGGAGAGGTTCCCCGCGTGCTCCGGCCCGGTCATCGAGGACACCGCCAGCAAGGCGCAGATCAGGAGCAGGAAGAGGACGGGCACGTTCGCACGGCGGGACCCGAGGTGGATCATTGTGGCTCTCCCTTGCATCGTTGGGCGGATGAGCACCCGCCGGAGCCCTACTTTCTTGTCGTCGGCAGGTAGATGCGGCTCTGGGGAGGCGGATCGACCTGCGGCGTTGCGATCGGGGTCCCTTCCGTGGCAATAAAGGCGCCCTCGGTCGTGACTACGTCCGCAACGCCGTTCACATCCGTGACGATCGCGTCCTTGATGAGCAGATTGCTACCTCCAGGACCGATCGTCAGAAACGTTGCGCGGGCGAGTAGCCCGTCGTCCCCGGAGGCTTCCTCGTCACCATGGCTGTAAGCGCCAATGTCGATGC
>JAJCYU010000014.1 GCA_029262755.1 Anaerolineae bacterium
CGCCGCCGGCGCCGAGCTCGAGCACGCGTAGCGGCCCATCGCGCAGCGGGGCCGCTGCCACGATCGCGTCCGCTCGCTCCCGCTGCGATGCGTCAACGGGGCCCATCGCCACCCCGGACCATCGAGCCTGCAGTTCGTAGAACTCCGCTACCCATTCCATAGCTCAGATCCCATTCGTGGTGGACCATAGGCAGCGCACTGCGCGCAAGGTCGCCGAATCATTTCCGCGAAGAATGGCACGAACGATGTATGGTGGGGAGGAGAGCGCGTTGCGCACACAGTGCGACCGGTACGTGCGAATCCGTTCGCGAGACGCCGTACCGGGACGTCCCGAACGGACGTCCGAGACCCCGGCCCTATCCCCTTCACGATGACTCTGCTACCCATTGCCCTTCGTTGTGCGCGATCCGAAGCACCCTTGCGTGCCGGACTGCGATTACCGCTCCCCGCTCCGCCCCCGAGGCCCGCCCCATCGTCCGTCTGCAGTTCGAGCTCGCCCGTCTCGCGTTTCGGCGTCACCTCGCCTATCGCGCGGCGGCGTTGGCTGGGTTGGCCACGAACTTCTTCTTCGGGCTGTTGCGCGCTGCCGTCATGGTGGCGTTGTACGGTACGCGCGAGCAGATGCAGGGGATCTCGCTGGAGGGCGCAATCACGTTTACGGGCTTGTCGCAGGCCGTCATCGGTCCGTTGGCGCTCTTCTCCTGGTTCGAGGTGACCCGCGCCGTGTACAGCGGCGAGATCGCCGCCGATCTGCTCAAACCCATGGGCTATTACAGCTCGTGGCTGGCGCGCGACGCCGGTCGTGCCGGGGCGGCCTTCGTATGGCGCTCGGCGACGATCTTGTTGGCCTACGTGCTGATGTTCCGTTGGATCGCCCCGCCCGGCGCGAACTTCGTGACGCCCGCCGATGCCACGGCCTGGCTCGCCGTCCTTCTCGCGGCGCTGCTCGCATGGTGGATCAGCTTCAGCTGGCGCTTTCTGGCCAACGTTGCTGCCTTCTGGACGCCCGATGCGCAGGGCATCGTGCGCTTGGCGTTTATCTTCAGCTGGTTCGCCTCCGGTTTCATCATGCCGCTGCGCTTCTACCCGGATTGGGTCGTGCGCCTGTGCATGCTCACGCCCTTCCCGCACACCGTCAACACCGTGGTGGAGATCTACCTCGGCCTGCTGGATGGCCCCGCGATGCTCGCCGCGCTCGCGTCGCAGCTCGCGTGGGGCGTCGCGCTCACGGCTGCATGCATGCTCGCCCTGCGCGCCGGTGTACGCCGGCTCGTGATCCTCGGCGGATGAGCGGACCCATGGTCGAGCCCCAGACGCGCCCCGGCGAGGGTATGGCCGACGCAGCGTTTGCGTCCATGGAGCCGCGCGTGGAGTTCGGCCTATATCGGCGGCTGCTCGGCGCGACGCTGCGCTCGATGATGCAGTACCGGGTCTCCTTCGCGATGCAGCTGGTATCCGCCAGCTTGATCACCTTCGTCGAGTTCGCCGCGCTCGTGCTCGTGTTGCAGCGTTTCGACGGCGTGGGCGGCTGGTCGATCGGCGAGGTCGCGATCCTATACGGGCTCGTCGCGGCCTCCTTCAAGCTCGTCGAGACCGTGGCCTCCGGCTTCGACCCCCACGACTTCGGCGACAATGTGCGCCTCGGTCGCTTCGACCAGGTGCTGCTGCGGCCCGCGGGGCTGTTCACGCAGGTTCTCGCCTCGAAATTCGACCTGCACCGCATCGGACAGGTTGCCGAAGGGCTCGCCATTCTGGCCATCGGCATGGCGCTGTCCGGCGTGGACTGGACGCCGGCCAAGCTGGCCTACCTACCCGTGGTCTTCATCGGCCAGATGGCGTTTTTCTTCGGCCTGTACTTGATCGGCTCGACGGTCACCTTCTGGACCGTGGACGCCATCGAGGCGATGAACATGCTGACCTATGGCGGGCAGGAGATGATGAGCTACCCCATGCACATCTATCAGCCCTGGCTGCGGCGCACCTTCACCTACATCGTGCCGGCCATCTTCCTCAACTACTACCCTGCCCTCTACTTGCTCGACCGGACCGATCCGCTTGGCATGCCCGTGTGGTCGCCCTTCGCCGCGCCCGTGGTGGGCCTGGCAGTCCTCGCGTTGGCGATGCGCTTCTGGCGTTTCGGCCTGCGCCACTACCAGAGCACGGGGAGCTGACGATGCACGATGCGCCCGATCCGATCATCCGGGTCACGCACCTGGCCAAGCACTTCCGCGTGCGCAAGCACCACACGGGGCGTCTGGGCTGGTTGCGCGACCTCACCACGCGCGAGCACCGCGAGGTGCGCGCCGTCGATGACCTCTCCTTCGACGTCGATGCCGGCGAGCTCGTGGGCTACCTGGGCCCCAACGGAGCGGGCAAGTCGACCACGATCAAGATGCTCACCGGCCTGCTGGTGCCCACGTCCGGCGACCTGCGCGTGGCCGGCCGCCTGCCCTGGCGCGAGCGCCGCCGTCACGTGGCGGGCCTGGGCGCCGTCTTCGGCCAACGCACGACGCTGTGGTGGGACCTACCCGTCATCGAGTCGCTCTCCCTCCTACGCCACGTCTACCGTGTGCCCGAGGCGCGCTGGCGCAGCAACTTGGGCGACTTCCGCGCGTTGCTCGACCTCGACCCCTTCATCGACACGCCGGTGCGCCAGCTTTCGCTCGGCCAACGCATGCGCGCCGACCTGGCCGCCGCCCTGTTGCACGACCCGCCGCTGCTCTTCCTGGACGAGCCGACGATCGGCCTCGACGTGGTGGCCAAGGACCGCATCCGCCGCTTCATCCGCCACGTCAACGCCGAGCGCGGCACGACGGTCCTGCTGACCACCCACGACCTCTCCGACGTCGAGAAGCTCTGCCGCCGTGTGATGATCATCGATCACGGCAAGCTCCTCTACGACGGCACGCTCGCCGACCTGCGCACCCGCTTCGGCGGCAGGCGCGAGCTGATCGTGGACTTGGCGCCGGACGCCGATCTCGACCTCACGTCGCTGGACCTGCCGCCCGGCCTGCCCCCGGACGCCGTCGAGCTCGCCGGCCGCGACGGGCCACGCTGGAGGCTGGCCTTCGACCGCGACGCGCTGAGCGCGAGCGCGCTCATCACGGCCCTGAGCGCCGAGGTCCCGATCCGCGACCTCGAGGTCCGCGAGCCGGACATCGAGGCCACGGTGCGGCGGATTTATGAGGAGCGGTTGTTGGAGGGGGGCGGGGTGGAGGCCGGAGACGCCGATGGGATTGTGTCCTAACGCTGGCGTCGCGCTGGCGTGGGATATCCTCCCTGGGACCAAGCCATAGACATATACTGAATTGAGTGCAATCCCCTGCGCATCACGATTCCTCGAGGGTACACCATGACCGTGACGCCTCATGTGACCGCCCGAAACACCGAGCCCTTCGTCTGGCCTCGCCAGGGTGAATGGACCTACGAGGATTGGCTGCGCCTGCCCGACGACGGCTGGCGCTACGAAGTGATCCGAGGGGTCCTGTACATGTCGCCCGTACCGACGATTCGGCATCAACGGGGCTCGCGCGAGCTTTTCCTCCGTATTCACGAGCATGTGACCACCCTTGGCGGCGAAGTCCTCTTCGCGCCGGTCGTTGTCTTCCTGCCCGGCGAAACGACGCCCGTCGAGCCGGACTTGATCGCGCTCGCGCCGGGTCGTGAGGAAATCGTGGAGCGCAACGGCATCCACGGCGCGCCCGACCTGCTCGTCGAGAACCTCTCACCCAGCACCCGCTGGCACGACCGGCGCATCAAGCTGCCCCTCTTCGCTGAAGCCGGCGTGCGCGAGACGTGGCTGGTCGACCCCGAGGCACACACGATCAGCGTCTTCGCGCTGCCGATGGAGGGCGAAGGCGAAGCGCAGCCCGAGCGGCGACACTTGGAGTCCGAGGTTGCGCCGCGCTACGAGCGGGCGCGGGTGTATGGCGCGGGCGAGCGTGCGCAGTCGGTCGTTTTCGACGGGCTCGCGGTCGAGGTGGATGGGGTGCTCGGGCGACTGACTGGGGTGTTACCTCCGGACGTCGATCGAGATGACCATCATCGACATCTGGAATAGAAGTGCGAAAACGGATGAGCGCGTTCGTTGGATCAGGACGGCAGAAGTTCGGGGGCGCGGGCGGCCCAGCGCTCGGCGAGCCACTCGGCGCTCCAGTTGATCACGCCAATCGGATCGAGATAGCGGAAAAGCAAGGGGATAACGCCATCCACGATCATCGGCGGCTCACCGGTCGGAGGGGCGCTCGGCCCGCTATCATTCACAAAGGGTCGATTGCGGTGCAAGCGTACCGGCCAAGAGGTGATCATGGCTCTATGGAGACTGAAGACGACATCAGAGTCCGCGAGCTCGGAAGATGAACTCCATCCTAGCGCTGAGCGTTTGCGGATGGCTTTCGCTTTGTATGAAGCCGGAGTAGATCTCAAGCGGCAGCAACTCTGGCCAATCTCTAGGCGCATATCCAATTCGAAGTGACTATACTAGGTTCATGATTCAGACTAATCTGAGCCACGCAAAGAAGCACTTGAGCGAGCTCATCGCGCGCGTCGCGGCTGGAGAGTCGGTGATCGTCACCAAGCGCGGCAAGCCCGTGGCGCGCATTGAGCCCATCGGCACCGTCGATGTCGGCGGCGATGAGGCGGTCGTCGCGGAGCTCGCGGCCCTCGGGCTGCTGCGGCAGCCGCCTGATCCGGGCGCCGAGCGCCTGGTCGAGCCGCCCGTCGAGCTCGACCAGGGCGTGAGCGTGCTCGAAGCGTTGCTCGAAGAGCGCGAGGCGGGCTGGTGAGGTTCTGGGATACTTCCGCGATCGTGCCGCTGATCGTGCGTGAAGCAACGTCGGAGGATCTGCGAGGGCTGTACCGCGAGGAACCGCTCAACGTGGTTTGGTGGGGTACTCCCGCAGAGTGCGCATCCGCGATCGGCCGGCGCGAGCGCGACGGCGCGATGTCGCTGCCACAGGCGACGGAAACCCTACGCCAACTCGATGCACTGGCGCGCTCGTGGGTCGAGGTCCAGCCTGTCGCCCCGCTGCGCGACCGTGCGCGTCGCCTGCTGCGCGTGCACTCCCTACGAGCCGCCGACGCGCTGCAACTCGCCGCCGCGCTCGCGGTCGGTGACGAAGCGCCCGACATGGAGTTCATGAGCCTCGACCGCCGCCTCGTCGAGGCCGCACAGCGCGAGGGGCTCCAGACAGCGACGTGGCCGGACCCGGGCTGAGCGCCGAACGCGGAGTGCCGGACTCCGGACGTTGACGGTCGAACGCCGGTTGCTGAACGCCGGTCTCCAACGGCCGATCGCCAGCCTTCGAGCTACGTTGGTTGAACCCCCCCGGTGATCCCTCTCCACCGCTCGCGCTAGCGCCCCGGTCCCCGCACGACCCGCGGCAGCCACACCGTCAGCGGGCCTGGCGCACCCGGTGCCGCAACCGGCGGCGTGATCCGCAGCTCCACGCTCGCCGCAGTCTGCGCGCCCGACGGGTCGCCCGCGCCGCCGCCGCCGTCGCCCGGATCGTTCACCTCAAGCGTCACTAGCAGCCCCCCCGGCTCCGCGCGTTCCAGCAGCGCCGCATCCACAATCAGCGTCTGCGTGACCAGCACGCTGGGTCCGTCCCATGCGTCGACCAATCGCCGCCCGGCGACATCGAGGCGCACGCCGCCCTCGACGCGCAGCGCGAAAGTCCACGGGCCAGGGCGTGCTGGCAGGTAGCGGGTGAGGCGAGCGGACCAGCCGTCGGGAGGGAGTTGGGGCAGCCACGGTGGGCTGTCGGATTCTGGGACTGGCCCCGGAGGGCCGAGACCCCAGTCCAGGTTCAGGTCGAGGGAATCCCCCGAGCCATGGTGCTCCACGGCGTGCGGCCAATTCGAGAGCCAGCGATCTGCAAAGTAAGTAGAACGCCACTGACGGGGTGGCGACGGGCCATAGATCGCAATGTCTTTGTCGAAGGACGCGACACGCAGCATTCGGCCCTGCGGGTCGAGGTCGACGTGACCCATCCCATCCATGTGATCGACGAGTGTGCCGTCGGGAAGGAAGCGCAGGGTCTCACCTGCTTCGGTGCTGCTTAGGAAGAGTGTGTCATCGGGGCCGGATGCCAGGTCGAGGTTCCTTGCGCTGTCTTCGATCAACCAGTCGATGTCTCCCATGTCGAAAGCGAGCTGGGGCACGGGTTCCCACGCGGCTTCGGGTTGGTTGTTGCGGTCGAGTACGGCGATTCGCAACGCGAGCATACTCGGCACCGTCGCGTCGGGGACGAGGTAGAGCATCGCAAAGCGTCCATCAGACAGGCTTGCGACATCGATGGGCCCGGTGTGGATTTCCAGATCTAGGGCAACGTCAATGGAGCGAAGATAGCCGCCAGACGCTGTGAGCACGTCGACTCGCTGCTGGGCAGGGACTGCGGCGAGGACCTCGAGGTGTTCGGCCGTCGCACGCCCTGCGAAGGCGGAGTAGATGTCCGGAAGCATACGAGTCGCTCCCTCCGCACCCCGTCGATCCCACGCGCTGATGCGGGGCCTTGGCCAAATGGACGCTACTAGCAGGCGTTCCGGTCGGAGCGACGCCAGGGCATACACGGGTGGAAGAATTTCGCTGCTTGGCACGTGCAGGGATGTCGGACGGGCGGGTCGATGCCTCCGATCGCTTGGCCGATCCCGCGAAGCTTGCTGATGGGAGAGAAACGTCTCCTCCATAGCGCGCAGCACCCCGTCCCCAACGATGCCATCGATAGCATAGGTACCCAGCGGGATCCCGTCCTGGTCGTAGCGCAACAGTGCCCCACGGTCATCGAGACTCACGATCTCACCATCAGGTTGAAACGCGGCGATCACCGGGCCGCTGATGTCGAGAAGGGATCGATCGTGCCAGAGGGGAAAGGGCTCCTCGCCCCAACTTGCCAAGAGCCTGCCGTCCAGCGTGAAGCGTTGGATGCGACGCGTAGCTGCATCGGCGACGTACAGGCTTTGATCCGGCCCCACGACCACGGCCGTTGGTCTGGAGAAGGCGCCGATCCCCGAACCACGCCGTCCCCACCGGGCCAGGGTCCTGCCATCCGGCGCAAGCACGTGGACGGGCCCGCAGTCGATGTCCAGGACGACGATCGCGAAGACCTCGTCGAAGAGTTTCGGCGCCGCGATGACCTCCAAGGCCGACAGTCCGTAGATCGCGCCTTGGTCACCCTCGCAGGACCCCGAACCAGAGGTCCCAGCAGCACGGAGCAACTGCCAAACCGATTCCTTGCGCTGCCAGATGCCCTTTGCGTTTGCGGCCAGCAGCTTGTCGTCGGGCGTGAAGGCCAATGCAGAGGCCGAGTCTTTAGGCAGTGCGGTCGTTCGGATGACGGCGCCCGAGGCATCAAAAGTCTGGATGCGGTCATTCCCCTCGTCCACGATCCATAGGTCACCGGATCGCGACACCGCAATATCGCCGGGACCATCATCCATTCCGACGAGGATCTCATCCGGGCTCGAGGCGAATTGACCTCGCTCTGAGCCAGGGCCACCCCAGGGCTTCAACCACGTGCCTTGCGCGCTCCGTCGCAAGACATGGTGCCCCGCGGGATCGGAGAGGTAGGTGGTGCCATCGTGTCCGATGGCGAGGCCATGTGCTTGCGGAAATAGACCAGAACCGAAGGCCATACTGCTGATCCGTCCCTCGCCACGCCCAAGCCCTCCCCATTGCTCGATCGGCGTTCCATCGGGATCGAATGTCGTCACCGCGCCTTCTGCCTCATCGAAGACCAACAGGTTGCCCTCCGGGGTGAGGGCCATATCACCCGGCATGCCGATCCTATCGTCGGCCACTCCCCAAGCTCCCCATTGCCAGGCGGGATCACCGTCCCGCTGTATTGTTGTGACGCGCCCCCCGTCTCCTTGGACGATGACCGGCGCACCCGCCGGTAGGATCGCCAGACCATCGGGATAGGGTTGGATCGGCGAGCGCTGGAGTTCGAATAGAGGGTCTTGCGGTAGCCCACCTGGCCATGGCCAGGCGTCCAGGAAGAGACCGTCCGGGCTGAAGCGTTGTACGATGGCATTGTTCTGCGCCAAGACATGGACGGCGCCAGCGGGGCCGAGGGCGATATGACTGGCACCGACCAAGCGGTCGTTCGCGGAGTCGAAGGGCCAGCGCTGGGATGTGCCATTCGCCGACAGCCGCCACACACGTTCGGAGGCGCGATTGGTGAGTACGAAGAGATCCGCGGACTCGGGATCGACCACCATGTCCAAGACCGCGCCCGACCAAGGATTGATGCCCTCTTCGCGCAGTCCCGTACGGTCGTAGCGAATCACGAATGGCGACTGCATCACATACACGCTGCCATCAGGAGCTGCAGCGAGCGCCGCACGTTGGTCCCAGGGGCCTCGATTCGACGGGGCACGCTCGTCCGAAGTCGGCCACCATCGGAGAAAGCGTCCGGCGTCGTCGAAGTGCAGAACACGTGCTGGGCAGCACCATCCCGAGAAGACATGTCCATCTGGGGCCACCGCTACCGCTCGCGGCTGGAAGATGGTGGAGTCGTCGGGAATGCTATCCGCGGGGGGAAACATCACGCTGTTGACATGCCCCCCTTCCGGATCGAATCGAATCACCCGCCCCGCCGTTCCCGCCGCGATCACGAGATCCCCGGCACGCTCGGTGCCCGGCGGGACGAGCGCGACGTCCGCATAGCCATACCCAGGGAGCACGTTGGGCGGCCCGGTCGTAGATAGATCGAAGAGCCTTACGCGCGGGCTGGGCAGGATGTCGGCGGAGGAGCTCGATCCGGACGCACCCAGCGCGATCGCCGGCCCATTCCCATGTACTTGCGCAATCACTGCGTCGGCCGTGAAAGAACTGCGCTGTGTGCCGACTAACAGTATCGTGATCACCAGGCCCGCTGCTGCAGCGGAGACGGCCGAAACGGACCACCGACAGGCGCGGACTGCGCGCCGGTCACCCACGCGCAACCCAAGCGGCGAGTCAGCCCAACGGCCGGCGGGACCGCTATCCACGAGTGCCGGCCCGACGGCGGATG
>JAJCYU010000015.1 GCA_029262755.1 Anaerolineae bacterium
TCCGGCAACATCGGATCGCCGCGCCGCATGGACTTCACCGTCATGGGCGACGGGGTGAACCTGGCTAGCCGTCTCGAGGGCCTGACCAAGCAATACGCGGTTGACATGCTCATCAGCGAGTTCACGCTGCGCGCCCTCCGCTCGACCTTTCGCACCCGCGAGGTCGACCGCGTGATCGTGGTGGGCAAGACCGAACCTGTCGCCATTCACGAGGTGCTCGACCATCACGATGACACGAGCTTCCCCAACCTGCTGGACACGCTGTACGCCTATCGCAACGGCGTCGAGTACTACCGTGCGCGACGATTCGGCGATGCGGTGGGGGCCTTCGAAGAGGCGTTGCGGCACAACCCGGACGACCAGCTATCGGCGGTGTATCGAGATCGGTGCCAGGTGCTGATCGATCAGCCGCCGGCGGAGGATTGGGACGGGGTGTGGATCGCGACGAAGAAGTAGGGGAGCTGGTGTAGGCAGCGTGTGTTGGGAGCGGTCAAGGTAGTCGTTGAGGACCCTTTGCGCCCCGTCGAGTCTCGCCAGGAACGTCGAAGGACGTCGCCGAACGTCGAACAACGTCAAGAAAGGCCGTCCAAAGGCCGTCGAAAGGCCGTCGGAGGGCGTTAAAGGGCGGTGGCTGGGGGGCATGTGGTGTAGCGGCCGGGCCGCGGCACCCCTCCGAAAAGAATTCAAGGGACCCTCGCAGGAGGGGTGGATCGACGGGGATGGCCGTACAGGAATCCTTTTCTCCGGGGCGCCACGGCCCGGCCTCGTGCTCTTGGGGGGGTGCGGCTGGGAGGGTGGATGGTGGGCTGTACGCTTGCCCGACGTCGATGAAGATTCGGCTGGTTGATTCGTGGTGCTAGTTGCCGCAGGCTGTGACGCGGATGATGCGGAGGCGGTCGAGCTCGTCCCAGGCGGAGGCCCATAGGACGTCGCCGGTGGCGGTCGTCATCATGTCCAGGCGGGCGGCCAGGGTGGGGGCGATGATGGTGGGTTGCTCGATGAAGGTGCCCGCGCGGTCGACGGTCGCGATGTGGTGCGCGTCGTCGGCGGTCCAGGAGGCGAGGAAGTGGGCGGGGGAGCCGGTTCCGATGCGGGCGAGGTGGGGCGATGCCTCGTCGATGGCGCGGGTGTCGGTTAGCCACGTGGGAGGGGAGGGCGCGCCGTCGTTGGCCACATGCAGCAGGCCGATGTCGCGGGAGGGACGGCCTTCCGGTGAGGCGAAGGTGAGCAGGAAGCCGTCGTCCACGGGCACCCAACCGCCGAGGCGGGCGGAGCTGGAGCCGGAGCCGTTGCCGCTCGGTTCGGCGCGGATGAGGGCCTCGCGGTAGCCGAAGTTGAAGCCCTTGGCCGGGTATATGTCCGACAGGCAGACGGGGCCGAAGCGCGTGCCGTTGTGGGCCAGGCGTAGGTCGAGGCTATGACTGCAGCCCCAGTCCCACGAGGGGGCACGGTCGATACGGATGCCCTCGATGTCGTAGCGCCAAAAGAGATCGCCCTGGTGGACGCCGTTGCCGCCGAAATGGGCGGAGTGGCCGGCGTAGACGCCGTACTCGCCCGCGGCCTCGCTCCACACGAGCCGGGACTCGTAGGAGAAGGCCTCGCTCCACTTGTCGCCCTCCCGGTTGTGGCGGTTGTCGCCGATGATCAGGATGTCGAGCTGGGGGGAGCCGTCTGGGGCGAAGCGCGCCAGGCGGAGTTCGTCGCCTTGGACGAGCAGGGCGGCGGGCGAACCGTCCGGGTGCACCGTCAGGCCGCGGACTTCCTCGGCGTCGAGGACGATGTCGGGGCCGGCGCGTTGATCGTCGGCGTCGAGCGGGGTGAGGTAGGCGGCGCGGCCGTCGCTCCAGCCGACCCAGGCGGCGGGCGAGGTGGGGTCGGATGCGGGATCCGGGTGCGGAGCGAGGAACATGGCGACCGGCCAGCGGCCGCGGCCGGCGCGAAGGGCCGTCGTGCGCGGCGCGATATCGATGTCCGTGAGCAGGACGCGGTCGGCGAGCGGCAGGCAGGGGAGCGGTACTGGGGTGGGCGTGGGGCCGGTCGGGGTGGCGGTGGCGGTGGGCGTCGTGGCCAGCGGAGGGGTAGCGGACGCGGCATCTGGCGGCCGGCGCAGGGGATCGTTGCGCAGCAGGGTCGGCAGGTGGGCGGTCCAGACGGGGTCGATCGAGCCTTGGGCGGCGGGGGCCGCGCGAAGACCCTGAGAAGCGGATGGGTTCGCGGCGAAGATCGCGGGTAGGAGGAGTGCGAGAAGCACGAGCACGGGTCCCGTGCGGCGCGCGGGAGCGCTGCGAGCTGGCCGGGGTGCCGGGGTGGATTCGTCGCGGTGCTGGATGAGCATGCCCGGCTCCTCTCGGTGGATTGCGTGGGGGGCTGGGGAAGGGGCGGCGGTACTGGCGACTGGTGTAACGTGCGAACGGGCAGGGATAGGACGGTAGGATGGTCCAACCTTCTGGAGCATCTTGCGCGCAGGTCTTGAGGCACAGGGTTGATGCTGAGATGTGCGGGCGACGAGATTGGGCCTGCCGCGCGATGGACGGTGCGCGCTGAGACCAGCCGAGGGCTGGGAACGAGGGATCCCTACGGCTTGTCCTCGTGGGCAGCCGTGGATAGGCTGCGGGGAGGCGAGCTTGGATGATCGCCGCGCACGTGCACGGGCCTGGGAGGCGAACCGACCGACAATGACGGTGCCGTGGGAGCTCCAGCTGCTAGGTCGATTGCGCGCCGTGCATGGCGAGCGGGTGGTCGAGCGCTTCACGACGCGCAAGACGGGCGCGCTCCTAGCCTGGCTGGCCCTGCATCCGGACCGGCCGCAGCCGCGCGAGCAACTCGTCGAGCGCTTCTGGCCGGACAGCGCGCCCGCCGCAGGCCGCAACAGCCTCAGCCAGGCGCTCTCTGCCTTGCGGCGTGAGCTGGAGCGCTCGGTCGGGGTGACGGTCTTCGAGGCGGATCGGGACCAGGTGGAGCTGCTGAGCGTGGCCGTGCGCACGGACGTTGCCGGTTTCCGGGCGGCGTTGCGGCGGGCGGAGGGCGTGGACGCGGGTTCGACGGAGCACGTTGCGGCCCTCTCCGAGGCCGTCGCGCTCTACCGTGGCGAGCTCCTCCCCGCCCACTACGACGACTGGATTTTGAGCACGCGTGACGCGCTGGCGGGAGGCCACCAGTGGGCGCTGTCCGCCGCGGTCGACGCCCAACTGTCCGCCGGGAACGCCGCCGCCGCCGTGCGGCTCGCCCGCGAGGCCGTGGCGGCGGACGATCTGCGCGAAGCCGCGCGGCGCGATCTGATCCGCGCCCTATGGGCCGCGGACCAACACGCGGCGGCGCGAACGGAGGCCGCGGCACTCGTGCGCATGCTGGAAGAGGCGCTAGGCGTCGAGCCGGAGGAAGACACCATGCGGTTGGTGGAGCTGGTATCGGGACCGAACGATCCAGCGACCGCTCGGGGCGGAGCGATGCCGGTTGCCGAGGGCACCGTCTCTGCGGAGGCCGCCGAAACCCCAGGCCCGTGGGAGGGGACCGCGACGTGGCTCGTGGTGCGCTGCGCAGAGGAGGCGAGTTCGGAGGAACGCGCCGGTTTCCTGCGACGACTTGGGCGCTTGGCGAGGGACTTCGGCGGACACGTCGTTCGGCCAGGGTCGCAGGAGACGGTGCTCCGGCTCTCGCGTGCGAGCGACGCGGTGTCGTTGGCCGTCGAGCTTCGGCGTGGAGCCCGCATTGGGCTTCACATGGGCCTGGACACCGGCGAGGCGCGAGCGACATCGTTGGCGGATGCATCCGAAGACCTGCTTGGCCGCGCGGCGGGCCCCGCCGCCGTTTGTGCGGCCGCGCTCGCCGCCCTCACCCAACAGGGACATATCGTGATGACGCGGGCGACCATGTTGGTGGCGAGCCCTCACCTCAGCGAAGAATCGGATGCCGTGCCCTTGGGCCGATACGAGGTGGACGATGGGCGAACGTCCGTAGCGCTCTTCGAAGTTGCGCCGACTGGCGGTCCGCCGCTAAGTGCCACGCCTACCGCTGCGAGTGCGATTCCCGAGCGGTTGAATCGATTCGTCGGGCGTGGGACGGAGCGTGCGGAGGTCGCGGCGCTGCTAGTCCGTGAAGACGTGCGCCTGCTGACGATCGGGGGCATGGGTGGCATCGGCAAGACGCGCCTGGCCAACACGGTAGCCTCAGACTGGGAAGCGGCAGGGAGCGGGCGTGCGATCTGGGTGGAGTTGGCGGCAGTCGACAACCCAGCCGCTATGCCGCGCGCCATTGGGGAAGCGGCTGGACTCTCTCCCGATCAGCTAGCGGATCCGTTGCCGGCGCTCGCGGAGGTCCTGGCCGATGCACCGACATTGATGGTCTTGGACAACCTTGAACAGCTCTTGCCGGAAGGCGCGACGTGGGTCGCGGAGCTGCTACTAGCCTGCCCGGCTACGTGCCTCGTCACGTCTCGCCGCCGACTAGGGATCGAGGGCGAGCGGCTCTATCCGCTCTCGCCCTTACCGTTGCCCAACCTGGCGGAGTTGGGACTGCAGTTGCGTCGCAATCCGAGCGTCGCGCTCTTCGTAGACCGCGTCGAAGCGGTTCAGCCGGACCGGAGCTTCGGAGACGTCGAGCTGGTCGATGTCGCACGACTGTGTGCGGAATTGGAGGGCGTGCCGTTGGCCATCGAGCTTGCCGCCGCGCGGGCGGGTTTGCTGGGCCCCACCCAGATGCTTGACCGCATCTCAGATCGGTTGTTGTGGTTGGCGCAGCAGCGCTGGGACCTGAGCGAGCGTCAACGCTCGCTGCGCGGTGCAATTGATTGGAGCTACACGCTATTGGACGAAACGCAGCGGCGGGTTTTCGTCGATCTGGCCGTCTTCCACGGGGGCTGGGACCTCGACGCAGCGGAGGCGGTGCTGGATGATCCGTTGATCCTCGACCGGCTGGCCGAGCTGCGGGACGCGTCGCTCATCTCGACGGAGGTAGCGGATGGCGTCGTGCGCCATCGAATGCTGGAGACGTTGCGTGCTTATGTGGTGGAACGCCTGGCGGAGGATCCCGAACGGCGCCGAACACTGATAGCCCGGCATGCGTCCTATTTCGCCGAGATGGCCGATGGCGCCAAGCATGCGATCATGGGCGTCGAGCAGGCGCATTGGATGACCCTGCTCGGACGTGAGGAAGAGAACCTGCGCGCGGCCTTGCGCTGGAGCGGTACGCCCGATGGAGACACAGAGATCGGGCTGCTGCTCGGTGTGGGGCTACAGTACTTTTGGGTGACGCGCGGCGCTTTGAGGATCGGGTTGGAGCACCTGCAGCCGTTGTTGGCCAAACCAGACGCGGGGGCCGACCCGGCGCTGCAAGCGCAGGCCCTTCGGGTAGCGGGCGGATTCGCAAGCTTGCTCGGTGACCATGCGGAGGCCGAGCAGATGCTGGAAGCGGCGTTGGCACTTCAGCGTCTCCGCGGCGACCGTTGGGGCGAGCTCATCACGTGCTACTCGCTGGCGTTGTTGGCGCAATCGACGGGACGCCTCGACAGGATGCGCAGGCTGGCCGAGACCTGTGTCGACGGCTTTCGCACGATCCACACGCCGCAGGCGGAGCGCGCATTGGCGGCTACGCTCAATCTGCTCGGGGTCGTCGATCGCAAGGAGGGCAGGCTTGAGCTAGCGGCCGATCGCTATGCGGAGAGCCTCGACGTATTGCGCCGTCAGGGGGACAGGAAGGCGGTGGCGACGTTGCTCAATAACCTGGCCCAAGTAGAGCGGGACGCGGGTCGGCTCGAGGCTGCATACGCCCACCTCAGAGAGGCCATGGCGCTCGCGGAGGCGGTTGGGAGCCGCTGGTCGACGATCCTGTCCATGCACGAGATGGCGTCTGTGAATGCCAGGGCGGGCGATCATGAACGGGCGGCGCGGCTCATGGCGGCGGTGCAGACGCACGGCTCCGGCATCGAGCAAGCTGACCATGAAGCGTTGCGCGACGAGCAGACCCAGGCCATCGACGCCCTCCGTGCGTTGATGGGCAGTCGCGTCTTCGATCGTGCCTGGCAGCATGGCGCGGCGCTCGACTGGGCGGGCGCGCTGCTTGAGGCCGAGTCTCCATTAGGGGCCGTGCGGGACCGTTAGAGGCTCTCCGCGAAAGATTTCAGAGACCTTACAGACCGCGGATCTAGGCTGCTGCACGTGATCTCGGTGCCGGATCGTCCGGCGCCAACGTGCAAGGAGCTTTGCCATGATTCCGCAGCCTTTTCTTCCCCTTCGTGCCGCGCTCGCGCTGAGCGTCGCGGCCCTCCTACTCCTCTTCGGCGCCCCAGCGCTCGATGCCTCCGCCGCGCCGGCCTCCCAGGCCCGCGCGCCCCAACCTACCCCGACGACCTCGCTCGGCAAGGCGCCGCAGCCCACGGCGACGCCGTTCGGGCCAGGCAACAAGAAGGCTCCGCAGCAACGGCCGCAGCTGGAGTTGGTGAACTTGCGCCCGAAGGTCGGCCGTACGGTCGTGATCGAACCCGTGGCACCGCGCAGCGACCAACACGACCCCACGTGGATGGCCAATATCGACATCGACGTCGTCAACGCCGGTTCGGATTGGCTGCGCCTGGATCAGGTGCGGGTCGGGTACACGGGCGGCGGCGTGCCCGCGATCGACGTGCCGGGCTTCGACTTGGTCCACACGGTCAACGAGAAGAGCGAGTTGCTTGGCGATGCGTGGCACCGCGTCGGGGTCTCCGTGGAGTACGCAGACGACCTCGACGACTCCCTACCCAAGGACGCGCAGGCGCACTTCGCAGGCGTGGAAGTCCTAAACGACGGCCCGATCTTCTTTGGGCACGCCTCGATGCCGCAGGACCGATTCCTGGTGGCGCGCTATTCGGATACCGGCTTCGTCGATAGCGCGACCACTACCTTTCTTGAGGCAAGCTCCTCCAGGGCATACGGCGCCCATCTGAAGGGCAGCGAATTGGTCACCGTCGGCAGCGCAACGGTAGACGGGCAGTCGCGGATGGCGGTTGCCGCCTTCAACGCATCCGACATCACGCCCAACCTGGCCTTCGGCGATATCGTCGACAACGCGCGTATCGGTCGGACCACGATCGTCGTGCCGGGCTGCGAGAACGCAACGGCCCGGGCGGTCGACGAGCTGGAGTGGCTGTATGTGCTGGACGTGGAGCAGATCTATGCGGTTGCCGGCGACGCTGACTGTGGCGCCGGCAGGGTCGCGGTGCTGTCTATGCTCGACGGCGTTGGTGAAGCACGCGAGGGATTCAACGGCGGACAGCCGGTGATCGTCGCGCACCCGAGCGGTGCGCCGCTCACCGTAGCCGGTGTTGCGGTGGTCCTTCCGGATAACACGCCGCCCTGGACCTATGTAGCGGCCAAGGTGGGCTCGAATTGCCACGACGGCAATTGGGCTCTGCAGGGCGACTGCCGAATGTCCCTCACCCGCTTCGATATCAGCGGCGCACAGGACGCCGGTTTTGGGGTCATGGGGTGGTCGGACATCTCCTTCCCTGGTGCATTGCGGGCCGGGGTCGAGGCCCTACTGCACGACGGGATCAACGAGCGACTCCTGCTGGGCGGTTGGACGGCCCACGACATCGGCAAGCCCATCGTGGAGCGGCGCTGGGCGATCGCGGCGCTGACCGAGAACGGCACGCCGGACGCCTCCTTCGCGCCCAAGGGCAACATCGACCAGATCGCGTGCCCCGGTTGCGGAGGCGGGCTGCTGCAACACACCTTCAACAAGCGCTCCGGCGCGATCCGCGACCTCGACACCACCTCCGGTCAGCTGGTGGCCGGTGGATGGGCACTCAACCACAAGGGCCAATGGGACTTCGCCGTCGGCCGCTACGACGAGATCGGCACGCCGCTATGGGGCCGCCTGGCCTACACGCCGGAGCGGCGCGACGAGAACAGCTCCGCCGCGGCGCACGGCGTGGCATTCGACAAGAGCGGCCGCATCGTGTTGGCCGGCATGGCGCCGGGCGGCGGCCGCGCGGGCACGGCCCGCTTCCACGAGGTCGGGCGCATCGACACCGTGCTTGAGATCGGCCCCAGCGCGGAGCGCCACCTGCGCCTGCCGGACGGACGCCAGCTAACGCAGCTGCCGTCGGAGGTGCACGTCGATTGGCACACCGCGGAGTGGTCGCTGCCCTACGAGCTTGATATCCCGGTCCAGGAGCACGAGACGCCGGTGATCGGTAGCTACCGCTACCCGCTGGACGGCCTGGGGTCGGGACAGATGTGGTCGCAAGGGCAGCACCACGAACTGGACACCTTGCATCGCTCCTCGCTCAGCCAACGCTATGCCTATGACGTCGGGGCGGTTCGTTGGGACGCCGGAGAAGGCGCTTGGACGGGGTACGTCGAAGGGGGCGAGGCGGCAAACGACAACGACGATTGGGTGGTCTACGGCAAGACGGTCCGCGCCGCGGCCGGCGGACGGGTGGTCTCCTGCTACAGCGGTCTTGATGAAAACGAGCCCGGAGAGATTCGGCAGGATGTCGTGGCCATCGCGGGCGGCGGCAACATGTTCTGGATCGAGCACGACAGCGGCGAGTACGCGCTGTATGCGCACATGATTCCCGACTCGGTGAACCTCGATCTCTGCCCTGAGAACGGCGAGGCGTACTACAAGAACAACCTGGTGCCGGTCAACGAGGGCGACGAGCTGGGGCGGGTCGGCAACTCCGGCAACTCCACGGGTCCGCACCTCCACTTCCACGTGCAGACGGGAATTGAGTCGATTCTCGGCACGCCCAGCGAAGGAGTGCCTGCCCTCTTCCGTGGCATCGACGTGCTAGACAAGAAGGACCTCGGCGACGTGCCGGTGCCTACCGGTTGGGTCGAAGTCCTCCGCCAGGCCATTCCCTTCAGCGTGTACCTGCGCTAGCGGATGCGCGAAGGGCTGGAGACGGGTCTAGCGAAAGCGGGGCGTGGGTGGCCGGGAGGCCACCTGCGCCCGCGTTTTGGTGTGGGGCAGGAGAGCAAGGAGCGGGTGACTCAGATCAGGGTGCAGCGTGCGGTGTCCGCCCCCATTTGCCCCCCCGGCAACGTCGCCATTTGCCCGCCAATGCCCCTCGGGCCTCGCTCCGGCAAGGTGCGCGGACGGCCAGTTGCCGGTGTACGCAGGATGTCGTCTTCGATCGCGAACCCTCCCGGGCTTTGCGGTCCGTCCTAGCGGCCCCTGATTCGAACTCGCAATGTGATGTCCCGGGCGAACCACGGGCAACCTGTCCCAAAGCGTCGGTCCGCGGTCGGCTGGGTCCCGCCTTAACAGGCAAGTCGGCCGGCGGGCTTTCGCCTGCCGGCCGACTTTCGCCGATGCGCCGGATGATATTCGTTTGGGTCCTGCCGACCCTGACTTGATTCCTCGCTGCCGTGCTCGGTGTTTCGTGTGAGCCTAGGCTCTACGTCCTAGTGTCGCTGCGGACCGGATTCTTAGTTGTTGTCCGCGCCGGGCAGGGGCAGCGTGTGGCGGATCGGCTGGTTGTGGGCGAGCCAGGTGCGCAGATGCGTCAGTGCGTTCTGGGCGACCTCGCGCTCCGGGGTCGTGTCGGCCATCAGGGTGTACTCGCCGCCGCAAGCCTGCTCGGCCACGGTGGCCATCCAGTCCGTCGCGCCCTGGATCGAACCGTGAATGTCGGAGAGCGAGCGCGGAGCGATCTCGTTCGTGCCTTCAAGGTCGCGGGCAATCGAGCGACCGCGCTTGGCGACGTCGGCGACCTGTGCGTCGCAGGCCATCTCCGGCTTGATGGAGACGAGCTCGGCAACCTGCTCGAAGTCGGCGTGCCATGCGTTGACGATCGGCTCGAAGGTGTTCATCGCTTCGACGTACTCGGCCGTGTCGGCGAAGGCGGTCGTTGCGGTGGCGTAGAGGGCGAGGGCGGTCAGGAGGGCGGTCATCATCGTGCGGCGCATGGTTTGTTTCCTTGGGGTGGGCCACCGGCGAAGCGGCCATCAACATCAGCGTAAATACAGTATCGGGCTTGCGGAGCGACTATGCTTGACCCCGGAACGACCGTGGATCGACCGGATGAGGACCGGGCCCTGTCCGGAGGCTGACGAAACGCAGACCCGGGCCCACGGGGTCCGTTGCGGCCATGGACGCGTGGATGTTTCCCCTTCTTTGTGCATGCGAGACAACGACTCGGAGATCAGGCATGGATGATGGGCGCGATGCCATCGCTACGCGGCTGCACGCATACCTATCGGTTCCGGCGGTTGTCGGCCACGAGCAGCCCTTCCTCGATACGTTGCAACGCGACTTCGAGGGCATCGGGCGCCGCGTGCGAATGCATCGCGGCTTGCTGGAGGTCGTGGGCGAGCAGGATCCTGCGGAGCAGCCGGTGGCGCTCAGCGTGCACGTCGACAGGCACGGGTTGCTCGCGCTCGGTGACGGCGACCTCGCGTTCGCGGCGCACGCCGTGCGCTCCGAGCGCTACGGCGACTCGCCGGGAGCGGGCAGCAGGGCGCTCGAAACCGTGGTCGGTCGCTTCGCGGGCGAAGACGTGGAAGCGTACGACGTTGGCGATGGCAGCCTGCTCGCGCGCGGCCGGATCGAGTCCGCGCATCACTGCGTCACGCGCGAACGGTTGGTCTTCCGGGTGCCGGAGCTCGTCGATATTCCCGCCGGCACTCCCGTCGGCTACGGCGCCGCAGTAGCGGGGGCTGCGGGCACCGTGGTCGGGCAACTCGACAACGCGGCCTCCGCGGCCGTCGCCTACTCTGCGTGTGCCGGGGGCTTTGCGGGTACCGTGTTGTTCACGACCGAGGAGGAGATCGGGCGCAGTTGGGAGCACTTGTGGCGATGGCTCGACGCGGAGGCCAGCCCCGAACTGCGGCTGCTGGTCCTGGACACGAGCCCCTTTCCGGAGGACGTGCTCTCCGCTACGCATCCGCTGCCCCAAGGGCACGGATCTGCACCACATTCTGGGCTGCAGGACGGACGGATTGCAGGAAAGGCCGGAGGGGATTTCGGTGCGGAGGCCGCCGCGCCCCTGGGCGCGCTCGTCGGGACGGGCGTCCCAGATCACGAAGACAAGGGCGATGCCTTTCGTGACCCGGCGCCCGAGCGCGCGTTCCATCCTGTTCGAAGCATCGACGCTGCACCCGATCTGGATCCGGGGCTCGCCGTCGATCTCGACGGCATCGTGTTGCGCCACGGGGATGCGCACGGTCGCTTCGACGAGGTGCTCGTGGCGCGCCTCGCCGCGGCGGCGCGCGAGGTCGGGACGGGCGTGCTCTACAAGGACGATTGGCTGCGGACCCGGGCCGGCACGGGCGTGCCCGCGCTGGGCCGTACGGAGCTTGGACGTCTCGTGGCGGAGACCGGTGGGCGGTGGTCCGGTGCGACCCTACAGGTGCCCACCCTGGGCTACCACTCGAATCGCGAAACCGCGCAGCTGCGCGCACTCGACGCGATGCGCGACGTGATCTTGGCCGTCGGCGGGGATTGACAACGGACCGCGCTCGGCCGTAGTCTGGACCCGACGGATCCCTCCGTCGCAGACGGGAGCCGCGCCATGTCCTCACCATCGTGCCTGCCCCATCGGCCGTACCGGTCCCGTGGCCGCGGCATGCTGCGCGCCGCGGCACTCGCCGTGCTCCTCGGAGCCGCCGCCGTGAGCGCCTGCGGTGGCGACGGAGAGCCGCCCGCGGCACCGCCTACGGTGTTGCCCCCGCCCGCGGACACGATCGCGCCGCCGCCGACCGCGCCGCCACCGGAGGACCCGCCGGCGGACGCGGCGCCCACGACGGCCGCCGGCGACGCCGCCGAGCCCACGCCCGACGCACCCGTGTCCGCGACAGCCACCGTGCCCGCCCCCGCCACGGTCGTCGCCGCGGCGACCCCCACGTCCGCGCCGACGGCCCCCGCGCCGCCGACCGCTACGCCGGACCCCTTCGTCGGCGGCGGTGGGAGCAATCCGGCCGACGACGGCATCGCCGCGGTGCTCGAGTTCAGCCCGCCGCTCGGTTCGGCGACCATGCGGCTGGTCATGCCGGCGCCGGTGCGCGGCGACTGGCCGAGCAAGGTCTTCGTGCGCGACGTCGAGCTGCTGCGTTCGCGCGATCTTGTCCACGGACGGATGTTCATTGGGCCGCAGGTGCCCATCGTGCTCACAGGCTACGAGGAGGGTCTAAAGATCGACGTCGAGGTCATCGATCCAACGGGCGACGGCACGAACCACAGAGGCATGCCCGGCGATCCCACCGCGGACGGCGGCGGGCTCGCGCTCCGCATCCGGCCGCCGGCGGCGCTAGGTACGTGGACGATTCGCGCGCGGCAGGGAGATCTGCGCCGGGTTGGGACCTTCGAGCTGGTCTCGCCCGATGAGCCGCTGCTGTGGATCGAGCCCGTCGCGGTGCGGCCGCCGCCGGATGCCTACGTGGACCTCTTCGCGGCCGGCTACCCGGCGGACACGGATGTACCGCTGCACCTGTACGAGGTTTTCGACACCGGGGACCCCGACGGCGACGGAACCGTGTACGGCGACTCGGACAACGACGTCTTCATGGCCCTGTACGCAGGTCCGATCGGAAGCATGGCGACCAACCACGATGGTCAGGCGCGGCACAGGGTGCGCCTACCGGCCTCGGTACGGCCGTCGTGCTGGCTGATCCAGACGGAGCCGGCCGCGCTAGCGTCCCAACCGGTCTTTGGACCACGGCAGCTGATGTTCCACACGTGGCCGGATCCCGGGCCGCCGGTCCACGGCTTCGCGCCCTGCCGTCGCATGGAACGCGACGGCGATGGTGGCGGAGGTGGGGGACCGGACCTCGGCCGCGACGTCGCGCCGGTGCTCGATCTCATGCGCAGCGCGACACCGGGCGTTGCGCCTGGGTTGCCGGGTGGGACGACGCCGTAGGTGGTAGGGGGGTCGCTGTGGCGCGAAAGCGTGGTCGTGGGGCTGACATGGCAACGTACCGACCAAAACGAGATGGAGAAGTACGGGTTCCGGCATCGACTGTGCAGATACGCCCACTTCGGTAGATATTCTGCCGACAACGGCTCGATTCGCGTTGTTCTGCCCCCCCAGGCTATCCGTAGATCTCGAGCACAAACTGAGTTCAAGGGCTTAAAGTCGCCACGTCGGGAAGGAGGGGCAATAGTGCAGCGTTGCTGCCGGTACCCCGAATGGGCGGTCAGGAGAGGGTAGATGATCAGCGCGGCGGTGAATCTTATGTCCATGGTATTGAAGTGCCTCTCGGCGACTACCCGGTGGCTGTTGGTGCTTATCTGCTCGGCAGCATTGGGGAGCAGCCCGGGAGGTGAAGCGGTAGTGCCGACATTTGCGATGTCCAGCCACGAGTCAACGTCCGCCGTCGATGGCGGCTACCTGCGGATCCTTGGCCAGTCGGGTGGCGCTGTACTTGATGCGGTGTTCACACGAAGTGACAATTGGTATCTGGTAGGTGCCGGAACCTCAGTGCTTAGCGTTCATATGACTGATGCAGGTGAGTTGCTGTTGGCAGATAGGCTGGAAGGCTTGCCGGGAGTCGTCCGTATTATTGTCCCACTAGATGACGACGCCATTGTCGTCACCGCTGATGCGAGTCTGACTGCGGTGAGCGTCAGCGATGATGGCCAGTTGACGATGGAAGCAACGTGGAAAGCCCCCGGCGTTGTTGATGGCGCGGTGTCGGTCGGCGGGCGAGTTGTTCTCGCCGTACGGGGATTAGGGGTTGTTACATTCGCGCTTGATGGCTGCCCCCAACAACTACAGGCCCGAGGAGTCTGGCGGCATGATGATGTGTACGCGATCGCAGCCAATGCAGTCGGCGACGTAGCGGCACTTGGTGCAAATCGCGTACACTTTCTAGCCGTTGACCAGCTTGGGCGAGTTGAGCCTATCGCTTCAGCGGACCTGCCAGGAATTGGACCTTCGTCGGTTGTCGCCGTCAATAGGAAGCACGTTGCGATTGGAACGGGGGCGAAGGTCACCGTTGCTACCGTAGATTGTACTCGTGAAAATTGCATCGTCGGCGAGCGCTTCCTCAATGCTGGAATTCCCGCACCCATTGTGGGCTTATCCGCATATGCCGACGGTTTTATGGTGGCGACTTCAGGCGCGCACCCCCTTGTGCCGGGACTCTGGTCAGTAGTTGCGGATAGTGACGGAGTGGGGGCCACCCTCTTGCAGCATGTTTCTGGATTGTCTCGCGTGCGTTGCAGCGACCAGCAATGCTTGATTGGCTCGGAGTACGGGCGGTTTTCTCTGCGCCTCCAGGATTCGAACGGTGATTGGCGAGAGATGGCCCAAATCGACGCGGTGGGAAACGCTCGCGACATTGACGAGTCCTATGGCCTGGTTTCCATCGTCGATGGAGAAGGGCTCCTAGTCGGAAATGGGGACGATCCAGGTGTGCTTTCTAGAGCTGCCGCCTCACGCGGCTACGATCGCGTGGGGCTTGACCGCGGTCCCGATGGCAATTGGACCATCGCTGCCGTGATGGAAGACGGTGGGGGCCAACGCGCAGTCAATGTGTTTCAAGCCGTTGACCCACTACGTGTTGCACATGTTGGAACCATCGAAGTCGTCGGAGGTTGGATCGCCAATGCTGAAGTGGCCGGCGATCGGATATTGCTAGCAACCTACGGATACCCGGGCGCCGGAATCACTCTGTATGTTCCGGGGGGGACAGGAGAGTTAGAGATACGGGACGAGTATGCAGCTACGATGAATGACGGACTATCAGGTGTGAAGTCCGTTGCGTTGGCCGGCCAGTACATCCTCGGTCTCCTTGGGGGGAACGAAATCCTAGTCCTAGAGATCTCACCAGAGGACGAGCTTGTTGATATTGGACGTCTCGTGCGACCACAGAATGAAGTGATTATTGAAGTTGCATCATCCTCCATGGATGGCACAGTTGTGCTACTCGATAGCCTCACAGGCACGCTGTCTCAATACGAAGTGGGCCCCAGAATGCCGTGGGATATTCTTGCCGAAGCGGAAACGGAGTACCATCAGTGCAACCGGCGATCACTGTCAATGAGCGATGGAATGCTTTTCGTGGCATGTACTGAGGATGAGGACAGCGAGAGTTGGAGTCCGAGTCACGTGGATGTCTTTTCACTTGATGGGGGCGGCGTATCCGAAGGCCCGCTTGCAGAGGCGATGGTGATTCAGGGGCAGGTTGGCCCGATTGCTCGCGTTTCTGGCGCGCACTGGGCCGTGGCTGGTCTGGGCGGTCTGGTGAAAATGGAATTTGTGCCGGATGGGATGATCGTACCCCCTGCCGAACCAACTCTGCTAGAAATGACGCCGCGCATTTGGCGTGCGTGGTTTCCAATGCTCTGGCATGAGTAATCGTCTTCATCGTGGGTGCAATTATCACTGAATGTGGACCTGTGGGGAGTGAATGGGAACAACGGCGATAACGTGATAACTGTTGGCATCCACGACTCGGCCTTCGGAATCAGTGGGTGCAATGTTCAAGTCGACTGGGTCAAGATCGGAAGCACCCAGATCGAGATGGAGGGTGGCAAGGCGGCATATGACGAAGGCAACTACTTGGAGTTACCCCGCTTTCGCGGACGGTTGAGTGTTAGGGGGCTCAAGCGGCCTGAGCCTGTCGTTCGAAGTTGACCGGTGACACCTGGCCGAGAGCCGAGTGCCGTCGAATCGGATTGTAGAAGCTCTCGATGAAGTCGAACACTTCCATGCGGGCTTGAATACGGCTGCGGAATGTCGAGCGGTCGATGAGCTCGCATTCGAGCGTAGCGAAGAAGCTCTCCGCCAGGGCGTTGTCGTAGCAATCCCCGACGCTGCCCATGGACACCCGGATGCCGTAGGCGCTGCACCGGCGGCCGAAGGCGAGCGATGTGTATTGGGAGCCGTGATCTGAATGGTGGATGACACTTCCAGGCTGACGCCGAGCGATCGCCATGTTCAAGGCATCGATCACGAGTTCCTGCCGCATGTGATTGGCCATCGACCAACCGACGACCTTCCGGCTCCAGACATCGATCACAACGGCAAGATAAAGTGTCCCAGTCCATGCCGGGATGTACGTGATATCCGCCACCCAGATCTGATTCGGCCCCTCTGCGCTGAAGTCACGCTGGACCAAGTCCGCAGCTCCAGAATCGATCCCTCGGATCGTTGTTCGATGCCCCTTCCTTCTACAGACACCGCGGATCTTGGCCAAGCGCATGAGGCGTGCTACCCGCTTCCGGCCGACACAGATCTTGGCGTCAATCAGGTCTTTGTGGATGCGCGGAGCTCCATACGTCTCCCGCGACTCGACGTGAAAGTGCCTGATCTTCTCCGTCAACTCCTCGTCTCCCTTCGCTCTCGCAGAGGGCTCTCTGGTACGCCAGCTATAGAAACCGCTCGTGGAAACGCCCAGCACACGGCAGATCGTCGACACCGGATAGTCGCCCTGATTCGCCATCACGAACTCGAACGCCGTTTCGGCGTCGACTCCGATTTCCGCTGGGCGAACCAGGTGGCGGCTTTTCCCATGATCTCAAGCTCCTCTTGCAAGCGCCTATTCTCGCGCCGGAGCTTGCTGAGTTCATCACGTTCGAGCGTTGTCAGGCCATCTGAGCGACGGCCTACATCAAGGTCAGCTTGCTTGACCCAGTTTCGGATCGTCTGCGCAGTAGGCTCGAAATCGCGAGCGAGCGACTCCGCTGAACGTCCTGCTCGGCACATCTCCACCAAACGGGCCTTGAATTCCGTTGGGTACGTCTTGCGGCCTTTCGCCATGAGGGACACCTCCTTCCCAAAATCTGAGGTGTCCGCGCTACCGGGTCAACTCCAACTCGAGCCCATACATTGAGTCGGCGGCGACTGAGGGATTTATGTATCCCACCCGGGCGAGAACGCCGGGGGACCAGCACTTCAGCTGTCGCTTCAGGGAGCCTTGCGGTTCGCGGTGGGCAGTGGGGGCGACACTCCGCGTTAGCGGTCGTCAATATGACCGAATAGGGCGATGACATGAAGACGATAAGACAGACGGTATACCCCGCGGGGGCAGTTGTGTTGGTGCTTGGGTCCGGAGGGGAAATTACGTTCGAGTTAGAAGATGCGATTGTGGTTACGAAGGGCTGCATTACAATCTGTGTGGTTGCTCCGTCTGAGGGCGACTTGGAATTGCACGTGTCAACTGACAGTTTGGAGACGCCGGAGGGTTTGTTTCATGCTCGCACCGTGGTGATTGAGTCTGCGGATAGGGAGTTTCGGGTATGTGATGCTCATCTAACACCGTTTGCGATAGTTGATGCGCCTTCGGCAAAGATGAGTGTAAGCATCCTGCGGGATCACATATGTGATCCCACGCGGCTCGCGATTCTAATGGAGTCTGAAGGAGAAGAGGGCCCACTAGAACTGGCCAGACCCTAATCCACCTGGCTAGTGCTCGATGTTGGGGGTGTTCGAGGAATCGGTGGCTGAACAGCTACGTCTGCAGTAGCGATCCTTGGCGGGGTTCCGGCAGCAACGGTGCAGAAACGCCCACGTCGGTAGATATTCTGCCGAGAACGGCTCGATTCACGTTATTCTGCCCCCCAGGCTATCCGAAGATCTCGAGCACAAACTGAGATCAAGGGCATAAAGTCGCCATGTCGGGAAGGGGGGGCAATATCGCAGCGTTGCTGCCGGTACCCCGTAGCGCGCCAGGCGCTCGTGGGCCGGGCGTTCGTCCTGGTCGAGCCACACGCCGTCGTGGACGCTGAAGCCGGAGTGATGCCAGGCCAGCATGGCGTCGGCCGTCTCCGGCTCGAAGAGCTCGCGCTGGACCAAAAGGCTCAGCGGCGCAGCGCTCACCACCCGATTTCCCGCACCGCCCCCGCCTGCGTTCGACAGCGGTAGACACGTCACCCCTCCCGGAAGGCAAGCAGCGCAACGGAGATCGGGCGCATGGCCCGATAGCCGGTGGTGTCTACGGATTTCAGGTCGCTAGGGCGGCCGAATAAAGGCGCTTG
The DNA here is from genome assembly GCA_029262755.1 of Anaerolineae bacterium. Classification (GTDB taxonomy): domain Bacteria; phylum Chloroflexota; class Anaerolineae; order Epilineales; family Epilineaceae; genus JAJCYU01. Next base: position 17,899 of record JAJCYU010000015.1, read on the forward strand.
GTAGGGTCGTCGATGGCCACGTGCCGGCCGACCCAGCGCTCGACGCCCAGCTTCGAGCGGGGATCCAAGGCACGGTTACCGCTGCCTACGCCCGTGTCTACACTCACCTATCCACCGTAGTGTCTACGTGTTTCGGCCGACCGGAAGAGCGATGTCGCAGAAGTCCGCCCCGTTCTTGTCCACAGGGGGCGGATTGGGCCCTACGGGTGTCGAACGCAGGACCTTGGTGCGCCCAAGGGAGCACGTCATGGTTCATGTTTGCGCCTCAACTCGATCGCCGGCAAGCTGCTTGCGACGTCTCTCCCCGTAACACCGTGCCCTTCCTCTTCACGGACGATGAATCGATGACCGTGCTTTGGGAGCGGAGCGGCGAGGATCCTGTGTAGCGGCGTTGTTTCTCAACCCAGTAGCGATACCAGAGTGTGGGTGGTGGTACGACCATCTCAATGACGCTGCATCTGGAGGTGCACTATCATGCTGAGCAGTAATCGAGCCCATTTGCGGACAGGGGCCTTGATCGCCCTTGCGTTGGCCATCATTGCCTTCGGGTTCCATGAATTCGGCGATGATCGACCGGCGGAGGCATCCCGTCTCGCACAGGACCCCCTCCGTATTGCACAGAATCCTACGTATATGAAGGACTTCAGCTACCAGGGCATCCTGCGTGACGTCGATGGCAGCCTGATCACAGGCCCGCGAGACATCAGGATCGCGATCTACGTCAGCGCCACGGGCAACACTCCGGGCACTGACATGCTTGGCCAGGAGACGTTTGAAGACGTGCCCGTGCGCGATGGCGTCTTCAACGTAGTCCTGACCGGATTCACCGAACATTACTTCCCCGTCATGTTTAGGGGACATCGATACCTGGGGATCAAAGTGGGTGACGATCCTGAGATGGTGCCGCGCCAAAAGGTGTACCCCGTACCCTTGGCGATGAATGCCTACCACGCGCTCGAGTCGGGGGGATTGAGCGCCGGAGCCTCCGTTACGGGTCTTACGGTCAACGGATCGCTCAACGTTCCGCACTTCGGGTCATCGACGGCGGCTGCAAAGCCGGGCGATGTCGTGGTCCTGCAACCTCGGGGAGCAGGGGAACCGACCGTGCAGCGTTCTCGGCAGCCTTACGCCGACCACCTTATGGGTGTCGTCTCCTCCAATCCGGGCTTGGCTCATAGCGGTGGCGAGACCACCCTGGCGGACACGGAAGCCGGCCGGCTCATCGCGGACGAGACCGTGGTGGCCGTGGCCGGGCGCGTGCCGGTGAGGATCTCCCTGGAGAATGGCGCGATCGCCGCCGGCGATCCTCTGGCCAGCGCCAGCGTTCCCGGCGCCGCCATGAAGGCCACGCAGGCCGGTCAGATCATCGGCTATGCGCTGCAGAGCTCAGACGAGATGCAGGACGGCACCATCCTGACCTGGCTGCAGATGGGCTACTACGTCCCGCCCGAGATGCTGTCGCGGCTGAATGGCGATTCGTCAGCCGGCGCTCAGGGGATCGAGGAATCGACGGCCCTCGATCTACAGGGGGAGTTTGACCGGCTTCGAGAGGAGAACGCAGCTCTCGTCGAACGGCTCGAGGCCCTAGAGGAGCAGCGATGAACATCCGCCCGTTCCGCACGGCGGTCGCGGTGGGCGTGTTGCTGTCTTTGACGCTGTTGACGCAGACCAGCGCGGCGGTCTGTGGTCCAGGCGATCTCAGCGACTACTGCTCGACCAATTACGGGCTGGTGGGCCAGCCCAGCGCATTGGATGGCCGCCCCAGCGCGGCCGGTGCAAACCTGCCCGCCGTAGCCAGCTCAGCCCTGACCGTAGCCGGCCCGCCCGTGCACGCCGACCATCTGTCGATGGAGGCGGAGGCCAAGGCCTTGTTGGAAGTAAACAAGCAGTTCCGTCAGGACATCTCGCCGCATAACGAGAAACCAGATTTCGACGACCTCGTTCGGCAATTCGACTACGAGTCTGGCTTCGATCGAACCTTGCCCAATCAGCAGGTCACGCTAGAGGATCGCATGGACCGGGCCGATCTAGAGCTGCGCCGGGCGCGCGACATCTACGCCTACCTGGCGGTATACGCCGATGAGCCACGTTTTCGCCTCGATCGTGGCTACTGCTCGCCCGAGCCCGTGGCCGATGATCCGATCGGCGACCCGCCTGAGAATGCTCCGGTGATCGATTGGTGCAACTTCTCGGCCCGCATGCGCGAGACGGTGCGGGAGGTGGCGTACCTGCGCATGATCTTCGGCCAGCAGTTCATGACGGATGCGCTCGGCCTCCACTTCAGCGGTGACGAGATCGTGGGCGGAGATGCTTTCGTCCTCGACGAAGTGCGGAAGCTCGAGATGGCCCTGGAACAGTACGCGGCCGCAGAGTTGGCCGTGTTTGAAGGGATGACGCGCGCCATCGGCGACGGCTGCTATGTCTCGGACTTCTACGCGGAGTCGGAATGGGCGCTGACCGCGCGGACCTTGGATGGAAAGGAGCGCGCCCGGCACCACCTGGCCATCCGAAAGAGCTACCTCAACGCCTACGGCCTGGATGCCGCCCAAGAAGACTTCAGGTCCGCCTCCGTGACTCAGTACGTCAACCTGATCGGCATCGCTGGAATAAGCGGCCGGGCCGCAACGCCCTGTATGCGTGGAACACGCCCCGACAGCGCCATGTTGGCGGAGATAGCCTTGCGCATGCTGGACACGCGCCAGCATGCCCGGACCATGAGTGAGGGCCGCAACGTCTTCGGATTCGACGTCCAGTTCACACCGGCCAGGCCCTTTATCAAGCGCTTTGGCAGCAACGACGAAGGCCTCTATGAAGAGGCGATGCGGATGGCCGAGCGGGCCAAGGAGCTGCAGCGCGAAGAGGAGCAAGCCACACGCACCTTCGAACAGAAGAAGACGGACCTGATCGCGGAGATCCGGGCGGTGACCACCGGTCGCGACGAGCGGATCCAGGCCCAGGCCGGCTGCGCTCGCGGCAGCCAGGAGATCGGCGAGGACGAAGCGTACTTCGCCTGCGTGCAACAGACGATCGATACCCTGGAGCGCTGCGATCCGACCACCAGCGACAACGAGGCCTTCGAAGCCTGCGTCCAGCAGGCGCCGACGAGCGACTTGAAACAGAGCATGCAGGAGCTGCGCGCCATCTACCTGCAATACCTGCGGGTGAAGACGGAGTTCGACAACATACTGGTGCGGGCCTCCGTCGAGGAGCTGCGCAACGAGAAAGTCAACACCTATCTATACAAGGGGGCCCAGGAGACTGCGGTCTTCGAGTCGATGATCGAATTGGCGTCTTGTTGCTCGGTATCCATTGGATTTGAAGGAGCTGTTCCGTCGTTTGAGTGGAGTGTAGATCTCGGCGCCGGAATCAGAGGGGAGCTTTCAGCGGGTCGGACCATGCGACAAGCTGCTAACGACATGCAGATCAACTCTGTGGAGAAGGAAGCGGTCATCCGCAACCTCTTCCTGGATCAGGCCGAGCTCCAGGTGGAGATCGACATCGCCATCCAGGAGTATAACGCCAAGCTCACGGAGTACCGCGGCATTCGGGATCAGACCCTGCACGACGTGATCGAGGCGAAGCGCGACCGGGCCTACCTGCAGATCAGCCCGGCCAATGACCCCAGCTTCCGCATCGTGCGGGACTCCAAGCGTCTGAAGCTGGCCGGCCAGCTGGAAGATGCCTCCAAGCTCGCCTACCTGGCCGCGCGCCGGGCCGAGTACGAGAACGCCATGCGCCTCAGCGCCAACGGCATCGCCATGTCCCGCATCTATCGGGCCCGCACCGCGGATGAGATCATCGACTTCCTGGAAGATGTAAAGGGCGTGCATAACGACTTTCCGCGAGACTCGCGGATCAACACGGAGAACTTCCGCATCTCCGTGGCACAGCACATCCTCGGCCTGTCCGACGAATACTTGGGGCTCACGGGGGACGCCGCCGAGGCGGAGCGCATTCGCCGCTTCCGCGCCTGGGTGGCGGAGAACACTGGGCCGGGCACGGGTCCGAGTCAGAAGCCCGTCCTGACGTTCAACTTCTCAACCTCGCTGGTGGACAACGGCGTGTTCTCCAACGTCATCCAGGAAGGCTTCCAGTTCTTCTGGCTCTTCCAGCTGGCGGGCATCGGCCAGCCCAAGCCAGACAGCACCGGCATGAGCATGAACCTGGTCACGAACCAGGGCGGAGATCTCTCGTATCAACGGGTAGTGGTCACGCAGAGCGGCGTCACCCACCTGCGCACCGAGGCCGGCTGCATCTTCAACTATCGGCTGATCGACCCGAAAGCCCTGATGGGACGGGACTTTCCCAGCAATCTGAGTGCCGCCGAGGCGCGGACCGACTTCAAGGCCAGCATCAACGGCAACACAAACGGCGAGCTGACATCCCGCTTCCTCGGTCGGCCGGTCTCCGCGTCATCCTGGGAGGTGCAGGTCTTGGCCGGCGCACCGGAGGATACGGGGCTGGACGACCTGGACCTGGGCCAGCTGAAGGATATCGAGTTGGACTTCAGCACCACGCGCGCCTCGCGCCCAGACAAAGCGCCGCCGCCCGAGGCCTGTGTGCGGGGGGACTTCTAATGAATGCAGATAGGTGGATTCAGATCACGCTCGGTCTTTTCGTCGGCGCGGCGCTGGTCGGCATCGTCCTGTTCTTATCCGCGGGTTCTCCGGGTAACGTGGCGGTGGAGAAGTCGGCTTCGTCCACGATGTCCATCGACCAGACGGCGGTCGTCTCGGGCACGTACACTGGTTTGGCGGACCTCCATTGGGTGCTCACCGGCGTGTACAGCCAAACGCTGGCCACGCCCACGCCCATGCCTGGAGGATCGACGGAACCCGGTCACGTGGGCGACCTAGACCTGTCCCTGCGGCTGGAACAGGCGGGAAACCAAGTCAGCGGCTACGTCGTGCTCGAGCGCTCTCTGGCCTTCCCGGAGCAGCATACGGTGATGGTCGATGGCGAGGAGCTTGCGATCGGGCCCCGCGTCTCCGGCACCTACGACGGCACGACGCTGAGGCTTCAATCGGAGCGCTTCTCCATCGTGATGTCGCCCGAGCGGAAGCCCGGCGGAGGTCAGACGATCTCCGAGCGGCGCGTGACGCGGCAGTTCAGCCTGACCAGCACCTCCGTGGACGAGGCGGGCGCCAAGCTGTCCGGCGAGTACCGCGAGACCCTTTGGGGATTCGACATCAAACCCTCCACGGTGGTCGGTGCGTTCGCCGTGGACACGCCCGTCGTCGTGGTCAACGTTCCCACGCTTGGACCTACGACGACACCAACGCAGGCGGGAACCACGGTTCCCGACCCGACAGCCACGCCGGGCGGTTCGACAGCCACGCCGGGCGGTTCGACAGCCACGCCGGGCGGTTCGACAGCCACGCCGGGCGGTCCGACGGCCACGCCAGGCGATCCGACGGCCACGCCAGGCGATCCGACAGCCACACCGGGCGGTCCGACGGCGACTCCGCTGGGCGGAGAGAACCGGCCGATTTTCCTGCCGATCCTCCAGCCACTCGACGGGACGGACACATCGTAAGACGTCTTGGCGTCGACGGACACCTGAAGCGAAGAATCGCTGCCAAGCGGCCGGGCCCGGAGTCAACAACGCTTCGGGCCCGGACGTGCGTCGATGTGTTCGATTGACCCCAATTCTGACCCCCACGCGACGGCCGCGGTTGCGACGCACAGCACCCACGTGACCACGCCCGGCAGCTCGCCGAGGTGCGCACGGCCGCCCTTCGGCCGGGAGGTCGTGGCGACGCCGCGCGCTGCGTCATCCGTCGTTGCCGGACGAACAACTCGCCCCCGTCCGCCCACGTCGTGCGCCGCGGACGATCGCGCATGAAGCCACCAGCCCAGCCACGCAGCCGCCAGCGTGAAGAGACCGCCGATCACCGCCCCGACGACCTCGCTCAGCATGGACCGCCCTCCGCCGGGCTCACACCGGCACCGAGAGGCCGCCGTGGCCCGAAGCTGGTCCGCCAGCCCAAAGATGTCGTCCACGGAGTCGATGGGAACGCGGTCCTCGGACTTGTCCTCCCCGAACAGGCCGATGTACTTCTGGGCCCGATTGAAGTGCAGGCGACAGATGGGCTTGCGGTTGTTGTCGTCGAGCGGGACGCCGCAGTACGACATCGCGTCGCGCATGGTCACCCGCTTGGGATCCAGGACACGACGCACGATCGACTTGACGATCCATCCTGCTCGACCGCACCGCGACGGCGGCCGCGCTGCTCGTGCTGCCCGTGATCCTCGTGGAGTCGAGCGCCGCGGATCCGCGGTGGCTGGCAGGGGCGAGCGCGGCGAACTGGGCGATCTGGCTGCTCTTCCTGGCCGACAGCGTGGTGAAGACCCGGCTGCGCGGCTGGGACTACGTCCGCTCGTGGATGGGCGCGCTCGACCTCGTCGTGCTCGTCGTCTCGCTGCCGGGGCTGGTGGCCTTCATGGAGTCGACGCGTCTGGCTCGGCCGCTGCGGCTCGGTCGGGCCACGCGGCTGGGCTCGACCTTGAAGATGATGCGGACGCTGCGCTCTCGGCGCGACTGCTCGCGGGGCTGCGGCGGGCGACGCGGCCGGACGCCCTGCCCTACGTGATGGGCGTGGTGGGCATGATCGTCGTGCTGGGCGGGCAAGGCGCCGATGACATGCGGGTCCGTCCAGCTCCTTCCTGTCCTCGGCTACCGCGCAAGTAAGCATGGGGCGTGACGCTGCGTAGCTATCGCCCCGGTGCTGCACTACAAACCTGTCCACTCAGCCCCTGTACCGCAACGAGACAGCCCCTGAGTCGTGTCGACCCAGGGGCTGTGCAGCCGCCCTTCAGCGGCATTGGGAGTCAGACGCTTACGGAGCGGGACCGGCTCCGTCTCGTTCTCGCATGCCCGCTTCCTTGGCATCGGCGCCGTAGTTGCTCGACGGCGAGCCGGGGCCCACCTCCTTGACTAGGCGGACGGGGTCGGCCGGGTGCTCTGCGTTCCACAGGGCGGCGAGCTGCCTGGCGGTGAGGCCGACGTGCTCGCGGTAGGTGACGCGGCCGCGACCGTCGGAGAGGTCGGCGACGGCGTGGCGCAGTTCGTGCGAGGCGCGCATGACGGGGCGGACGACGCCGGCAGAGCTTCCTACGGTGCTACTGGTCGACATGCTTCGGAATCGGTGGTGTGCTTGGTCGTAACACGCTCGCAGCTCGAGGGCGAAGCGGCCGATGCCGGGAAAGTGGCCGGCCTCGCCGCATTGGAGGGCGTGGACGAGTTGGTCGCGCAAGGCATCGAGGACGAGGCGCGCGATGGATTGCGTGACGAGGGTGCCGCGCGCCATGCGCTCGGCGGGGACGGCGAGGACGTCGATGCTGATCGTGCACGAGGGTACGAGGCGAGGGCGGTAGCGGGTGACGGCGTGCAGGAGAGGGGTCATGCGCGGGCTCCGTGGCGACGAGGGGCGGGATCGGTTCGCACAACGTTGTCGGCGCGGAGACGGTTCCCGCTCGGCGCCTGCCGCCCACCGGAGGCCCGCCTTGACCGCTCAACCGCCGGCGGCGGCGCGCGCACCTCCATTTGCGCCTGCGGGTTCTTGTCTTGCCGCGTTTGATTCGAGTTACCGAGCAAGCGAGCAACCAAGCGAACGAGCGACCAAGCGAACGAGCAATCAAGCAACCGAGTCACGGAGGCATGGTGGCGACCTGACGAGCCGGCGTGTCGGTGCGGCGCTACAGATTCACATCCAAGGTCTCGTCCGCCGCGCAGCCCGGGCCGAGCGTGCCCGCGTCCACGTCGGCGCGCACGCGATCACGGTGCGCGATGTAGCTGGGGCCGATCGCCTCCTCCTCCGCGACGGCGCGCCCCTCGGCGCGCTCGGCGTCGCGGAGGGCGCGCACGGCTGCGGCAAGGTCGCAGGTAGCGAGTAGTAGGTCCGCCCTTTGCACGTGGAAGACCGCGTCACGGGCGTGCCGATCGCCGATCTCGATCGCGCGCTCGAAGTGCGCGAGCGCCGCCGCGCTCGCCGCGCTCGCGGCCTCGGCATCCGCGTTGGCGGCAGCGGTGCGGCTCTCGATGCCGCCGATGACGCCCAACATGCCCGCGGACTCGGCCGCCCAGTCGCGTAGCTGCTTGCGGCGCAGGCCGTCGCCCTCGTCGTAGGCTGCGATCACGTTCTCGAAGGGCTCGATCGTCGCCGACCAATCCTGGTCCCCGGCCGCGACGGCAAGGCACACGGCCGCTCGGCCGGCGCTGAAATCCGCCTTGACCGCGACGTCGCTTTCGGGAGGTTGATGTGCGGCCTCCTTCGCGGCGCCGAAGCGGGTGATCGCGTTCTCCAGCTCGTCCACGTCCACGGTTTCCGCTCGGCAGTTCGCGTCTCCGCGAGCGCGTTGGAACGCCACCTCCGCCGCGCCGAGTTGGGCGCGCGCGTATTCCGGATCCAGCGCCAGCGCGTCGTCGAACCACCGGCCCGCTTGGGTGATGCGATCCGGCCGGTCCCTACCGAGGTCCTGCAGCACTACGTTGCCGAGGAAGAGGTACACGACCTCCTTGCCTTCGTGCTCCGGCCACCCGCTGTCGCTCGCGACCTGGGCCAAGAGACCCTCGGCTCGCTCGTACTGACGGTCCGCGAAGTAGGAGAGCGCGACCACGAAGGAGGCGAGCAGCCCGGTGCGCACGCGGATCGCCTCGCCCAGCGCGCCGCCGCCCGTGATCGTATCGGGGTCCTCGATCGGTGTACCGAGGGCGTGCGAGCCGGCGAACTCGCCCGCGTCGCGCAGGCGGCGCGGATCGTCCGTGACGTGGAACGCGGGGACCAAGCGGCTGGCCACGATGCCGTCGCCGGTGTCGGTGACCACGTGCGTGCCGTAGACGAGGATGTCGGCGTCGATGCGCTTCGAAAGGCGCGCTGCACTCCGTGCGCGCGCATCCGCATCGAGGCCGACGACGGGGCACAACAGGCTCGGTCCGCGTACCGCGATCGCGTGCGGCACGGCGTCCGTCCCGCCGCGCGTGGCCAGCAGCTGTCGCAGCTCCTGGTCCAGATGCGCGGCCACCTGTTTGGCCAACCGGTGGCCGTCCAACGCGCGGCGCGAAGAGCCGTCCGCCGTGCCGCGGCCGAACGACGCTACTGCGACACGCAGCGCGCCGTCTATCGGCGCGCGGCAGGAACGCCAATAGGGCACGCCCAGCGCAAGCGCCGCCAAACCGGCGGTGAAGGCGGCGCCGGCAAGCGCGATCGTCCGTCGGCGGCGCGTCGCGGGATCGGCAGGCAGGTCGTCTGGATCGAGGGCGGCCAGGCGGGCGCGTAGGTCGGTGAAGGCGGCTTGGCGGGCGGGGTCGAGGCCGACGCCCTCCTCGGCCAGCGCGGCCAGGAGATCGTCCAGCAACGCGGAGCCGGCCTCGGGGTGCGCCTGGCTGAGGCACAGGCTGACCAGGCGCGCGGTGAAGACCCGAGGCGCGCCTTCCCAGGCAAGCTCGCCGGCCAGGTCCGCGCGGTCGAGGAGCAGCGGGCGCAGCCACTCGCGCCGCACGTCGAGCAGCTCGAAATGCGGGGTGAGGGTGGCGACGAGGTCTTTGGCGAGCGACCGGATCGGGCCGCGCTTCGCTCCGAGGGTCATGGCGGCATGATACCATCCACAGCATGAGCATCGCCCTGGACCGCGAACAGCTGCGTGCGATCACCGCCATCCTCGTGGCCTTGCCGGAGTTCGGCACGGCGCGCAAGCGGCGGCGCCTCGTTGCGGCCGCGTTGGCGGGCACCGAGCGGGGCGGCGTGCTCTTGTCACGCTTGGACCTGGAGGGCTCGCCGCGCTCCGTGGCGGGCGAGGTCGTGCTCGGGCTCGCGGAGTTCGGGCAGGTGGCCTATGACCGCGAGGCCATCGCCGTGCTGCTGGACCACGTGCGCGAGCTGGTCGACGAGGAGGACGCGGCGGTCCTAGCGAACGTGCTCCGAGCCCACGACGGCGGTCCGCTCGCGGCGCGCTCCCGACCGCTCGACCCCACGGACGAGGCGGACTGGCGCGGCGGCGGCGAGGTCGCGGGCCACCTGGAGCGCATCCTCGGCGAGAACACCCTGCGCGACGTGCGCTATCTGCGTCGGGCCGCGCGCGCGGCCGAGGCCGTCGTGCGACTCAAGGTGGCGGGTGGTGAGCGGGCGGGCTCGGTAGGGACGGGCTTCTTGGTGGGCGACGGATTGATCATGACCAATCACCACGTCGTCGCGTCGCCGGAGGAGGCCTCCGTCACGGAGGTCGCGTTCCACTACGAGCTGGACGAGGCGGGGCGCCCGCGCGCTGTGGTGCCAGCCACGGTCGTGGAGGGCGGCGCGTTCGCGACGGACGCGGCGTTGGATGTGACGGTGTTCGAGATCGCGGGCGTTGGCAATGGCGGGATTGATGGCGACAGCAGCAGTCCGGTCGATGGTCACGTCGCCGGTGCGCGCGCCGTGCCCGCGCCGCTCATCCTCTCTGGTCGACGCGTGCGCGCGGATGAGCGCGTCGCGATCGTGCAGCATCCGGGGGGGCACCTGAAGAAGATCTCGTTGCAGCACAACCATGTGGTCTTCGCGGATGCGCGCACGGTGCAGTACACGACGGCCACGGAGCCGGGTTCGTCGGGGGCGCCCGTGCTCGACGACGAGCTCGCGGTGGTCGCCGTGCACCACAGCGGCGGCATCCTCAGCGATCCGGCCACGGCGGGCAAGCGCATCTACTGCAATGGCGGCACGAGCGCACGCGCGATCCGTGCAATGCTCGCCGAGACCGCTCCCGCGATCGCGGCGCGGTTGGCGGGGGCGTAGCCGGGGGCGTAGCGGGGAGCGCGAACTGGCGTGCGCTCGGGTACGGGCGCGGTATCAAGCTCGACGTTCCGGATTGGTCTCGCGGGCCATGAGAGTATGACGTCGGCGCGGTCGGCTGGCGCGTCGACACACACGTGGACGCCACCCCGCCAGCTAGCCCTTCCGCGTCACGACGCCCGAGAGAATCCGAGCGAGCGTGGGTCGCGAACCCGGTGGGACCGGGCCCGCACACCTTTGGCGCACCCTACCGACCCTACGCGAAGTACGCCGCGTCCCGGGGGCGGAGGTTGGGCAGGACACCCATGCCGTCCAAGAGCGACCACAGAAGGCCGCTCGAGGAGATGCGACCCAAGCCGCCCGCCGCGGCGTCGGTCTCGCCGAAGATCGTGCGGTCGTCGATGCGGCCGAGGGGTACGCGCAGGAGCGATGGGACGGGATCGCCGACGTGGCGGCCGAGGCGGCTGTCCGTCGTGTGGTCGCCGCTGACGGCGATGACGCGATCGGGCTTCAGGAGCGGAACAAGCGCGCTGTCGATGCGTTCGAGCACGTCGCGCTTGCCGACGGGGTCGCGGTCGTGCGAGAAGATGTCGGGGTCCTTGATGTGGAGGAAGACCAGGTCGTGGTCTTGGAGGGCGGCTTCCGTCGCTGCGACGAGTGCGGGTAGCTCGTCGCCCGCCGCCGCGGCGTGGCGTGCGCCGTCCTCGCCGCCGAGCTCGATCGGCGTGAAGTGAAACAAGCGTGCCAGGCCGGCGACGGTCGCTTCGCGGGTGAGCACGGCGGCGCGCAGGCCCAGGTGCTGGACGAGGTTGTGGGTGGCCGCTACGGCGCCCGCGCCGCGCGTGATCACGCCGTTGGCCGGCAACAGGCCGGCCGCCTCGCGTGCCCGGTTGAGCGGGTGGGTCCGCAGACGCTCGTGCGCGATCGCGACGAAGCGGTCCACGGCTAGGGCGGTCCGGTGCGCTGCGGCCGACTCCTCGAGCGGGCGGCACGGGCGCAGCATGCAGGGCTCGGTGCCGCTGCCAGGGTCGGTGTCACCAATGGCGTCCGACAGGCCCGCACCCGTGAGGCGCAGGATCGTCCGGTGGCCCGTGGCGGGGTGGAGCGAGCCGGTGATGCCCTCGCCGAGGCTCACGCCGACCAACGTGTCGGCCAGCGCAGGGACCTCGTCGCGGACCCGGCCCGCACGGCGATCGCGGATGTGCAGGCCATCGGGGGTGGCGTGCAAGGTGGCCAGGTTGCAGCGCAGGGCTACGTCGCCGGGCAGCAGCGGGACGCCCGCGCCGGTGGCCTCGACGGGGCCGCGGGCCAGGCGCATCGCTTCGCGCGGCGCAAGGCCGAGCAGGACGCTGGTGCCGACGTGCGTGTCCACCGGCACGCCGGGTAGCAGCGGGTCGGTCAGGCCGCATTGGCCCTCGGCGACGAGGCGGTTGAGATGCGGCGTGTGGGCGGCCTCGAGCGGGGTGCGGCCATCGAGCGCCTCGCTGGGACGGTCGCCAAGGCCGTCCAGGATTACGAGCAGGCCTTGGCGCGGCGGGGCGTCGCTCATGGGCCGAAGACCTCGTCCGGTGTGGTGGCCCCCTCGCGGGCGAGGATCTCGATGATCGTGCGCAGAACTTGCTGCACCGTGCGCTCCAGCTCGTCGTTGTCGATGATCGCGACGTCGGCCTGGTCGGCTTCCGAGAGCAGTAGGGATTGCAGGTGCCAGATGTCGTCGAAATGGGCGAGGTAGCGCTCCGCCCAGCGCTTGGCCACCTGGCGGCCGCGGCCCTGGATGCGTTGGCGCAGCGTCTGGGGCTTGAGCACGGCCAACATGACGGGCACGACCACCGCGTCGCCTTGTTCGGGGATCGCCTCGTGCATGCCGGGCACGATGTGCACGCCCTCGATGATCAACGACTCCCGTTCGGTGAGGGTGCGTTGGATGACCGCCTCGGCGGCCACGCTCAGCAGCTGCGACTGGGCGCGGAAGCCGTCCTCGACCAGGTCGAGGTGGGCGGTGTCGGCGTTCACGCGGCCGGGCATCGCCTGCCAGGCGGTGTAGGACGATTCGTGCAGCACGGGCAGTAGCCGGGCGGGGATCATCATGCGCATTACCTCGCGCAGCATGTCGACCGGCTGGGTACGCACGATTTCCAAGCGGTGCGCCACCTCGGTTGCGATCGTGCTCTTGCCGCAGCCGGGCACGCCGCCCATCAGCAGCAGTAGCGGCCGGTTGCTGCGGCGAAACGCGGTCCAGATCAGATAGCGCTGGGCGGCCGCCTCGCCGTGATCGCGCAGAACCTGGGTGTGTACCCTGCGGCCGAGCGCCTCCGAGGTGAGCGCGTTGATCCCGTCGGCGAGCAGGTCGTTGAAGACCTTGCCCGTGATGGAGGTCGCCTCGTCGCCGCCAAGACCGCTCGACTCGAGATGGCGGCGTAGCTGGCCGCGCGAGAAGGGGTCGGTGTGATCGGCGCCCCGTTGCACCCAGATCGGGTCGGGGGCATGGACCGTGGCCTGATAGCGTTGTTCGCTCTCCGCGCCGTGCCGTTTGCGCAGAATCTCGCGCACGCGCTCACGCAGGGCCGCGCCGGAGATTTGCGCCTCGTCGGCCAGGCCGTCGCGTACGTCGGAGGCGAGGGCGTAGGCGTCCTCGAAGGACAGACCGGCCTCTTGGAGCGAGCGGGTCAGGATGCCGCGCAGGAAGGGCGTGCTTTGCCCGTGCTCTTCGTCGACAACGTGGAGTTTGGCCATGGCCTAGGCTCCGCGGGGGCGCGCGAAGCTCATCCGTAGCGCCCTTCGATGTAGTCCGCTGTTTCCTTGTGGCGCGGTGTCAGGAAGAGGTCTTCGGTCGGCTCGTGCTCGATGACCTTGCCCAGGAGCATGAAGATGCACGACTCGCTGGCGCGCCGGGCCTGCGCCATGTTGTGCGTGACGATCAGGATCGTGTACGCGCCGCGCAGTTCCCAGATCAGCTCCTCGACCGCCTCGGTGCCCTTGGGGTCGAGCGCCGAACAGGGCTCGTCCATGAGCAGCACGGCGGGCCGAACGGGGATCAGGCGGGCGATGCACAGCTTCTGCTGCTGCTCGAGCGAGAGCTCGATGGCCGGCCGGTTCAAGCGATCCTTCACGGTGTCCCACAGCAGCACGGTGCGCAGCGCCTCCTCGACGATCTCGTCCTCGGTCGGCCCGCCGGCCTCCGCGCGAGGCGCCTCGTGCAGGCGGTGGCCGAAGAGGACGTTGTCGCGGATCGAGAGCGGCAGCGGGTTCGGGCGTTGGAAGACCATGCCGACCTGACGTCGGACTTGAATGAGCTCTGCGCCGGGGGCGTAGATGTCGTGCCCGAGCACCTCGACGCTGCCCGTGGTGCGCACGTAGCCGAGCCGCTCGTTGATGCGGTTGACGCTGCGCAGGAAGGTCGACTTGCCGCAGCCGGAGGGTCCGATCAGCGAGGTGATGCGCCCCTGCGCGATGTCGAGATCGACGTCGAACAAAGCCTGGAAGGTGCCGTACCAAAGGTTGAGGCCGCGCGTGCGAATTGCGGGACCGTCTGTGGCGACGTCGGAGGGCGAGCTCGTGCGGGGATCAGCCAAAGCGGCCCTCCACGTAGGCGCGGGTGCGCGGGTCCTGGACGTCGTCGCTGAAGAGCTGCTCGGTCGGACCGACCTCGACGCATTCGCCCATGAGAAAGAAGGCGGTGCGGTCGGCAAGGCGCCGGGCCTGCTGGACGAGGTTCGTCACCAGGACGATCGTGATCTCCTTCTTCAGCTCGGCTAAGACGGCCTCGATGCGCATGGTGGTCACCGGATCGACCGCGATCGAGAACTCGTCGAGCAGCAGCAGGTCGGGCTCTTGCGAGAGTGCCCTGGCGATGGTCAGGCGTTGTTGTTGGCCACCCGATAGGAGGCTGCCGAGGGCGTCGAGCCGGTCCTTGACCTCGTCCCACAGCGCGGCGCGGCGCAGGCAGCGCTCGACGATGACGTCCAGATCGGCCTTCTTGCGCACGCCCGCCAGGCGAGGAGCAAAGGCCACGTTCTCGTAGACCGTGAGCGGCAAGCCGACCGGGAGCGGGAACACGACGCCGATGCGCCGGCGAAGCGAGTAGAGGTTGCGCCAGGTGCGTACGTCGTGGCCGTCGAAGAGCACGCGGCCCTCGACAACCATGCCGTCGGTAAAGGCGTCCATCCGGTTGATGGCGCGCAGGAAGGAGGTCTTGCCGCTGTTGGAGGGGCCGATGATCCCGAAGATCTCGTGCTCGTGGATGTCGAGGCTGACGTCGTCGAGTGCGACGGCGTCGCCGTAGCGGATTGTGAGCCCGCGCACGGAGACTTTCGGGCGCGCCGCGTCCTTCGCGGGCGCGGGCGCGGGGTCGCGCGTCACGTCGCTCACCACTTCCTCCGGCCGCGCAGCACCGCGCGGAACCCGATCGAGATCGAGTTCATCAGCAGCACCATGCCGATCAGCACCAGCGCCACCCCGTACGGCAGGGCGTCCGGTACGTTGGGCACTTGGGTGGAGATCACGTAGAGGTGGAGCGACATGGCCATCGTCTGGTCGTACACGCTCTGCGGCAGGTAAGGCAGAAAGAAGGCGGCCCCGGTGAACATGATCGGGGCCGTCTCGCCCGCCGTGCGCGACACCTCGAGGATGACGCCGGTCAAGATGCCGCTGACCGAGTTCGGCAGGACGACCCGGCGAATGGTCTGCCAGCGCGTCGCGCCCATGTTCCAGCACGCGTCGCGGAAGGCCTGGGGAACGGCCTGCAGCGCCTCGCGGGTGGAGACGTTGACGAACGGCAGCGCCATGATGGCGAGCTTCATGCTGGCGGCCAGGATGCTGGTGCCGAAGCCGAAGAACAGGACGAAGGCGCCGACGCCGAACAAGGCGTGCACGATGGACGGCACGCCTGCCAGATTGATGATCGCCAGATTGATGACGCGGGTGAGCCAGTTGTCGCGCGCATACTCGCTCAGGTAGATGGCGGCGGCCACTCCGATCGGGACCGAAGCCAGCAGGGCTACCGCCACCAACCACACCGTCCCGATCAGAGCCGGCAGGATGCCGCCCGCCGTCATGCCGTTGGTGGGCTCGGTGAGCAGGAAGTCGATGCTCACGGCAGGTCCGCCCTTGTACACCAGGACGCCCAGGATGATGACGACGGGCACGACCAGCAGCGCCGTCATCGCGCCGAACAGGAGCCGGACC
>JAJCYU010000016.1 GCA_029262755.1 Anaerolineae bacterium
TCCCGAGCCGTTGGGGCCATGGCAGGATCTGGCTGCGTCGCTGCCCTCGCTCCATCGCCAGTTCGCTGAAGACCCCACCGCCGAGACGTTCCTCTCCTCATTGGTCGCGCGGTTGGGGTCGCTCCGGACGGTTACGAGCGCCGATCTGGCGGAGTTCGACGACGCGCAGGCTCGGCTCGTAGCCTTGGATATCCTGCTGGTCGACGGCTTCGTGCGTCGCCATGCGCCCGCGCTCAATCCATCCGTTGAAGCGAGCCTGCGCGATTCGGTCGCGGCCGCGGCCGACCGGATGGGCATGAAACCCATCATCAGCTACCCCCTGTACATTCGACACAATCCTCTCGGCGCGAACACGATTCGCAGCTTCTCCGGAATGCCGGCCGAACTGCGCTTCATCCGCATGCATCGCTTCATCGAAGATCGCTTCGACGAGGTCTTGGCCATCTTGGGTGACATCGTGGAGGCCGCCGATCCGGATGCCGCCTTTGCCGAGGCCTTCGCGACCCTCTCGGCGACATTTCGACGCATCAATCGCGTGATGGCCGGCTTTCGAGGGGCGGCTCGAATGCCCAACGATGCGTTCATGGACGGATTCCGGCCCTACTACAACCCTGTTCTCAATCCCCAGACCGGTGCGGTCGTTCTCGAAGGTCCCAGTGGGTTGCAGTCGCCTACATTCCGAATCGTCACGACCCTCAGCGGGTATGAAGACGCCATCCTCGACGACTGGACAACGCGCATCGGCGCCTATCACGAACCCGAAGAGCGCGCGCGCCTCGCCGCCGCGATCGCCGCGCGCGACGCGGGGCACGCCCTGCGCACGGCGCTGTTCGGCCTGATCGGCGGCGCACCCGATATGCCGCACCTGCATCCGTCCTTCGGACGCGACATCCCGCTCCTACTCGATATCGCCACCGCAGGCGGTCACACCTCCGCCGACGTACCGCGTGTCGCGGAGGACGCGGGCATGCGCTTGGATGCCTGGCCGGCAGGCGCGCCGGAGCTGCCGGCGATCCCATCTAGCGACGCGTGGCGCGAGGGCGCGGTGGCGGCCATCGAGAAGCCCAGCGTTCGTGCATCCGTGGCGCGCTACCTCGCCTTCGAATCCATGTTGTTCGGCTTTCATCTCGAGCACGTCGCGACGGCCATCGCTCATATCGGCCATGAACCGGGCACCGGCGGAACGTCCGGCGCGGAGTTTCTCCAGATGGCCCTATTCCGCCGCGCCTTCCCCTCGCTCTGGTCGACCGGCCTCGCGGCGCAGCTACTGCCCGAGGCGCGGGCCGCGGCGGCGCTTTAGAGCGCGATCGGTCGTACGAGGGCGCGAATCGGTGATGCGTCCGCACCGATGATCCGCAGCGGAACGGCCACCAGGTCGTACCAGCCCTGCTCCAGACCCGCGAGCTGCAGGTTCTCTACGATGTACGCGCCGCCGCCGAGCAGCGCGTGGTGGGCGGGTAAGTCGCGGCTGTCGAGGGGATCCACGGACGGTTGGTCGACGCCGATCAGCCGCAGGCCGCCCGCCACAAGGTCGCGCGCGGCAGCCGGGTCGATCGCGATCGACTCCTCGGGAAAATTCATGCCGTCATAGGGCTGGTCTGTTGCCAGTAGAAGCCGCTTCGGGATCGCCTCGAAATCGATCCCAGCCGCGGCCAGGACGGCGCGGTCGATACATTCGAGGTCGGCTGGGTGTACATGAAGCAGCAGGGCGCGCCCGATGTATACGCCCGGATCCAGAGACGCGATGTCCGCCCCTTCCGCGGCAACATGCAAGGGCGCGTCGGCGTGCGTCGCCGTGTGAGTGGACAGTGCGATGTGGCCCACATTCACGGTGGCGCCGGCGTCGATCCGCAGATCCCAACCCAAGGTCGGCTGTGCGAGGCCCGCCCACGCTACGCTGTCGGCGCGGATCGGCAAGCTCACGTCGATCCAAGCCGGTTCCGCTTCTACCGCTGCTCTCGTGTCCGACTGTCGATCATTCACCGGTCGCTCCCAGACGCGAAATTGGCACCTGCATCGTCGGCGGTTCGCGACGGGAGTCTAGCATCCGGGCTTTGCAGGGCGCGGGGCCGGGCTACACTTCCCCGCCGCCGCACGCCGGACCCAGTTGAACCAAGTAGGTTCCGGACCCTCGAGCCGCGTCTACATTCCCATCGGCGTTCGCGCCCTTGCACTGACTCGCAATCCTTCGGCATCAGGAGCCTCGTCATGATTATCGGCATCATCGGCTTGCCCAACGCCGGCAAGACCACGTTGTTCAATACGCTGACGGGGGGGGAAGTCGAGACGGCGAGCTTCAGCACCGGCCGCTTCGAGGTCCATCAGGCGTCGGTCGACGTACCGGATCCCCGCGTGGACGAACTGACCGCTCTCTTTCAACCGCGCAAGACCACGCGCGCTCGGGTCGAGTACGAAGATATCGGCGGGCTGGCGAAGGGAATTGGAGAAGGCGGTCTTTCGGGTGAACTCCTGGGTGCGATCTCCCAAAGCGACGCGCTGCTCCACGTCGTGCGTGCCTTCGAGAGCGACGACGTGCCGCATCCGGAGGGCTCCGTCGATGCAGCACGCGATATCGGGCTATTGGACACGGAGCTGCTGCTGAGCGACTTGGTGATCGTGGAACGACGCCTGGAGCGTTTGGCCGACAACCTGCGCAAGCGACGGCAGGGACCCGAGCGCGAGCTGGAGCTCGCGGAGCAGGCGCTGTTGGACCGCCTGCTGGCCGGCCTGGGCGAGGAGGTGCCGGTGCGCGACATGACCTTGGACGCGGAAGAGCGCAAGCTGTTGCGCGGCTTCCAGCTATTGACCGCAAAGCCACTCCTCGTGGTCCTAAACGCCGGTGACGATAAGACCGGGTCTTCCCCGGAGGATCTTGGCGTGCGCTACGAGCACGAGTCGAGTGCGTGCCTTGTGATTAGCGGCCGCCTTGAGATGGAGCTCGCACAGCTGGATCCGGATGACCGCACGATGATGATGGAGGAGTATGGCGTCGTGGAACCCGGTCTCCATCGTGTGATTCGCGAAAGCTACCGCTTGCTCGGCCAGATGAGCTTCTTCACGGTGGGTGAGGACGAAGTGCGGGCATGGACCGTGGATAACGATGCGACAGCCGTGGAGGCCGCGGGGGCGATCCACACGGATTTGTCTCGGGGATTCATCCGCGCGGACGTCGTTGGATACGACGATCTCGTGACCGCCGGTTCGATGGCGGCGGCACGCAAAGCGGGTACCGCGCGGGTCGAGGGCCGCGATTACGCGGTTGTCGACGGCGACATCATGCACGTACGATTCAATATCTGATCCGGGAAATGCGATGCGCCGGCATTTGGGCGCAAGCACGTTCGTGGGGTGCATTCGCCGCGGATTCTCGCGATGCCGCGCACGTGGATTGGATACCAGATGCGGACGAAGCTGACCGACAGGAAGTCCCTGCCGGTAGGGCGTTGGCGAGCGTGCGGTGGCTGTGGTAGCATCGCGCGGTCCGAGCGCCCGAAGCGTGCGGTGTCAGTTTTGCCAGCTTCGGGTGTTCTTCAGGTCAGATGATCGTTGGACCCAACCCAGGTGGCTTCTGCCGCCGGGTACGCGCGGTCCGCGATTGTCAACGTGGATGACGCCAACCGAAGTGGATTAACTTAACCAAGGGGAGGACCCATGACCCAGCGATGGTCGATCACCGCGGCGATTGCCGCCGCGCTGGCATTGCTTGTGACCAGCGCCCTAGCGGTCTCGGCAACGGAACCGGGGACAGACAGCGATTCGGCCGCGGCTCCCAGCGATGTGGGGATCGACATCCGGCCGATGTTGGACGATCGAACGGCACCGGGTGACGTTCTGCAACAGCGGCAAGCGACCGCGTTCGATCACGTCGGACGCCGCGGCTTCCGTCCGCATGTAACGGGGCGAACGGCCCAGGGCGCCAACGAGTTGCTGGTTGAGGATTTTGAGGTTTCGGTGCTCGACCCGCTCAAGTGGCTGCTGATCTACGACGTCAACGGGCAGGATTTCGGCGAGTACTTCTGGACGTTGGAACAGTGCCATGCCTCGACGCGCACAAAGTACGGCGGCATCCAGAGCCTCTGGGCGCTGGGCGGCGGTCGCGACGGCGAGACGTTGGCCTGTGAGGATCCCTATCCTCGTGGCGCCCGTGCCTCCGCGCTGCTGACCCTCGACCTGAGCGGCTTTGCGGAGGACGTGCGGCAGCTGGACCTCGTGTTCGACTTCTTCCTCAACACCCGTACGTTCCAGGAAGAGGGGATCGTGCCGGATGGTCTGTTCTTGATCCTGTATCCGGACGCATCCAGTCTGGAGACCCCGGTTGTGATCGACGGCGTGACGGCTTCCAAGCCGGAAGGATTCTTCCTCAACGCGCTTGAGTACGATCTGACCAACGTCTGCAACGACTACGATCCGGAAGAATGCTTCAACTTGGCCGGCAAGAGCGTCATCCTCGAGTTCTTTTTCATCTCGCAGATGCGCAACGGCACTCGGCTTCCGGGCGGCACCTTCGTGGACAACATCAGGCTCCTTTCGGATAGCACGCCGTTGATGCACAGCACGCCGGTTGAGCAGCCCGCCGTTCGCGGCCTGGACCTGATTCGGCTCACAGACGGCTAGAGGCCCTACGGGTACGGGCTAAGACTTGCTGCTATGCAGGCCGCAGGCCACCGTGTAGCCGCAATTCGTACCGAACTCCAGCGCCCCGCAAGCTCTCGCTTGCGGGGCGCTCTGTACGTACCGCGACGCGCTTCGGCCGCGATCGCGGTCCTGCGTTCCTCACGTTCGTCTCGTCGCGTTGTCCGAGCGCCGGGTGGTTGGTCCAAACCGCGTCATGCAGCCGGTTCCAACGGCTTCAGCACGCAGCGCCGGCGTCGCAGAGCCTTCCATCTTATGCCCGGAATCAGGACTCGATCCGTTGGCGGCCCCGAACCATAAGCACGGTGATGCCTCCCATTCGGAGGCGCCTCCCAACCGAGCGCTGCCCGCTCCGAGCCGACGCGGTTTCCGCTCGGCCCTCCCTGGCGCCAAAAAACGCCTTCGCCCCATGCGGATAGCATGGGGCGAAGGCGTGTGCGATTCGATTTCTGTTTAGCGCTGCATTACACGCGGCGCAACGACTATTCCTTCGTCAACAACCAGGCGACGAGGTTGTTCAACTCGGCCGGCTCGATGCGTCCTGCGATATCCACAGGCATCAAGCTCACGTTGGCTGGCGCATAGACCTTGCCGGGGGCCGAGACCAGATAGGCGTTGGGTTCCATGATGCTCTCGCGAATGTAGTCCTCCGCGGTCTCCGCATTGCCCGTGTAGTCGGACGCGGTCACCCGCTCCGCCGCGGTAGATGCAATCGCGCCGAGGGGCGGGCACGCCAAACTGCCATCGCCCGAGCCTTCATGCGTATGGCATCCTAGACAGCCGTAGTCTTCGAAGGCTGCGAGCGCGTCGCCCTCGTTGAATGCAGGAGGGCCGCTCGCGGCGGGGCCGCCTCCGCCGCCGGCGATCGCCGTCAGCGTGGGCTGTACGGCCTCGTAGGCGCGAGACGCAGCCGTACCGTCGGGGGTGTTGACGATCAACGTGTAGAAGATCCACAGCGTGAGCCCAACCATGCCCACAAGGCTGGCCCATGCGATCGCATCGTAGCCGAGCCGGAAAGCGCGGAGGGCATCTTCGGACTGCGGGTTCTCTTGAGCCATGCCGGATCTCGCTGCGGTGCGGCCGACCGGGGCGCCGGTTCGGCAAAGTAGGCGCCGGGAGTTTAAGATCGGTGCCCTGGGCAGTCAAACACCAAGCGGTCCTAAGACGGTCCGAGGCACGTCAGCGCCGGTATTCGAGCGGCCGTCTCGGAGTCCATACCGCTCGCAAAAGCGAACGGGCGCTCCGGTGTCGGCATACCCTCGCACCGGCCATGTTGATCCGCAGGGAGCAATCAACGACCATCCCGTGCACGGACAGATTCCACGGCCAGACCGTCCCGGAGCTCGTTCACCTGGTCCCGCAAGGCGGCGGCACGTTCGAATTCCAGCCCGCGGGCGGCGTCCTTCATCTCCGCTTCCAATTCACGGATCACGCGCTCGAGTTCCTCACGCGGGATCGCATCGGCGCGGATGTCATAGGCAGGCTGATCCTCGGCCACGCGACCGAGCCTATCCGTGAGATCGCGTAGGGACTTGACGACCGTCTGAGGCGTGATGCCCTCGGCTTCGTTGTGCGCGACTTGTCGCGCCCGTCTGCGGTCCGTCTCGTCGATGGCGCGTCGCATGCTGTCCGTGATGCGGTCCGCATACATGACCACGTGGCCCTCCACGTGGCGGGCGGCGCGTCCGATCGTTTGGATCAAGGCCGTGGTGCTACGCAAGAAACCCTCTTTATCCGCGTCGAGGATCGCGACGAGCGAAACCTCGGGCAGGTCGAGACCCTCGCGCAGCAGGTTGATGCCCACCACGACGTCATGCACGCCGGCACGCAGGTCATGCAGGATCTCGATCCGCTCAAGCGTATCGACCTCGCTGTGCAGGTATTGCACCTTGATTCCCAGGTCTCGTAGATAGTCCGTCAAGTCCTCGGACATTCGCTTCGTGAGCGTGGTCACCAAGGTTCGCTGATCTCGTGCGATGCGCTGGCGCAATCGTTCGACGAGGTCATCGACCTGGCCCTTGGTCGGGTGGATCTCGATCTCGGGATCGATCAGCCCGGTTGGGCGGATAATCAGCTCGTGGACGCGGTTGTTCGACATCTCGAGTTCGAGCGGCTTGGGGGTCGCGGAGGTGAAGATCGCTTGGAACACCCGGGACTCCCACTCCTCGAAGCGGAGCGGTCGGTTGTCGAGGGCCGACGGCAGACGGAAGCCGTAATCGACCAGCGTGGTCTTGCGCGCCTGATCGCCCGCGAACATGCCGCGAATCTGTGGCAGCATGTTGTGGCTTTCGTCCACGATCATGAGCAGATCGTCGGGGAAGTAGTCGATGAGGGTCCAGGGAGGCTCGCCGGCATCGCGTCCAGCGAGGTGACGGCTGTAGTTCTCGATCCCACTGCACATGCCCATCTCGCGCAACATCTCGAGATCGTAGTGCGTGCGTTGGCGTAAGCGCTGTGCTTCGAGCAGCTTGTTTTGCGCCTCAAGCTCGGCAAGGCGGACGGTGAGCTCCGACTCGATGCGCTCGATCGCGAGCTCGAGCTTCTCGCGGGGGGTGATAAAGTGCCGTGCCGGGTAGATATCGAGGCTGTCAAGCTCGTCGGTCACCTCGCCGGTCAAGGTGTCGATACGGGTGATGCGTTCGATGTCGTCGCCGAAGAACTCGATGCGGTATGCGCGCTCTTCGTAGGCCGGCTGAATCTCCAGCGTGTCACCGCGTACGCGGAAGGTGCCTCGGCGCAGATCGAGGTCGTTGCGCCGATATTGGATCTCGACGAGATGGCGCAGCAAGCGGGTGCGATCACGTCGTTCGCCTGTCGCGATCTTGACCACGACCTGCCCATAGTCTTCGGGGCTACCCAGGCCGTAGATACAACTGACGCTCGCGACGATGACTACGTCCCGCCGCGAAAACAACGCGCTAGTCGCCGCCAGCCGGAGCCGGTCGATTTCGTCGTTGATCGACGAGTCCTTCTCGACAAAGGTATCGGTACGGGGAACGTAGGCTTCCGGCTGATAGTAGTCGTAATAGCTCACGAAGTACTCGACCGCATTGTCCGGCAAGAACTCGCGCAACTCGCTGTATAGCTGTGCGGCGAGGGTCTTGTTGTGCGCCATGATCAGGGCGGGCCGGTTCACCGCTTCGATGACCTTGGCCATCACGAAGGTCTTGCCCGTTCCCGTCGCGCCGAGGAGCGTCTGAAAACGCTCGCCGGCCTGCAGTCCGGCGGTCAGCCCCGCGATGGCGGCGGGCTGATCTCCAGCCGGCTCGAAAGGGCTTTCAACACGGAAGTCGGTCACCCTGGATCTCCTGGCGCCGCGTGCGGCGATGGTCTGTTCGGCAAGCGTTCCGCACCGACGAGATACAATCGATCGCGTCTCTTATTGTTTGACGAGCCCTAATGCTAGCGTCCGCGTAGCGCCAGCGGGAGGTGGATCCGGCGTGGGGTCAACGCAGGCGTTCCCGGCGTTAGGGCTGAGGTGAGCGTCGGGTCCGGTAGCGGGTCGGCCGTGGACGTTGGTTCTGGGGTGGCGTCGGTACCGGGGGGAAGCGTGGCTTCCGGCGTGCGCGTCGCGGTCCTACGTGTTGGACCGCCGGTGGCGGACGGCGAAGGAATTCGGGTGGCCGTCGCGCTGGGCGTGGGCGATGGTGTGATGGTGGCGCTGGCTGTCGGGACGGGCGTCGGCGCCGCGGGCGGCTCCAACACCGGGCCCGATAGGCGGAAGATGGCGCCCACGGAGGAGCGGCCTTTCGGATCGGAGTCGGGTAGCCCGATATGCAGGTCGTCGAATCCGTCGCCGTTGGTATCGTGCAGTCCTATGCTCACGCCTCCGTCCCCGTCGCTCGCCGCGCCGCCGTGCGCGATCAACGACGCTTCCAGGGTCGCAGACAGTACGCGCCCGAACGCGAGCGGGCCTCGCAGGCCGTATACGACACCGACGGTTGAGGGTGCGGCGGGTACGGACGCGCCCGGCGCGCCGATCAGCAAGTCCGCTGCACCATCCCCGTCGAGGTCGCCGGATGCGACGGCCCAGCCGGTGCTGTCTTCGCGGGCGGCGCCGAGTATCCACGTGACGTTGGCTGCATGCGCCCCTTCGACGAGATCCATATGTCCGTCCGGCAGTGGTCCGCGCACGACGGCAACGGCGCCGTAACGACCCTCCGCCAACGGCGCACCGATGGCAATGTCGTCGATGCCGTCGTGATCGAAGTCATCGACGGCGAGCGGTTGGCCGTGGCAGCTGCAGGTGCCGAAGCGTTGGGCGCCGGAGATCGCCGTCCCCGAAGGGCCCGTGATGACATGGCGTGCATCGCCAAGCGGGCGTTCCCCCCCCGGCAGGAGGGTCGCGGCGTCAAACACGTAGACCGCTCCGCTCCCGGCCGGTGCGCCCAAAGCAACGTGTCCTTCGAAGGCACCGACGATGAGCTCCGCGCCGGGTTTCCCGTTCAACTCGGCCGTTGCCAGCGTGGTGCCCAGGAACATGCCGTCCTGATCACCCACCAAGCTCCAATCGGGAGCGCGATCTTGCAGGTTGAAGACGCCGCGGCGTAGGGGGCCCCACCAACCGAATACGGCGCCATGGAATCCGTCGCGCAGCGCAGCAGCGGCCACGAGGTCGCCGTGGCCGTCCGCGTTGAGGTCTGCGATCACCACATCCGTGCCCAGCTGGTCGGAGCCGGAAGGATCGCTGCGACCGGCAATGAGCGTATCGGGCGACGCGTTCAGGAAATCGACCTCGCCGCCTGCTGTGGCGGCACCATGCATGATGTAGATGGCACCGCCATTGGCCTGGCCGAAAGGGTCGGCAAGCAAGGCGCCGATCGCAACGTCGTCGATACCGTCGCCGGACACATCGCCGGAGGCAATGCTGACGCCCAGCCGCGGCTCCTTGCCCTCTCCGGTGAACGACCAAACGCGGTCACGCACGGTCGTGAGGTCGAGCTCTTCCGCCCACGGTTGGCGACCGAAGAGCACATACGCCCGGCCGACATTGTTGCGCCCGCCCTCGCTTCCCCAGTGGGCGCCCGCTAGCAGGTCGGCCAGACCGTCGGCGTTCACGTCACCGAAGGCCAGATGGTTACCGAGCTGTTCCTTGCCGGGAGCACCGAGCACGCGTGTCTGACCGGCCGCCGGAATCCCGAGCTGCACGAGCAGCACCTCGGGCAGCACCGATGGTAGGGCCGCCAAGGTTGGTACGGCCACTATCGGCACGCTCTGTACGATGAGGCCGGCCGTCATCAGTGCGGCAACGAGTGCGACCGCACGGATTCTCGCAAGGGCGCCGGTCCGCCCCGTCTGCGAAGCAGGACGAATCGGGTCACGGCGCGGACTTGTCTGTGGTGCCGATTGTTGCGAATAGGCGCGTTTCACCGGCCAAGAATAGGGCTCCCGTGGCACGATCCGAAGCCGTCGCGTGCGTTGACCAGCCTCGGGCCCGACCCTACACTTCTGCCCACCGTACGGAGTGCACCCTGGTCATCGGGCTCGCGACCGTCTCCCTGCAACTGCAGGCGGCGGCTTCGCTCAAAGACAAGCGCAGCGTAACACGCCAGCTCGTGGCTCGTGTGCGGTCGCGCTTCAACGTCGCGGTCGCGGAGGTCGACGACCACGACCTTTGGGGTACGGCGACACTGGGTATCGTGTGTATCTCTACCGAGGGTGCCCACGCACGGTCGATGCTCGAGTCCGTCGTGGAGTACATCGAAACCACGCGGCTCGACGCCGATCTGTTCAACGTTCGCATCGAGCTAATCTAGTATGGTTTATAGGCGCCTCCAACAATAACCTGACCAAATCGGGTACGGGTTCCGCTGCATCCGCACCAGCGCCCTGCTGTTCCTCAGCAATAGCTCCACGATTACCTCGTCTCATCAGACCCCTGGAGCGGCGCTTCGGCACCCTTTGTTCGGTCATCTCATGATTGGACGCGCCCAATGTTTCGAGCATGCCGATACGGGTGCGCGTCGTGAATTCGCGCTCCGCCACGTGACCATCGCCCCCCACCCCCAGCGCGCCGATCGCGTGCCGCGAGAAGGCTTGAAAACCATGGAATGGATGGAGACGAGGGTCGTGCTGGCCAGCTGTGCGGCGAGCATCCTGCTCTTCATGGCCTTTGCGACGTTCAGCGCCACCGCCGTGGCCTTGTTCGGTGCGTGGCGAGGACTACGCTTCGTGCGCAGCGCCGTGCCGCCACAGGCCGCCAGGGTCGAGGGCTACCTGCAGATCGCACAATCCCACACGAACCGGACTGCCGACCGCGTGGTACGTCCTCAGATTCGCCTACTGAGCTTCTGGGCCGGGTTGCTCGCAGCGCTACGCGCGTTGTTCGCGTGGTCGGGAACGCGGCGCTAGTACGCGGGTGCTCTCCCGCCCTGAGCCTTCATTGCAACCGAGCACGCGTACGCGTAGTCCAACCAGCCTGAATCTACGGGTTCGAGAGCCAGAGCATCCACGCCGGCGGCCCGCCGCTCGTCGGCAATAGCGCCGCTACTGCCCTCCTCACTGCGAACCACCGGCGCGGCGCAGTGGCTCCCTCACTATCCGCATCTCCAAGCTGCTTGGACTAGGAGATACCGGGGGGCGAGGCCGTCTCGTCGGAATTCGCTTCCATGACGGTCTCCGTCACACCGTCCGCCTCGGGCGTCGACTCCGTCTCCGCGTGCAGGCCATTCTGTGCGGTCGGGTTCGAGTCCTGCGGACGTGTATCGGCCGTAGAAGCGTTGTGGGTGACCGCTACGTCCTCGGTGCTCGCGCCTGGACGGTCCCCGTCGAAACCGTCTTCGCGGGGCGTATCGACGTAGTGATCGGAATCCTCTGCCGCCCCCGGCCCGTCCGCGCCTTCGTTCCCGTTGCTGTGGTCGGCACCGACGGTCTCAGGCTCGGAGCCTGCACTGCCAGGCTCGGCGCTCGAGAGGTTGAGCGTGGATCGACGTCCAAGCCGCGGTCCGTCCTCGAAGCTCGGCACGCCCTCATCGGCGCAGCGCGCCACAAGCTCGTTGTGGGCGTTGAGATCCAGAGTGCGCAGCGTTCGACCGTCTTCGCTCGGCCGATGGTTCTCGATGAGGATGCTCTGTTCTTTGAATGACGAGAGCATCTCGGTCACGCGCTCTTCGGTCATGCCAAGGCCATGGTGCGGGGACAGCGCGTGCGAGCGAATGAAGCCGAAGGTCATGTACGGCCGATGATGGTCGAGCCAAAGGACCAATCGCAGGAGCCGCTCGAGCTCCTCGCTCGGATCGTCGCTCTGCGCCGAGAGAGGCTCTAGATCGTCGCCCACTGGATCGTAGATGTCGGCGCTTTCGATCAGGTCGCTCGATACGCTGCCCGGAACACCGGCGATCACGACCTGCTTGCCGAATCGGTGCCGAGCGCGGGCCGTGACGCGAATGAAATCCGAATCGCCCGTCATGAGCACAAGGGTGTTGAGCGACGGACGATCGAGCAGGCAATCGATCATGTCCATGAGCATGGCCATGTCGGCGCTGGACTTGTGCGGCACGTCGGGGCTTCGACGCGGCACATCGCGCGGGGAGATGCCGGCAACTTCTAATTTGCGCCGATACAAGGCGGGATGCTGGGTGAAATCGGCGTAGGCATAGGCCACCGCCACAGGCCCATACTTGCGGGCTTTTTCCATGAGCGCTTGCGGGTCGGGCTCATGCCCATAGTTGTTGAGCAACCCGTAGCGAATGTTTTCGAAATCAATGAAGAGGCCAACTTCCAATTGTGAGGCCATGGGGCGTCACTCCTCGTCGGCGCCCTTGCGAATCCAAACATCAAAGCCTGCGTCGCGTCGGCGCCTCACGCGACGAACGGCCAAAAACGAACCTTCTACACCGTGTGCAACGCAATGACGTCCGATGTGGCGACAGCGGGCGCGTCCAGGCTCCGGCCGATCATCGACCAGGGCCCTGCCCACGTGATCTCCACCGGACACGTACGGCCGAGCAGGGGCCGCGGATCCTCGAAAAACACGAGCTTGTTGGTGCGCGTACGGGCGCGCCATCGCCCCTTTTGTTCGCCCTCGACCAATACATCCTGGCGTGAGCCGACCAGGCGCGTGTTGATTGCGCTACAGATCGACTCCTGCAATTCGTCGATGACGAGACGGCGTCGTTCCTTCTCCGTCTCTGGGACGTCGTCGAGCATCATCTTGGCCGCAACGGTCCCGGGCCGTGTGGAGAAGCGTGCAATATGCGACTTATCGAGCTGCAGCTCCGCGAGCAGATCGTAGGTGCCCTGGAACTGCGCCTCCGTCTCGCCACAGAAGCCCACGATGATGTCGGTGTGGATCGCGACGTCTGGAATCCGGCTCCGGATCCGTCCGACGAGCGTTCGATACTCGTCGACCGTGTAGCCGCGCTTCATGCGTCGTAGCACGTCGTCGTCGCCGGCCTGGAACGGCACCTCGATGTGCTCCATGACCTTGGGCAGCTCGGCAACGGTGTCGAGCAGTTCGTCGGTCATGAAATTCGGGTGGCTGGTCAGGAATCGAATGCGGGACAGGCCATCAACGCCGTTCAGACGACGGAGCAATCGCGGCAACCCGTCACGTTCGCCGTTGTCATAGCCGTAGCGATCGACAATCTGGCCGAGGAGCGTCACTTCCCGCACGCCTTGCTCGACGAGGCTGCGCACGTGAGCCACGATCTCGTCGGCGGGACGGCTGCGTTCCGGGCCGCGGCGCGAGGGGATGATGCAGAAGGTGCACACCCAACTGCATCCGAAGATCACGGGCACATGGGCGCTCACCAACCGGCCCCGTTCGTGCGTAGGCAACAAGATGCTGCCTGCCGGCGCATCTACAGTTGCATCCTGCGCTTGCCAGCGCTGGGCGACTACGTGCTGTTCGGCGTCCCGCGCCGCATCGTCCAACGCACGCGACTCGAGGAGATCGGTCAACGTCGCGCCACCGGAAGGAGGAATGAACACGTCCACGTCCGGAAAGCGTTTGCGCAGGGATGTCGGGACTTTGTGGCCAACGAGGCAACCCATGAGCCCAATGACCATGCCGGGTCGCTGCGCCTTGACGGTGCCGAGCGAACCGAGACGACCGTAGACCTTTTCCTCCGCCTGCTGTCGCACCACGCACGTGTTGAGCACGACAACATCGGCGTCCTCGGCACGTTCCGTCCAGACGTAGCCGCGGCGCTCCAACTCGCTACCAAGCCGCTGACTATCGGCGCTGTTCATCTGACAGCCAATGGTCCAAATGTGGTACTTCATCAAGAATCCCCAGAGATTCCGAAGGGTGGATTCGCCGCTCGGCGACGGCCAATCATAGCACTGCGTTGGGCGCGGGCGCGCCACCATGCGTCTCGTTCACGCCTTACATCTGCGCGATCACGCCTTCCAGGTCCCAATAGCCTTCGAGCGCGGATATCCGGCCTGCTTCATCGACATGAACCACGTTGATCCCCTCGAAACGAATGTCCTTGCCCGTGGCGCTATGGCCCTCCGCCTTCCAGCTGACGGCCGCACGGTTACCGCGCACGTGGACCACCGTGGGCTCAAGATGCAAGCGCGACCAGGCACGGGTGAGGCCCTTGTGAAATTTTGCGATGCCTTCTCGTCCCTGCATCACGGGACCACCGATCGGGTCCTCGAAACGAGCGTCCTCGCTGAATAGTTCGACGAAACCCGGGCCGTTGTCAGGCTCGGCGTCCAAGGCTTCGAAGTAGGCTGCGACGGCCTGGCTTACGCGGTCGGTCATGCGGTTCGCTCCTGGGGGCCAAGAAGGCCGAGTTTATGGGACGCTCGCGGGACCAAGTCCCAGGACCGCCTCCGGATACGGCGCCAGTATATCGGCCTCGGGCGGCGCCATCAACGAGACGGCGCGCGCCACCCGTGCGAAAACGTTCCACCCGACGCCGGCACGCGTCACCCTCCGTTGCACCGTAAGGACAATCTCAATCTGGATATGGTCATCGGCTGCGAGGGAAAAGGGGATGCTGATTGGTTCCACATGGCCATGAAGCGCGCGCTCGCCGATTGGCTCGGATTCCGGCGTGCGGTCGATCAAACCGGGCTCGGCCTCATCCAAGGCCACGAAGACCCGGTCGTAGCGACCGGCTGGTAGACGGCCGGTCGCGGCGAGAACGGGCGTACCGTCGCTTCGGATGGCGAGCCAACCGCGGTCCGGTACAGAGAGGGCGCGCCAGCCGAAGTCACGCACGGGGCCGCGTCCCGCACCCGCGCAATCCAGCGGGCGCACGCGAAGCTCTTTGAAGGGCTGAGGGCTCTGTGTATCCAGCGACCACCACAACGTGACACGGCCGTATTCGCCCGACGTGTCCGTGGCATCCGGATCAGGATCGGGTGTCGGCGTTGCACGGTCGAAGGCCACGTAGCAGCCCTCGTAGCGCGGCGCGCCAAGGCGTGTAGGGACGGCGGCGCCGGTGCCTTGAGGTTCGCCCCGGGGGCTCCGCGGCGAGCAGGCGGCGCACAGGGCGATCACAACGGCCACGGCGGAGAGCGGCCGCATACGCAGCAGCCGGCAACGGCTCCCCAGCGTGTACCGGGGAACCGTTGCCGGCTGCTGCGTCATCGTTGCGTAGAGGGCCGCCGAAGCCGTTGCTCGCGCCTAGCCTTCCGTCTCCGGCATCACGAGCTCGCGCCCCAGCTCGTCGCGCCATCCGCCCAGGCCTTCTTCCAGGACCTTCACGTACGGATATCCGTTCGCGTAGAGTTCTTGGGCCGCCTGGCCGGCTTCGTGATGCGGGCACTCGCAGTAGGTTACGACCCACTTGTCGCGCGGCACGTCGTTCAAGCGCGTGCCCACGTCGAAGTAGGGTACGCTGATCGCGCCGTCGATATGGCCGAACTCGAAGTC
The DNA here is from genome assembly GCA_029262755.1 of Anaerolineae bacterium. Taxonomy (GTDB): domain Bacteria; phylum Chloroflexota; class Anaerolineae; order Epilineales; family Epilineaceae; genus JAJCYU01. The sequence goes on from JAJCYU010000016.1 coordinate 15,464, forward strand.
CAGTTCCGGACGGGCATCCAGAAACACCACCTCCATGCCTTCGTCCATCGCACCGGCCACGTCGTGCACGGAGATAAAGAAGTCTTCCAGCGCGGGTTCGTCCCCCGTCATCGGTGAAAAGGCGGCCGCATAGGCCTCCGGAACGGTTGGTGCAGCGTCGCCCGTGGTTTCCGTCGTGGGGCTGCACGCAGCCGTGGAGAAGGACACGGCAGCCAGGAGCGCGGCTCCCAGCAAGCGGTGGAAGCTGGTCGAGATCGTCATGGTTCTCTCCGGGTGCGCGGTTCGCGCGAGCACGATTCCAGGAATCAAGGAGCGTCTAACGAGGTGCTTCGAAGGCAGGGGGTTTGTAGATCCCCGATGCGGACGGAAGCGCGCGCGATGATACGCGTGATGGATGAGCGCGGGCTAAGCTACGTCGACCGTGCGTCCCTGCCTTCGATCGAAGCCGAACACGCTGCGTGCCATCCATCGGTCCCGTCCGCTGGACGATCTATTGGCCCGCGCCAATTCCTCGACGCGGCATTTGGTACGTGTAGTCGAGCACGACGTGATTGCCGCCTGGCACGGACGGGCGGATGCCGACGAAGTACGGATCGCCGCGCCCATCCTGCCACAGCGGTCCCCAGAATCGTGGCCCCCAAGGCGAGCCGAGAGACGTGCGTGCCGTTCGCAAGAGCGCGACGTGATCGGGCGCGCTGAAAAGCACCTCGACGGGAGCCGCCCCGTAGTCGGCGTCGAAGGCCTCTGAGAGCGGCACGTCGAGCGGCCATGAAGCGATCGGCGCATCGTCCGGGATCTGGCCGCGGGCCCGCGTGCCGAACCCGACCGCGGAGTCGGGCGTGTAGGGTTGCTGCAGATCACTCCACCAGCCGAGCAGCGAACGGGTCGCGGTGATCTCTTCGCTGCTGAATTCGGCGAAGACCCCCTGCTTCCAGAACTGAACGAGCGTCAGCACCTGCTGCAGCTCGAGCAATTGCTGCGCGTTCGGCCCCGACGGCGATATCAGATCGCATTGGCTGAACACGAAGCGACCCTCGCGCTGGTCGCTCTTGACGTAGATGACGCCCACTGCAGCCACTTGATCACTGTCTTCGCAGCGGGGCGCTTGGCCATCGGAAGGCGTCTCGAAGTGGGTCTCCGGTTCGCCCTGCGCCGCAGCCATCTCGAGAACCCCGATCTCGTCGACGAAGCGCTGGAGAAAGCCCTCGGCATCGGCGGGCGTGATCGCGGTCTGATACCACCCGTCTTCGCTCTCACCGCCCGGTGCGGCGAAGTATCCGCGGCCGTTCGCGAGGAGCGAGAAGTGCGGCACCATCTGGGCCGCGATCGCAGGCTCCCATGGGCTCGGCTCGATCCGCGCCAACTGCACGATTGCGGCCTCACCGTCGGCAGGCAGGCGGGCCGGGCCGAAAGAAGCGACCGCGTCGTCGCCCTCCGAGGCGCCCTCATCGCCCGCGTCGTCCCCATCGCTCGCCGTATCATCCCCGTCATCACGGGACTCCACGTCCCCGTCCAGCGCCCCGTCAGGCTCTTCGGTCGCATCGATGAGCGCGGAAACGGGCGCTGCCGGCAACGTGGCATAGGTGGGCGGCGCGTCTTCGTCCGCATCCCCGCCGCAGGCTGTCAAGCTCGCGAACAACAAGGGGACGGCGAGCGCGACCAAGAGACGGCGGTGCGCGTCGTGCGAATGGGCGCGGGCACGAGCGAGCAGGTGGTACATGTCGAGCTCCTTGCGGGCGACGTGCCGGTCCTTACGCAGCGGCGCGTCTTCGGGACCATAAGAGTGTGCCACGGACAACGATCGGCTCGCCAGCGTCGGCGAATCCTCTACCTCTACGCCTCAGGCCACGCCGATCGAACGCACGGCGAGGGCATGTTTCAAGAAGGCGCCGGTGTGGGAGGCTGGTTCCGCGGCGACGGCTTCCGGAGTGCCGGCGGCAACCACCATGCCACCGCCATCGCCCCCCTCGGGGCCGAGGTCGACGAGCCAATCGGCTGACTTGACGACATCCAAGTTGTGCTCGATCACGAGCACGGTGTTGCCTGCATCGACGAGGCGTTGCAGCACGGCCAGGAGCTTTTCGACGTCCGCGAAATGCAATCCGGTCGTCGGTTCGTCGAGAATGTACAGCGTGTTGCCGGTCGCAACACGGGAAAGCTCGCGCGCAAGCTTGATGCGCTGCGCTTCGCCCCCAGACAGGGTCGGTGCAGGTTGACCAAGCCGGATGTAGCCGAGGCCGACAGCAACCAAGGTCTCGAGCTTCCGCCGGATTGGACGAATGTGTTGGAAGAATTCGAGTCCCTCGCTCACGGTCAGCGCCAGCACCTCGCTGATCGACTTGCCCTTGTACAAGATCTGCAGCGTCTCGCGGTTGTAACGGGCGCCTTGGCAGACCTCACATGGAACGTAGACATCGGACAAAAATTGCATTTCGATGCGCAGAATTCCGTCGCCTCGGCAGGCCTCACAGCGACCGCCCTTTACGTTGAAGGAAAAGCGGCCGGGCTTGTAGCCGCGCAATTTGGCCTCAGGAAGGGCTGCGAAGAGATCGCGAATGGGCGTAAAGAGATTTGTGTAGGTAGCAGGGTTGGATCGCGGGGTTCGACCAATCGGGCTCTGGTCGATGTCGATCACCTTGTCGAGCGCGTCGGCTCCGGTGATGCGATCGTGCTTGCCGGCCGGTGCACGGGAACCCTGCAGCAGCTGAGCCAGACGCGCATAGAGCACGTCGACCACCAAGGTGCTCTTGCCGGAACCGGAAACCCCCGTGACGACGGTCAAAGCGCCGAGGGGAATTTTCACGTTCACATCCCGCAAATTGTTTTCCCGCGCCCCCTCGATTCGCAGCCAGTCGCCGTTGCCGGGACGGCGCGACTGCGGGATCGGGATCGAGCGTCGACCGGAAAGAAAGGCTCCCGTCAACGACTCTTCGACTTGCTCAATCTGTTCCGCGGTGCCCTGGGCCACGATCTCGCCACCGTGCTCGCCTGCGCCGGGTCCAAGGTCCACGATCCAGTCGGCGGCTCGCATCATCTCCTCGTCGTGCTCCACGACGATCACGGTGTTGCCGACATCTCGGAGGTCGGCGAGGGTTCGAATCAAACGCGCGTTGTCCCTTTGATGGAGGCCGATGGACGGCTCGTCCAGGATGTAGAGGACGCCCATGAGCCGGCTACCGATCTGTGATGCAAGGCGAATTCGCTGCGCCTCCCCGCCCGAAAGGGACGCGGCCCGCCTCTCTAAGCTCAAGTAGGTCAATCCGACGTCCACGAGAAACCGTGAGCGCTGTTCGACTTCCTTGAGCACCTCGTCGCCGATGAGAAGATCGCGCTCGTTGAGCGCCGGATACACGGAAGTCGCGCTGCCGTTCGTGCGTGCACCTTCCGGCTGTTCCCCGGTGCCGCGCAGTCCTTGGACCCACGCCAGCAGCCGATGAATCGGGTCGCGCGAAATCTCGACCACGTTGCGCCCTGCAATGGTTACGGCGGTCATCTCGGGCCGTAGCCTGCTGCCCTGGCAAGCCGGGCACGCGCGGGAGGCCATGTACTTCTCGATGTCAGCCCGGATGTAGTCGGAATCCGTGCTCTCGTATCGTCGCTGCAAATTGGGAAGGACGCCCTCGAAGCGCGTTCTGTAGTTGCGCCGGTTGCCGCGACGTGTCCGATAGCGGACATCGATCTTATCGGGGCTTCCATGCAAGACGACATCGCGCGCCATGTCATCGAGCTCGTGCCACGGCGTATCGAGGTCAAAGTCATAGGCGTCGGCGACGGCAGAGAGCAGCTGCATGTAGTAGCCGGCCTCGTGCTGTGTCTTCGACCATGGCGCGAGCGCTCCATTGCGAAGGGTGAGGTCGGTATTGGTCACGACGAGGTCTTCGTCTACGCGACGTTGCGCTCCGAGTCCCTGGCATTCCGGACACGCGCCATGCGGCGAGTTGAAGGAGAACGAGCGGGGCTCGATCTCCGGTAGGCTGATGCCGCAATCCGCGCACGCAAAGTGCTCGCTGTAGAGTCGTTCATCGGTGACAACGCTCTTGCGGTCCACGACCGCGACGCTCAAGGCACCGTCGCCCAACTTCAGCGCCGTCTCAATGGAATCCGTGAGCCGCGTTCGGTCCAAGCCTCCGACCTGCGAGCTCGCCGCTTCATCGTCGGAGTTCTGCCCGTCGACCTCTGTGGCTGGATCAACAGCCGGGGGCTCCGACGGCGGACCGTGGCGCACGACGAGTCGGTCGACGACCGCCTCGATGGTGTGCTTCTTGTACCGATCGAGCTCGAGCTTTTCTTCGACGGCTTGAATTCGGCCGTTGACCCGTAGCCGCACAAAGCCTTCTGCCCGAACCTCGTCCACGACGCGTTCGTGCGTGCCCTTGCGACCGCGGACCATCGGTGCAAGGACCAGGATGCGCGTCCCTTCCGGAAGCTCGAGAATGGCATCGACGATTTGATCGGGGGTTTGGCGAGCGACCTCGTTGCCGCAGGAAGGGCAGTGCGGCACCCCGATACGCGCATACAGCAGACGGAGGTAATCATAGATCTCCGTGATAGTGCCGACCGTCGAACGCGGGTTGTGGCTGACGCCCTTCTGGTCGATGGAGATCGCCGGCGAGAGACCATCGATCTGATCGACGTCCGGCTTCTCCATTTGGCCGAGAAATTGCCGCGCATACGCCGACAGGCTCTCGACATAACGACGCTGACCTTCCGCGTAGATCGTGTCGAATGCCAACGAGCTCTTGCCGCTACCGGACAACCCGGTCACCACGACCAGACGGTCGCGAGGAATGGTGACGTCGATGTTCTTTAGGTTGTGCTCACGTGCGCCGCGGACGACGATCGCGTCACGCTTACCGGACGACATGGCGGGACTCCACGTACGGGGGATGACGAGGTCGCGCCTGGCATTCGCCCTGCACGACGTGGAACCCGAAACAATAGCACCCACCTCGCGCAACGGGAACACACGTTCGACTTTCCCCGCGGACCGGATGGCGCTGCCGCGCCGGCGTGCATGGAGGCTACCGAGGGACGCCGTACCGCGCGGCCGGCCGTTGCTACGTCATGCTCTGGTAGATCCACCAGCGATAGCCATCGGGATCCTCCACGAGGAAACGTCTGCCGCCGGGGCCGTCTGCCGGCGGCGACGGATCCAGGCCGCGTGCAACCAGTGCATCGTGATAGGCATCGACGCCATTGACCTCAATCTCTAGGTCGATGCCGACGCCGCGACGCCCGTTGCGGCGATCGTCCGCCTCTTCCACCAGGAGCAAGCGCATCGATCCGGCCTCGAGCATGTGCGCCACGCTCGGGCCTGATTCGTGGCGACCATCGGATGCTACGAACTGCTCCGTGCCTGCGTCGGAAAATCGCAAGCCGCGACGATAGAATGCCCGCGACCTGGCAAGGTCACGAACCTCCAACCGCACGAACCGCAGTCCCTGAATCACGTCCACTCCCCCCTGCGACGCCCTGCATCATGCACCGATATCAACCCTGCGCCGGGGTCGACACGGTTGGATCTCAACCGCCGCTCGCCTGCACCGCGCGAATCGCGCGGCTGGCTCCCAACGTCGGCGAATGCGCGCCGTTGCCGCCGCCGGCACCACCGCAGGACGGTGGCGCAACCGGTATGGAACGCCCCCTCCACCAGCCGCGCACGGAGGCCGCTACGACCGCGTGCCGCGGCGCGAGCAACGCCATGCGACCGTTGTTTGGGCCATCCACCCTCGATCCACAGTCCCCAATTCCGTTGAAGTACCCGAACGCCAACGCTTCGTCGCGCGTCGGACCGCCCGCAGCGAAGGACTCGCCTCGCGGTTGACAGCGACGCTCACGCAGCAGGATGTTCAGGTCGCATACGTTGGCGCGCGTGATGCCCGACGGCACCGGAAATCCGGGTCGCGGCGGCGTTCCGTCGCCGAGCATCGACATGAGGGCCGGGTCACTGAACACGGCCTCGACCGTATCGCGCCAGATGGGTGCTGCTCCCGTGATGCCCAAGACGTTGCGCATCGGCCGACCATCCTTGTTGCCCGTCCACACGCCTACCGCCAACCACGGCGTCCAGCCTACCGTCAGGTTGTCTCGAAAGTCATTCGTGGTACCGGTTTTCACCGCCATCGGCATTGACGCATCGAGCGGATTGTTCGCGCCGAATGCCGGCACGCGGGCCGCATCGTCATCCAAGATATCGGAAACGAGCCAGGCGGTCTGCTTGGACACGACACGACGCCCTTCCGCCTTGTTTCGATACAGGGTCGCGCCGCCGACGGTTTCCTTCACCGAAAGGATCGTCGTCGGTTCGACGAAAACGCCCCCGTTTCCAAAGGCGCCAAGGGCACCCGTCAGGCGGGTGAGTCCCACTTCTGCGCCGCCCAACGCCAGGCTAAGCCCGTATTGCCATGGATCATCGCCCATATTGAGACCCATGTTTTGCGCCAGAGCGTGGATCGGCTCTACGCCGACCTCAACCGCCACCGCCACCGCAGCGGCATTCAATGAGTTCGCGAGCCCATCGCGCAGCCGTACGGGGCCCCGGAAGCGGCCATCGTAATTGGCGGCCTGGTAGTCCGTTCCGTCGCCGTTAGGAAAATCGACGGGCGCATCCCAGACCAACGTGGCGGGTTGCCAACCGCGCTCAAGAGCGGCTGCATACACGATGGGCTTGAACGCCGATCCGGGCTGACGAGGGAACACGGCCGCGTTGACCTGCCCGTCACGCGGATCGTCGTAGGCAATTCCACCCACCATCGCCAGCACTTCGCCGTAGTCGGGTCGCAGAACCACCACGGCGGCATCCCCAATGTCGTGCTTGGCACGCAGAGACTCCACGTGCGTGCGCGCGATGTCGCGCACGCGTTCTTCCAGCTTGGGATCGAGCGTTGTTTGGACCGTGTAGCCGCCCGTGGCCGCGACGGCTGCACCGAGGCGTCGCGGCAATTCTCCAAGCACCGCGTCGATGAAATGGCTGCTTACACGCGTCGGCGGAGGAGGCGGCGGCACGAGTGCCAGCTCCATCGCAAAGGCCGAATCGGCCTCTTGTTCGGAGATGGAGCCCGCGCTGGCCATGCTCTGCAACACGACCGCTTGACGCGCGCGCGCGCCGCTTAGGTTGAGGTCCGGCGACAGGAATCCCGGCGCTTGCAGCAACCCGACCAGGAAGCTGCCTTCCGCAAGGCTGAGTGCCGCGGCGCCCTTGCCGAAGAAACGCTGGGACGCTGCTTCGATCCCATACGCTTGCCGGCCGTAGAAGGCGACGTTTAAGTAGGCTTCGAGGATCTCGTCCTTGCCCATCGTCTCGTCGAGCTCCGCCGCAAGATGGACTTCCCGTACTTTGCGGTCCATCGATTGCGCGAACCGCTCCTCCGGTGGGAACGCGACGAGGCGAACCAACTGCATCGTGATTGTCGACGCGCCGGACACGGTGCCGCCTGCCCTGGCGTTCTGGATCACCGCACGTGCAACCGCCCTCTTGTCGACGCCGGTATTGGCGTAAAAGGTCCGGTCTTCCGTGGCGATCGCGGCATCACGGACAACGGAAGGGATCGAGTCAAGCTCCGCCCAACTGCGATAGCCTTCATCGACGATCTCCGTGAGGAGCTCGCCATTGCGATCGAGGATGCGAATAGTCTGGGAGAACGAGCGCGTTCGAATGGCATTCAGGCGCTCGCGGTACACTTCGAGCGGCACGACGTCTCCCTCTACGGGAGTGCACGCCGACGTCGCAGGTGCGAGCAGCAGGGCCACGACAAACGCCACCAACGGCCCGCGCACGCCGATCATGGCGCGCCGAGCCGGGAAGCAACTCGTTCGCTGTCCCTCGCCGAGACTGTCCATCACCCGATCCCGAGCACCGAGCCGCTGCGTACGGCCCGTATTCATGGGACCAGTGTACCACTTAACGAGACGCTAACCAACCGAGGGCGCGGGTTCGTCAACGGTGCCCAGACGGCCGATGCGCGTTCGCAGTGCGTCCCCTGCCGCCTGGATTCGCACCAGCTCTTCTTCCGTAGAGGCCAGTCGATCCAGCTCGGTCATCACGAAGGCGCGATAGGGTCCCACGGAACCTTCCATTCGCTCTTCGGCTCGCTCCAGCTCCCGTACGAACGCCTTCGCCAGCCCATCGCGCAGTTCCGCACGCAACGTCGCCACCTTTTCGCGCAGCAGGTCCGCCGCCCGCCGTCGCCGATGCGGCAACAGTGTCAGACCGACTACAGCCAACACGCTGCCGGCGACGACACCCGTCACGTCCGCGGCCGTGCTGCCGATCAACAATGGGATCAGCACACCGAGTCCGAGCGCACCGACTTCGGCCAACGCGGTCTTGGTCAACGCATCCTGAACGCCACGTTCCAGCCGCTCGGCTTCGCGGCGCGGATCGAAACTCTCGAGTGCTGCGGCCGCTTCGCTACCGACTTCACCGAGCAAATCCTGTCGGCGTTGGGCGAAGCCCGTCTCTTGATCGCGGCTGGGCTCCAATCCTTCCGCCCCGGCCCGGGCGGTCACCCGCTCTCGAATCGCACGCCACATCGTCGACTCTTGATCGATCAACCAGTCGATCAAGGCCGAGACATCGGCGGTTACGAGCGTGGGCGTATCGGCAATCACCTCACGCTCGAAGTCCGCACGCAGGCTCTCGCCATCGAGCAATCCGCGAAGTCGAGCCAGCCGAATTCGTTCGTCTAAGAACGTCTCACCGCGCCCCCGCAAGTCCGCCACCCGCGCATCGATCGCCGCCACCCGTTCTTCGAATCGCTCGTGTTGTTCCGACCGATGCTTCGCCAACGTGCGGTCGATTTCGGCGAGCGTAGCCCGATCTTCGGCGAGCACTTGCCTTCGCGCGGCCAGTGCCGTTACTGCTTCGTGAGAAACCCGCTCGGCAACGCCGAGGGGGGTGAGCAACTTCAGCCGCACCCGCTCGCCCTCGGTCAAAGCATTGTGCAGCCACGCTTCAAACGACTTCCAATCCGGGTCGAGGCTCGCCACGCCATCTTCCTTGGCGCGGCGGGCGCGCCGGGCGGACACGGGGAACACGACGGCCGGTGTCTGAAGCAGCGTACGTGCCTGGTCGTCCACGAACTCGAGAACCTGGACTCGTTCCTCGGGCGCCTCAAGCAGATCGATCTTGTTGACGACGAACACGATCTTCTTGCCCCAGTCCCGTATCGTGGTTAGAAAGTCGCGCTCGCTCTCGGTGAAGGGCCGATCGGCCGACGTGACGAACAACACCAGATCGGCACGCGGAACGAAATCTCGGGTGAGCGCTTCGTGTTCACGTAGCACCGCGTTGGTTCCCGGCGTGTCCACGACGTGTAGTTCGCGCAGCAACTCAACCGGGAGGCTCCGACGCCAAACGCCGTCCACCTCCACCGCCTCGCGTTCCGATCCAAACTGCAGGACTTGGATCTGGCTCGTCGTGGGCGTCACACCCTGTTCGAGGAACTCGCCGCCGAGCAACGCGTTGATCAACGCGCTCTTGCCTGCATTGAACTCACCCGTGACCACGAGTAGGAATAACTCGGACAGCCCCGCCCTGGCCTCGTCGATCCGTGCTCGCGACTCCGGGCGCTCCTCCCAACCATCCAAGGTCCGTTGCAGTCGGGCAAGGTGCTGTTCGACTTCGCCGACGGCCTTCGTTTGTTCGGGGCTCAGTACGTGCTTCATGGCTCCGTCCTCCGGATTCGCAGGGCTCTCGGACCGACCCGAAGCACCGTGCGGAGTATAGCCCAACAAACGTTGCCGTTTGGTCAACAGGGGATTGCTCTGATCGGGAGCGCGGCCTATACTCGCGCCATGTTCATGGTGATCTTTTCGCTGGCCATCGTGGTCGCGACGACGCTCGTGTATGCCGGCCTTACGGCCCGGCTACAGCACGACGGCGTCTCGCGTCGGCAGATGGACGTCTGGGCCGGCGTGATTGGGCTGTCTTGCGCCCTGTTGATCCTGTCCGGTGGCGCCTTCGTAGAACGCCCCGTGATCACGAGCGATTCGCAACATCGCGTCCAACTTTCGGCCGACGCCACGTTGATACGCCGCCGTTGGCGACCGTCGCTCTCCGTGCCAAGAAATGTCGTGCAGCACGTTGCGCAGGATGCGGTGATCCCATATTCTGCACCCGTTCCGGATGTTCCGGTTCTCGCACCTGTCGTGGAAGAGCCAAGCGCTGCGCAACCGGCGATGCAGCGGCGCGAGACCGTGGAACGCGAGCGCTTCGAGCCTCTTGTTCCCGTGCAGCGGCCGATCGTGACCGCAACCCCGCTCGCGATTCTCCGCCCGGAATCCGGTGTACGCATGCCCGTCGACCGGCCTGCGCTCGCAGCGACGGCCACGCCGGCTCCGGTCTTGATCGCGCCCCCGACCGCCACCGCGATGCCGCCCCTCGCACCGATCATCCCGGAAGCGCCTCCGCCCACCGCCCCACCGCCGCCGCCGACGCCGCATTGCGGAAATCCGTCTGCGATCGACCTGGACTTCGAGATCGTGTCCGCCGAGGCGCACCGTGATGAGACCGGCGAGTTGGTCGTACGCTACGACGCGCGATTGGACAATCGGTCCAGCTTCCCGGTCCAGCTCACGAACCTGCGGGTGTTGGCCCTCAATCGCACGGGCGGCTCGGAGCAGTACGGCGTCGATGTACGCCCGGATCTGACGCTGCCCGCCGCCGATGCCCTGCGCTTCGAAGGCGCGGTTGCGCTGCGCAAGAACCCGGGGCCCTTCGGCCGCACGGAGGTCTGCCTGACCTTCGTCCCCGAAACCTGCGGCGAGCGCCTCCCCCCCAACCAACGCATCCTCACCCGCTGCCGGACCGTATCGGGGTTCTAATTCTCTTGGGGGTAGCGCGCGCGTCGGTTTCGGCTGCGCCGGCTCCCTGAACTTCGCCGCTGCGTTACACGCACCCCCGAGTGCTCGACGGGGCGCTGCCCCGCCTCCGCGCTCGGGGGCACGTGCGCCTTGCTGCGAAGCCCAGGGACCGCGGCTCGCTCGAAACCGCCACGCGCCCTACCCCGGGGTGAACTCGGGCGCGGGGCGGCTTGACGGGATGTCGTCGAGTGGGGTGCGACCGGTGGCCGGCGCGATGTGGCGCTGAACTCGCGCTGCGTACTGCGATCGGGTTGGCGTCAATACGGTGCGCGGTGGGCGCGAAGGGTCCACTGACCCGCAAATCAGCAGCGCCCCCGCCGAAGTTCGGCGGGGGCGCTGGCTTGTGTTGCTTGGGTAGGGCTAGCCCTTTGGTGCTGGGGGTGCTAGCGGCCCATGCCTACGCCCCGGCTGGTGTAGGGCATGTAGATGGCGCCGGCGGCGGAGAGTGGGATGTCCATGGCCAGGGTTCCCTCGACGACCACGATGGGCGGGTTGCTCATGAAGGGCTGGAGGCCCTCGCCCGTCGGGGGCTTGATGAGCAGTCGGTACTCGCCCGCAGGGAGAGCGAAGAAGGCGAAGCGGCCCGACTCGTCGGTGGTCTGGGGGTTGGACTGGCCCGTTGCGTCGCCGTCCCAGGCGATGAAGCGGCCGTCGTCCGGGTTGCGCTGCTCGAGGCGAACCTCCGCACCTGAGATCAACGGCTCGCCGCGGTCGTAGACGCCGTTGTGGGCGCCGCCCGGACCGATCGTGATATCGTCCAACCACCAACCGCCGCCGATCTCTGTGTCGCTATTCGCGCCGAGCCGGAAGCGGATCTTCACGCGAGGCTCCTTGGCATATTCATCCAAGGGGACGCGTAGATCATGCCAACGGTCGTTCGCGCCTTCGAAGCGCTTGACCTGAATCCAGCGGCCGTTGGGCTCGGTTTGAATCTCGATGTAACCGCGATCGCCGCGGCCCAAGTCGAACTTCTGGAAGAAGTGCAGTTCCGGCGCGACGAGCGCGCCCAGGTTGACGTCTTCGGCCAAGACCAACGAACTGTCCTGGCTGGCCTGGTAGGCGGCATGGACGCTCCAGCTGCCGTTCGCCGCGGTCGTGTTGTCCAGCGACCACGGGTTCTCGCGCACCCAGCCGTCATTGCTGCCCTGCGGGCCTTCGAATTCGGAGAAGATCAGCGGATCACCGGACACACCTTCGTCCGAGAAGACACGCCCTGCGCCGCCCAAGTAGATGAAGCCCTCGCACGCTCCGGCCTCGTCGCCGACCGCGCGGAGTGAGAACGCGCCCTGGGTCGGTGCGAAGGGAGCGCTTTCCCATTCGGTACCGGTGAAGGTCAGGTCGCGCGTGGTGCCGTCCTGCAGGAACTCGACCTTGGTCGGCGTGCCCTGCGTTCGCAAGCGAATTCGCACCTCGCCGTCCTCCGGGAGGACGACGCGGCCGGAACCGGGACCACCGCAGCGCGGCGCGGCGCCACCGGCGTCGCGCAGCGGCTGCACTTGCGGGCCGGAACGCGGACCGTACACGAACGCAACGCTGGAGGGATCGATGACCGTGTCCGGATTGACCACGATGAGACGGAAGCCCGTGCGTGCGCTGCGCAGTTGCTCGGGAGTCCCCGCGCTGCCGTCTTTGCGGCTCTCGACGCTCAGCTCATGCACGCCCGGCGATAGATCGATCTCGGTGTCAAAGCCACCTGCGCTGCCGGCGATGACCTGGCCAATCGGCTGCGTGGCATCCGCGTCGAAGATGTATACGGTCTCGTTGGGGCCCGCGCGACCGGCTACGCGTACCGCCCGTTGATTGGTGTACCCGCTGCGCGGCAAGTCCAGGACAGGAACCGGCGGCGGGCTCATGTCGAGCCACGGCATGTAATCGACGTTCGTGGTGACCTCGACGCCATCCGACTGCGTCTGGGGAAGTTTGCAGGCTTCCTGGCGATCATCGCTCGGGTCGTGCGTGTCCAGCGGACCGCGACTGTCGCCCCACCAGTTGTACTCGGCCTTCACACAGATGTCGCGTGCAGTGTTGCTGATGCCGAGCTTGAATACGTTGGCCAGGTTGTTGAAGCTGATACCGGCCCGCTTCTCGCGCAGCGTAATACCGTTGTCCACCTCGGCGATAAAGTTACCGGACACGATGCTTCGCGAACCACTACCCGCCAGGTTGATGCCCGATGAGTTGCGTCCGGCGACGTCCCGGATCAGGTTGCCTTCGATGATCGGGTCGACGTCGTTGCCTGTCGCGCTGATCGCGCTGCCATCCGAGCGCAGGAAGGTGTTGTAGTTGATCTCGATGGCCTCGTCGGCCGTGACGTGCACGGCGCCCTTGGAGCCGGAGCCACCAAAGGCGAACACGCTGTGCTTGATGGCGCCGAGTGCATTCTTGTCGTAGGAGATGCCGTCCCAATAGCCGTGCTCCGGGTTCACCTGGTCCGCGCTAAACACGGCACCACGCGCCCGGAGGCTGCTCTCGACATCGAGTCCTGCGCTTTGGCCGAATCGAACCAGATTGCCCGGCTCGATGACGAGCGCGGCGCCGCGCAGGACGTTTACGCTACGGTCGACCTCACGCACAAAGTCATTGCGCCAGGTCTGCGAGGTGCTGATGTCGGCCGAGAACAGCAACGCGTCGTTGTCGTTGCCGACCGACACGTTGTCCGAGGTCTCGATGTCGAGCGAGGAGCCGATCTCGGCCGGTCGGACGTTTCCGGTGAAGATGTTGGCTTCCACGACCGCGCTTGAATCGCGCTCGACCTTGATGCCCGCCTCCAGATTGTCACGGATCAGGTTGCCGCGAATGATCACGTCCTTCGCGCGGCGCAACAGGATGCCGTCCTGCGCTGAGCGCGCGATCTCCGAGTCGAGAATCTGAACGCCGTTCGGTAGGCCGACGTCGATGGCCGCATCGGCGCCGCGCCCACCGGCGAAGAGCACCTTGATGTTCTGAATGCGGACCGAATCGCCACCGACCTCGAGTCGAATGCCGCCCCAGTCACCGGGAAGGGGCTCGATATCCAACCCATCCGTATCGCACACCGCATCCTCTGCCGCCATGCCGCCACACGTGTCATCGGCCAACGAAGTCAGCACGATGCCGGGGCCGTCGGCAGCGGCGGTCAGATCGAGGTTGCCGTCCTGCAGCGTGAGCACGGAGTCGAGGCTGCCCTTGATCACCACACCAGGCAGGATCTTCAAGGTACCGCGATTGACGCCCACCTTGCCGTTGAGCACGTAGATCAAGTCGCCCGCGCCCCACGTTCGGATCTTTGTGACGTCATCCGAGACGAGCACGCCGTTGATGTCGTTGTCGGTTACAGTATTGCCTTCCGAGACTAACTCGACGTTGGCGTCGATGTGAACGGCGGCCTTGCTGTTCTCGATCGTGTTGTTGCGTACGTCGATCGTGAGACCCTGCTCGGTCTCGACCCGAATCGCGTCCTCGCGGATATCGCGCAGCACGTTGTCCGTAATCTGTACGCCCTCGGCGTCATCGATGTGGATACCCGTGGCCGCGGCGTCCGTGATCTCACAATTCGCGATGACCACATCGTCCTGGGCGACGCGAATCGCGGCCGCGCTCGCAGCGCCGGCGTAGCGAAGGTTCACGTATTCGAGGCGCACGGTTCGTTGGTCGACGCCGGGCAACCCGAAATCGAGTCCCGGCCAATCGCCCGGCCGCGGCTCGCCGGCGTTGCGCAACGTCTCGCCGCCTTCGGGGTCGGCGATCGAGGTCAACAAGATGGCCGCATCCTCG
>JAJCYU010000017.1 GCA_029262755.1 Anaerolineae bacterium
TAGGACGAAACCATCGGCGCGCACGCCGTATTCGGAGACCGCGCGCAGGATCGCCGAGGCACCCATCGAGCGGCCAAAGAGCACGAGCACGCTGTCGTCGTCCACCAGATGTTCCCGCGCGTAGCCCACGGCCGCCGCCACATCGCGCGCCTCGTCGACGCCAACGGTCGTGTAGGCCGCCGACGAAGCGCCGCTGCCGCGAAAGTCGACCAGCAGCACCGAGGCACGGTGGCTGAAACGGAATCCAACTGCTTCTTCAAGCAAGCTCGATTTCTCGTCGGCGTAACCATGGAAGAGCACCACGAGCGGCGCATCGTCGCGGCCGCAGTACCAGGCGCCGAGCGTCACGTCCTCGCCTGCTACAGGGATCGAGAACTCTTCGCACTGTAGATCGACGTGCTCCGGCGATCGCGCCGTCTCCGGCCGTGGAATGCGCACGCCGGCGAGCAAGGTCCACGCGCGCCGCGGAGCCGAGAGTGCCTCCGGCGGCGCCGTTCGTTCACCGTGCTCTGCGAAGAAGAGCATCGCTCGCGCATGGTTGTAAGCAAGGAGGTTGAAGGCAGCGAAGCCGAGCACGAGGGCGCCTAGCACACGGACCCGCCACAAGCGCCACCATCGGTTGCTACCGCCCATGGCGGCCCGAACCGTCTTCGAGCTAGACATAAGACGCTACGTCGCGGATCTGCTGAGTCTCGTACACGGGGCAAGCCTCCGAGCGCGACGAGGGTCGCGGCAACAGTGCAACTCCAGTTTCGAGAGATCGATAGCCCGAGCACCCGCGCAGGGATTTCACTGTCGACAAGCGAGGTCACATCGATCGGTTTGGCTGCAGAACCCATGGAATCTGGTGCGTTCACATTCTCGGGGTTCCCAATACGGGGCGCCGGTCTGTTGCCCGTCGAATCCCCGCCGCTCCACCGACTCGAATCCGTTGCACGGCAACTGACGCTGCGAATGCGGCCGATGTGCCCGCAGAATGCGATTGCCCTACGGGTTAGCCCACGTCTCGCCCGTCGATCACGCGTTCGTACACGTCCGCCATGCTCAGAGACACCTCGATCCCGTCCAGGCCGATGTGCCCGTTCAGATCCGCCACCGATTCGAAGCGCCATCCCGCAGCGTCACGGTGGAAGTGATCGACCTGGCATCGGTTCTGGGCGACGAGCAGGTAGTGCTGCAGCGAAGTAAGCTGCTGGTAGCGCGCCCACCTTTCGTTGCGATCGTAGAGCTCGGTCGTCGGAGAGAGGACCTCGACGATGACGACCGGATTCTCGAGCATGTCCATGTGCTCGCGATCCCAATCCAAGGGAGAGCACGCGACGAGGACATCCGGGTAGGCGTACAGGCCGGACTCCGCGACCCTGACACGTATCTCGCTCGCATGCGTTTCGCACCCACTGCCGGCGAGCTTTGTCCGGAGCAGGACAAACACGTTGCCGACGATGAGGCTATGCGCCCGCGACGCGCCTGTCATCGCATACATGGCGCCATCGAGATACTCGCTCTTCTCGCGCGAAGCACGCTCCAGCATCAGGTACTCGTCAACCGAGAAGTCCGTGGGGTGCCCGGAAGCGTCATTGAAGGAACTCCTGACGATCAAGAACCGATGGCCGACCGTAGAACATAGTGATGTAGCGCCCAGGCCCCCTACAGAATCTGCGCCAAGAACCGTTTCGTGCGCTCGTGTTTCGGCGCCGTGAAGAAGATCTCCGGCGGGGCCTCCTCCACGATGGTGCCCTCGTCGAAGAGGACGACGCGGTCGGCTACGGCGCGGGCGAAGCCGACCTCGTGCGTGACGACGATCATCGTCATGCCGGTCTGCGCCAGGTCCTGCATCACCTCAAGGACCTCCTTGATCATCTCGGGGTCCAGGGCCGAGGTGGGCTCGTCGAAGAGCATGATCTTGGGCTGCATGGCCAAGGCGCGCGCGATGGCGACGCGTTGCTGCTGGCCGCCCGAGAGCTGCCCGGGGTACTTGTCGGCCTGCTCAGGGATGTGGACTTGGTCGAGCAGGTCGCGCGCCACTTGCTCGGCCTTGTCGCGCGGCCAGCGGCGGACGTGGATCGGCGCGAGCGTGATGTTCTCGAGCACGGTCAGGTGAGGGAAGAGGTTGAACTGCTGGAAGACCATGCCTACCTCGCGGCGAACGGCCTCAATGTCCTTCACATCGTGCGTGAGCGCGATGCCGTCGATCACAATGCGGCCGCCATCGTGTGGCTCGAGGCGGTTCAGCGTGCGCACGAAGGTGCTCTTGCCGGAACCCGAGGGTCCTAGGATCACCACGACCTCGCCCTGACGGACGGACATCGTGACGCCGCTTAGTGCCTGGAAGTCGCCGAAGGACTTCGTGACGCCCGTGGCTTCGATGATCACGTCGCTCGTTCGCGACTGCGTCGGGGCTTGCGAGACGGGCACGGCAGCTAGTTCGTCCATGGGTCAACCCTTGGGGCTTGGCGCCGGCGCGTCGTCGCGCTCGCGCTCATGGGCCGGCGCTTCGAGGCGCCGGCTGGCGCTGGAGAGCACGGCGGTGAAGGCGAAGTAGATGATGGCGATGAAGGCCAGAGTCTCGCGGAATCGCCCGATGTGCGCGGGCTGGTTGGCCGCGACGATCGCGATGCCGAGCAGCTCGCGCAGGGAGATGATCAGCACGAGCGCCGTGTCCTTGAAGAGCGAGATGAACTGTCCGGCGATGGCGGGCACGGCGGCGCGGATCGCCTGAGGCAAGACCACGAGCCGGTACATGCCGACGGTGCCAAGCCCAACGGCTTTGGCGGCGTCATATTGCCCGTTGGCCACGGCAGCCAGGCCGCCTCGAACATCCTCGGCGACGTACGCGCTTGCGAAGGCGGTGAGTCCGGCCACGGCCTTGGCCACGTTCTCTGGATTCCATCCCTCGGGCAGCACAAGCGGCAGGAGCAACGAGGCCATGTAGAGCACGGTGACCAGCGGCACGCCGCGGATGACCTCGATCCACGCCACGCTCACCCAGCGTACGAGCGGCAAGCTGCTGCGGCGCCCGAGCGCGAGCAATACGCCGATCGGAAAGCTGAGCACGATGGCGAATGCCGCGAGCAGCAAGGTCAAGAGCAGGCCGCCCCAATCGCTCGGCGAGACGCGTTCCAGGCCGCCGCCGCCGCGCAGAAGGATGAGGATCGCGAGCACGACCAGCCCGTAGCCGACTAGGCTTGCCCGCTCCAGCCGGCGAGCACGGGGGCGATTCGTCGACGCCCAGGCGGAGGCGCGCGCACCGATCCACCATGCGGCTGCCAACGCGCCAAGGGCCGCGAGTTGCGCGATGTGACCGCCGGCGAATGCGGCGAACGCGGCCGCCATGGACGGCGATGCGCCGGACACCAAGGGTGCAAGGAACGGCAACGCGAGCAGCACCGCAAGCCCGCCGCCGAAGAAGCGCGCGAGCGCGGCGCGACCGGTACGGCCGGCCTCCCAGCCCGACATCGCCGTGACGAGCGCAAGCACGGTTGCCGGACGCCAGATCTCGTCGGCGGGATAGCGCCCGACCGAGAACAAGCGCAAATTGGCTGCGACAACCGTCCAGTCCGCGGCCCCGAAGGCCCACGCTCCGAGCCCGTAGACCACGAGCCCGATCAGCCCCAGCGCGGCGACGCTGAGCGCCACCTGCCAAGCAATCCAAACGGGTCCGCGCAGTCGCGCCTGGTGGCGCATGGTGGCCCACTCTTCGCGCCAGCCTTCGACGGCTCGCGTGAGGCCGCTCATCGTTCCACCAGCCGGATCTTGCGGTTGTAGAGGTTCATCAGGAGCGAGGTGGCCAGCGAGATGGCCAGATACACCGACATCATCATCGCGGTGATGATCACGAACTGGCCCGTGTTGTTGCCGATGGTCAGGCCCACCTGGAACAGGTCGGGGAAGCCGATGAAGATGGCCAGCGAAGAGTTCTTGGCCAGGTTGAGGTATTGGTTGGTGAGCGGTGGCACGATGACCCGCAACGCTTGCGGCAAGATCACCAGCCGCATCACTTGGGACTGGCGCAGGCCGACCGCGCGGGCCGCTTCGCGCTGACCGAGTGAGACCGCCTGGATGCCGCCGCGTACGACCTCGGCGATAAACGCGGCGGAGTATACGACGAGGCCGACGAGCAACGCGCTGAATTCCGGGGAGAGCACAAGCCCGGCCTCGTAGCCGAAGCGGCCGATCGCGGGCAGGGCGACCGTGTAGGCGCCGCCCACGACGAACCACGCGACGAGCGCCACGCCGGCCCACAACGCGAGCCCGAAGATGATGCCCCGCGCGGGTTGCCCGGTCCGGCGTTGGACGGCCTCGCGCCATCGGTACAGGACCCATGCGGCCACGGCGCCGGCGGCGACCGCGAGCAGCCAAACGCCGGCGCCCCCCGTGGGCAAGAGGCGCGGGACGGCCGCCCCGCGCTGGCTCAACGCCAGGATCGGCGGCGTCACGGTGGCCGCGTCGGCCGCAACGCTGAGCGCACCCCCACCGACCGTGATGGCGTCCTTGAGCGCCGGCAGCCCCAAGAACACGCCCTGGTACCAGAAGATCAGCTGCACGAGGAGCGGCGTGTTGCGCATGAGCTCGATATAGCCGCCGGCCAAGCGTACGAGCAGCGGATTGCCGGACAGGCGGGCCAGCGCAACACCGACACCGATCGGGGTCGCGAGGACGATGCCCGCGATCGCGATGCGGAGCGTGTTGACCAGCCCGACCTGCAACGCGCGGCCGTAAGTGTCGGAGCCCTCCGCGTAGCGGATGCCCTCTGAAATGCCGAAACCCGCAGTGTTGCCCAGAAAGTCGAGGTCCGGCGCAAGGTTGTTCGCGGCCAGATCGCTCAACACATTGCGTGCGCCGACGGCGACCGCCGTGATTGCGACCGCGGCAACGAGGACCTGGATCAGGACGGCCAGGACCCGCTCGTCGCGCAGCAGCGCCGGGCGGCGGATCACGGGCGCATGCGCGCAGCACGACGACCGGTCGCGTGTTTCACGATCGCGCCGCGCTCACGAGTAGGGAACCCACGGCGAGGACGGCAGCGCACAACACGCCGCCGCCCTCGCACGGAATCACGTTCGTCGATCTAGCGGAACGGCGGCGCGTAGAGCAACCCGCCGTCCGACCAGAGCTGGTTTACGCCACGCGGCAGATCGAACGGCGTGTCGGCACCCAGGTTGCGCTCGTAGATCTCGCTGTAGTTGCCGACCTGTTCGATCACGTCGACCATGAAGCCGTTGCCGATTCCAAGGCCTTCACCCAACCCGTCTTCCAAACCAAGGAAGCGGCGAATCTCCGGATTGTCGCTATCCATGAAGTTGCCGATGTTGCCCGAGTCGATCCCGAACTCTTCGGCCTGCATCACACCGAACGAGACCCAGTTGACCACGTCGGCCCATTCGGCGTCGCCCTGGAGCACGGCCGGACCGAGGGGCTCTTTGGAGAGCACCATGTCTAGGATTTCGTGTTCGTCCGGGTTGGCCATCGTCGGCTTGCGGGTCACCAATGCGGAGAGATCCGCCGTGACGGCGTCGCAGCGCCCGCTGTCGTAGGAGCCCATGACCTGGTCCGCACCTTCGAAGGTCACGGAGGTGTACTCCACGCCCGCTTCGCGCATGACGTCGCCCAGGTTGCGCTCGGTCGTGGTGCCGGAACCGACGCAGATGCTCGCGCCGTCCAGGTCCGCCAGCTCCTCGATGCCCAACGCCGTGCGGGCCATGAGGCCCTGGCCGTCATAGAAGGTCGTCGGCCCGAAGTCGAGCCCGTTCTGCGTATCGCGAGACAGCGTCCAGGTCGTGTTGCGGACGAGAACATCGACCTCGCCCGTCTGCAACGCCGTGAAGCGTTGCTGCGACGACAAGGGCCGGAAGGTCACCGCTTCGGCGTCACCGAGTACGGCCGCCGCAATCGCGCGGCAGAAATCGACGTCGAATCCAGCGAACTCGCCGTCACTGTCGACCGAGCCGAAGCCTGGAAGCTGGTCGTTCACACCGCAGGAAAGGTCGCCGCGTGCCAACACGGTGTCGAGCTTGCCGACACCCGTGTCCGCAGCGGCCGGAGCCTCGCTCTCGGTTGCGGTTTCCGGTTCGGCGGCAACTTCCTCGGCACCGGCGTCGGCACCATCGGTGTCATCCACGGCGCCGGCGTCATCGGCGACATTGGCGGCGTCATCGGCCACGGAGTCGGTATCGGAGCCACAAGCGGCCGACGAGAAGACTAAGAAGGCCGCCATAAGAGCGGCGCTCCATCGGGGCAGGGTCAGGTGCATGGCAAATCCCTCCTCGGGGACGAGGGGCCGCCGGGGCGGCCCATTGCAGGGACGGCGAGTATATCGGCCGATTCGGCGCGCCGTCAATGCCCTCCGCCGCGCCGCGCCCTTGAGCGCGCCAAGGTGTTGACATCGAACAAGCGTTCTGTTATCTTCTATCAGAACACGCGTTCTAATCCGCAATTCGCCGCAGGAGCTGGCCATGAATCCCCGGAACCCCAACCCCATCTCGCCTCGTCCGGCTTCTGCTTCCCCCAACCGCACGCAGCGATTCGCGCTGCCGGCGTGGAAGCCCGGACGCTGGCCTCTCCACGTCGCCGCCATGGCCCTCGCGATGAGCCTCGCATTGCCCGCGGGCTCCGAGCCCCACCGAGCCTACGCCGACACGCTGCTCCGACCCGCGAGCAGCGTGGTGTTCGTTCCCGGCGCGCTCGGCATGCTCTCGGACGCGGCCGTTCTGTGGGACGCCCCGACCCAAGGGCACGCGGTCGAGATGCTATCGGCCGCAACCCGCGTATCCATCGGTGGAGAAGCGCGCACTGGGGGTCTGTTTTTCGGCCGACGCGCCTACTGGGTCCGGGCCGAAGGGCCGACCGGAGTAAAGCACGGATTCGTCGAGGCCGGCACCGTTGTCGTGACGGCCGGCACCGTCTCTCCCCTGGATTGGAAGGGCGTCACCGCCGATGCCTGGACCCACCCGGCAGCGGCTTCCGACGGCGCAGATTCCGGTGCGTCCGTATCCGGCACAGCCGCGGCCGTAGCATCGGCACCCGCAGCCGTCGTAGCATCGGCCGACCCGCTGACCGTGGCCTTCGCGGATAACTCCCCCGCCGCGCGCGCCGCCGCCGGATCCGTGGCTCGCGCCGCCATGCCGGGCACGGGCCCGCTCGTCACCATCTCCTGGCTGCCCGACACGGTGGTGGCGTGGCGCGCCACCATCGAAGCCGCCGCCGCGCGGCACGGTGTCGACGGTGACCTGATCGCCATCCTCATCCTCGTGGAATCCGGCGGCAACCCGGACGCGCTCAGCCCGAGCGGGGCACGCGGCCTCATGCAGGTCATGCCCGGCACGGGCCGCGACATCGCGACCCGCCGCGGCGTACGTGGATTCACGACGGACGATCTGAACGACCCTGAGCTCAACATCGACTTCGGCGCCTGGTACATCGCCGAGCAGCTGCGCGCGTTCGGTCCCGCCCAGGACGTCGATTGGCAGCGCGGCGTCGAGCTGGCGGCCTCGGCCTACAACGGCGGTCCGGCGCACGTCGGTCAGCATCTCACCACCGGCCAGCCCCTCTTCGCGGAGACGACCCGCTACCAGCGCTGGGTCGGCGGCATGTGGTCCGAGCGGGCCGTCGGCTCGAGCGCGACCTACAGCGCGTGGTGGAACGCCGGCGGACGCCGCCTCGTCGAGATCGCCGCACAGCGCGCCGCGCGCTGACGCTCGCAGACAGCACGAGGGCAAGCGCGGTGACCGCTCATTGATATCGTGCTTGGACGCTTTGGCGCGCATTGAGACGCTTTCGCGCACATGGAATCGAGCTTGTTTGAATGATCTACGAGGGCGCCGCGATC
>JAJCYU010000018.1 GCA_029262755.1 Anaerolineae bacterium
TCACGACGATCGACGACGCGGAGATCGAGGGCGCCGAGACGGTGCGGCTCACAATCGAGCCGCACGCGGACTACACGTCGGCCGCGCCCTTCAGCGCCGAGGTGCTGATCCTCGACGACGAGATTTCCGACGTCGAGGTGCGGGTGGCGGACGGCAATGACGACGCCGAGGAGAACGAGTCCAGCGGTGCGATCGATCTCACGAGCAGCGATCTGGAGTTGACGGACGATCCCTCGTTCAACGGCGATCAGATCGTCGGCATGCGCTTCCGCAACGTGACGATTCCGCCGGGCGCCACAATCACGAGCGCGACGATCGAGTTCACGACCGACGAGGTGGACAGCGGCCAGACCGATCTGCAGTTCTACGGACAGGATCACGACAGTCCCTCCGCGTTCACGTCGTCGAACGGCGATATCTCCGCGCGCTCCAAGACCGCGGCCTCCGTCGACTGGAAGAACGTGCCTTCGTGGAGCACGGTCGGGGAGACGCACACGACGCCGGATCTCGCGGCCATCGTGCAGGAGATCGTCGATCGGCCCGGTTGGTCCAATGGCAACAACATGGCCTTCATCGTCGAGGGTGTCGGCGAGCGTACGGCGGAGTCGTACAACGGCTCGCCGGGCGATGCGCCGCTGCTGTCGGTGTCCTACGACACCGGCCCGCCGTCGACCGCGACGCCGACGGCGACCGGCCCGACGCCGATTCCCTCCAACACCCCGACCGCCACACCGGCGCCCTCGATCCTCGACTTTCAAAACGGGGTCTCGCCCACGATCGGCTACGCCGGCAACGAGGACTCGACCATCGAAGAGGCAGCGCCGGGTGCGAACTTCGGCTCCGCAACCGACTGCCGCGTGGATGGCGACGATCCGAGCGGCTCGGGCAACGACGTATCGTGCATGCTGCGTTGGGACGTCACCGACGTGCCCGCAGGCAGTACGGTGGACGGCGCATCGATCACGATCGAAGTGACGAACATATCCCCGAATACCTACCAACTCTACGGCCTGCTGCGCGACTGGGTCGAGGCGGACGTGACGTGGGACGACTTCGCGAGCGGCTCCGCTTGGCAAACGGCGGGAGCCCAGGGCGCGCTCGATCGCGCGGCATCCGTGATCGGCACGGTAACGGCCGGATCGGCGGGTAGCTACGAGATCGTGCTGAACTCCGACGGCGAAGCCCTCGTCCAATCGTGGATCGACGACCCGAACGACAATTACGGGCTGATCATCGCCAGCAGTAGCAACACCGACGGTCTCGACTTCTCGTCGAGCGAGGCGGCCACCGCGGCCGACCGCCCGAAGCTCGCGATCGACTACACGGCCGGCGGCCCACCGACGGCGACGCCGCTACCGACCGAGACGCCGTTGCCGACCGCGACGGAAACGCCGCTGCCGACCGCGACGCCGACGAACACGCCGCTACCGACGGCCACGCCGACCGAGACGCCGCTTCCGACGGCGACGGAAACGCCGCTACCGACCGCGACGTCGACGAACACGCCACTGCCGACAAACACCCCGCTCCCGACCGCGACGCCGATGGCGTCCGACGTGATCTACCTCAGCTCTACGAACGGTGGATCCGTCGGCGGTGTGAGCTTCAACGACGAAGACATCATCACCTTTGAGGTGGACAGCGGGACGTGGGCCATGTACTTCGACGGCTCGGATGTCGGCGTGACGACGGACGTCAACGCCTTCGACCTGCAATCGGACGGCACCTTGCTGCTCAGCTTCGACCGTGGGCTCACGGTTCCCGGCCTCGGAAGCGTCGACGACTCGGACATCGTGCGCTTCACGCCCTCGTCGACCGGGCCTTCGACGGCGGGCACGTTCAGCTGGTTTTTCGATGGCTCGGACGTTGGCCTCAGCAAGGGCAGCGAGGACATCGACGCCATCGCCTTCGACGAGAACGACGATCTGCTCATCAGCACGACCGGCAACGTCTCGGTCTCCGGTGCTTCCGGCAAGGACGAGGACATGCTCCGCTTCGACGGCTCGCAGTTCGGCGCCACCACGAGCGGAACGTGGTCGTTCCACTTCGACGGATCCGACGTCGATCTGGCCGACACGAACGATGAGGACGTCAACGGGGTCTGGTTCGACGCCGTCGACGAAGACTTCTATCTGACGACGAAGGGCGATTTCAGCGTGACCGGCGTGAGTGGGACCGGGGCGGACGTGTTCGTATGCACGCCAGGAAGCCTGGGATCGACCACGAGCTGCACCTACGACTCGACGTTGTTCTTCGACGGCTCAGCGGAGGGGTTGAGCGGCGAGGTGGTCGACGCCCTGTTCGTCGATCGCGGGTAGCGCATGCCTGACGTGCCCTCAGCGCAACCCAAGCCCAATATACGTCGCCGGATCGACCTGCCCCAGCAGCGGGTAGTCGTTGACGAGCACGACGACCGGACCATCGGCCGTCACGACCGCGGAGCCGTAGGTGCCGTCCTCGATCGCGTCGATCACGCCGGGCCACCAGGTCGCGGAGCCGCCGGGCGGGATGGGCTTCGCTACGCAGCCCGTGCGGCAGGGCTCGCGCACCGCACCGCCCGCGGGCGTGAACGCGACGCGCGCGGTCACCGTGACCGCGCCGACGTTCATGACCTGGATGCCCGTGGTGAGGTCGACATGCGCCCGGCGGAAGAGGGGGAGCGCCACGCGGGTGGCCGCGGACGCGGCGGGCACGGCGTTGTAGCTGGCCAGCAGGCGCCGCCCGTTCGTGCGGTCGACGATGGTCGCCGCGATCGGCGCGTCCGTGCTGCGCAGCACCGCGGAGCCGAAGCAGCGGGCCGGTAGGCCGTGCTCGCCCGTCGAGACGCCCACCTCGGGCGCCTGGTCGAATACGTGGGCCGCCCCGACGGCGATCGTGACGGGGATGCCGGCGAAGATCTGCCCGTCGCAGGCGGGGTTGGCGGGATTGCCGCCCCGGTAGTCGATGCGTACGAGCGCATCCGCGTTGCCGGCGTTGACCACCGCGATCTCCGTGTCGAGGCGGTCCGCCGGGCTCGCGCCGCGTTGGGCGGCGCGGAACAACGGGACGAAGAGGGTCGTGTCGGCCTGGGAGGCGGGCACGCCCTCGAAGCCGTGGACGGCGTGCAAGGTGCGAGTGGCGGGTTGCACCGCCGTGTAGGCCTGCGCGACGAGCGGCGCGCCGTTGCGGGAGCGCAGGCGCAGCCACCCGCGCCAGCCGTCGCCGAGCGCGTCGAAGGACGGGTCGGCGAGCGATAGCGTCACGGATGCGCCCGGGCGGATCGGGCGCGATGTGGAGAACGTCGGCGGCGCGGCCACGCCCGTGGTCGTGGTCAACACCACATCGACCGTCGTCGCGACCCTTCCCGCGTTCTGCACCGTGATTCGCGTCGTGACGGCATCGTCGAGCGCCGGCGGGCGGCGAACCACGCGCTCGGCCAAGGGGATGAGCACGTCCGGCGACGCATCGGCCGCCGTATAGATCGCGGCCCCGCGCGTAGCCTCCCAGTCGCTGCGCACGAGCGCGCCGATCGGTGCGTCCGGCGGAAATACGTCGATCAACGCCGCGTACACGCCGAAGGGCAGGTCGATCGGCGGCGCGGCGAGCGCCGGAACGTAGAGGTTCGCGGCGCCGGCGGGCGGCGCGCTGCTGTCGACCAGAACGGGGGGCAAGGCAGGGTCGTCGCGGGCGATGAAGCGCAGCGTGAGCGATACCGGACGGGCGGCGTCCAGGTTTTGCACCTGGATGCCGGTCTTGGGATCGCGGGGCGGATCACCGCCGGGCGGGAAGCCGGCCGCGTAGGGCAGCGCGGCCGCGGCGGCCGCCACGCGCGGATCCGGCGTTGCGGTCGCGGTGGCGGTGGGTGTCGGCGTGGGCGGCGGCGCCCAGACATCCGCGTCGATGTCGAGCCAGTCGCTGTCGTACCAGTAATACCAGAGCGCCGCGATGCTGTACCACGTCGCGCGGCGGACCGTCACGTCGTACACGCTGTCGGCCGTGCCTACCTGCCAGGGGAGGACGATCTTGACGCCGCCGGAGTCCGGATCAGGATCGACGCCGACGCACGTGGCGTTCTCGATGTCCGGCACGTAGCCGAAGTCCGCGCCGTACACGTCCAGGATGCCGGCCACCTGATCGTGCATGGACGCATACCACGGTGCGATCACCTGCTCGCGCATCACGGCATACGTCGCCTCATCCTCCGGGCGTACAGGGGACTCGTCGTAGCGCGCCGCGAGCAAGCGCATCATCCCGCCGTAGCCTTGGATCAACTCGTTCCAGGCTCCGAAGCCACCTTCGTCGGTGAGGTACTCGCTGTCCTCGCCCGTAGAGAGATCGTGCAGGCGGCGCCACGGCAAACCCGGCTCGCCGCGGCATCGGCGGTTGCCCGCTGCCACGGAGGAGGGCGGCAGCGCGGGGCCGACCGGCGTGTCCGGGTTGCGCCACAGGTACTGGAAATCGACCGATACGGCGTTGGTGTCGGGCGTGGCGTAGAGCGGGATGCGCGCGATGCGGGCCGGTTGCGGCCACAGGTCGGTCGCGGCCGCGAAGCAAGCGCCGTTGGAGGGATCGTCGCCGGGCGGATCCGGGCAGCGGTGGTAGGAGGCCATCATCAGCCACAACCAGCTGTTGAACTCGTCGGGGCTGTTGCGGTGCCACGCGTCGTACAGGGAGGGGCTTGGGCCGTCCGAGGTCTGATCGGACAGGACATACGAGAACAGGAGGGTGCCGTACAGCGAGCTCGGGCCGGGCAGATGGTTTTCCATTCCCCCGGCATATTCCTGGCGATCATCGTCCCAGGTGTCGCCGTTGCGCTGGTTGGAGATTCCAGGCAGATCGTCACGCTCGCCGAGCGAGAAACGACCACCCTGCGGGCTGTCGTCGTGACGGCCGGCTGAAAGGGTGCGGATCGCCTGCTCCGGCCGCTCGGGATCGAGCTTCCACTCGAGGTCGTCGGTTTGGGGATCGCCGCCGTGCCACCCCGCCACCCCGTAGCCGAGGCGATCCGTGACGCGGTCCAACACCCGTGCTCCGATCGAGCCGGCCGGGAGATCCGGGTCTCCCGCCTCCTCGAGGGATGCGAGCAGGTGCGCGGCGGCCCGTGCGCCGACATGGGTCCACAGCCACTCTTCCGCGATGGAGCCGAGGTTTGTCACGCCGCAGTCCACACCGCTAGGCGTGAACGAGCGCGCCTGGCAGTTGACCTTGCCCCAGTACTGGCCGAAGGGGGACTTCGTGCCGCCAAGCCCCGACCGGCGTGCATGCGCCATGCAGGTCTCGGATTCCGCGGATCCGGCGGGGAAGCGATCGCGGCACCACCACTCGCCGGGCAGCGCGTAGTCGGCGTCGAACCAGAGCCCGTCGAGGGGCCCGCCGGGCGTATCGTGATCGGCGGGGCGGAGGCTGAGCACGGGAGCGCCGTCGATCAGGAAGCGGTCGCTGCCCGACCAGCTCGGGTCGAGCGCGAGCGCGGTCCGGAAGCTCGCCTCGCTGCCGATGTCGGCGAAACCCGCCGTTCGGGGCCCGTCCGGCTGGGGCACCATCCACTCCCACCAGGCCCGCTGCAGCAGGCCTGAAAGTATCGCCAACGCTGCCTTTCGGTCCTCGGGCGCGGCCCAAGCCTCCAACTCCTCCATCGCTTCCACGGTGCGCGCGTAGCCGTCGGCGAGGCCGCCGACGGAGCGCGTCAGGTCGGCCTGGAAGCGCGGATCGGCGCGCGTATCGCGCAGCATGCGTAGGATCGTGTCGCGTTGATGGCCCTCGTAGGCCTGGATCATCAAGCGGTGGTAGCCGCGTCGTTCACGACTATCGCCCGCCCGCGGCTCGTGCGGCGCATCACGCGCCTCGAAGTCGTGGACGAAGGCATGGTAGAGCGCGAAGTAGCCGGCCATCTGCGCCAGGCCCTCGTTGTCGAGGTAGCCGCGCCGCGCTTCGAAGAGCGGATTGCCGTCCCATGCGCGTCGCGTCGAGGCGGCGAGACGCCGACCGGCGCAGATGCGGAACGCCTCCGCGTCCGCGGCCGCGTGGCAGCGGGTGCCCGGCCCCCCGTAGTGCTCCCACAGTGTGTCCGGGTCTTTCCACGCGGTCTCTTTGTCGACCTCGTACTCGGGCGCACGGAACCAATAGCGGCGGTTGTCCGGGTCGGCCCGCTGACCGTAGTACTCGAGCAGCAACCGGCGCACGCGATCGACGAGGGCCGGGGATGGCCACGTTGGCGCGTCTGGTTGGGCGAGTGCCACCGGCGCACTGTGCGGCCCGTCGATCGGACCCGCTGTAGCAAGAACAAGCAACGCCGCGCCGGCCAACAGGGCAAGCATGACGCGTCTTGGAGCGGGCTTCGTGGGTGGCCAGGCTCGGTTCGACATTGCGGAGGGAGGATACTGGAGCCCTGCGCGCCAAGCGAAGAGCGGACGATTTGGCGGCTCTCGCTTCGCCGGAGACCGGGCTTCGAGTATCCTCGGAAGACGCCTCGGTCCTGGCGTTGGATGACCTGCCACGCCCTTGCTTTCCTGCGTTCGCCACCATGGGGAACGTCCAGCCGCCATCGAATTGTGGAGCCGCCATGCCCGCGCAGCGCTCCCTACGGTTCCTGCAGGTCGCCGGTATTCCACTGGCGGCCCTCATCGGGTTCCTTGCTTGGCAGCTCGGATCCGGTCTTGCGCTTCCGGAAGCGACGGACGGCGATGCACCGCAACAAGCAACCACGACGCCCGGCCCATCCGCGACGCCAGACGAACTACCGCTTGAACTCACCTGGCGTGAGGCGGTATCCGGAGATGCACGCTTCGTCGAGGTCGATCCGCAGGGGCGCGCCTGGCTTCGCATCTCCGATCCTGGTGGGGGCCCGGATACCGTAGCCGTCGCGTCGGCTCGTCGGCCGGCTGAGGTCTGGCCGACTCTGCACGCTGCGGTGGAAGCACGCTACGAAGAGCTTCTGCGCTCCGACACGCTGCGCGATTTCTTCGCGGTCGACATCAACGCGCGCCGTGTATGGGTAGGGCCCCGGTACTACGCGGATGGAGCGTGGACGTCGGTCGTGACTGAGTCCCCCGGCGCAGGGGGCGGGTCGTATCACGAGGACCGGGTCGTGCTGGATGACGCGGGCCGCGCGGGTATTCCGTGGCATGCGGTTGTCGACTGCCCGACGCCGGGAGGCTGTGTGGAGGACGGCGTCGATCGTTTCGCCTTCGACGGTGAACTCGAGGGTGGGCTGCGCTTCGATCCGGCGCCTGGTGCCGCCCGCGACGAACTGCCCGCGTGCCATCTGGTGTCGGCCGAGGGTGCGGCATGGATCGTGGCACGCCGGGCGTTGTTCCGCTTGGACGATCTAAACGTTCCGATCGAGTATCCGCCGCTTGTCGGCGCAGGCGGCACACCCAACGCCGGCTACGCCACGGCCGCTCTGCGTGCGGCCGATGGCTCCGTGCTTGTCTTTGTGTGGGCGGAACGCCGGGACCGCCCCACATTGGTCCATGAGCTGACCGCGTTGGCGTGGGATGGCACGACCTGGACGATCGTCCTCGCTGCTGACGTCTTGGGCGCTGCCCCCTTCTTCAACGGCGATTCCGCGTTCGAACGCGTCACCGCCGCAACGTTCGACACGGTTGGCCGTCTGTGGATTGCCGGCAGCACGGGCGGTCTCGGCGTCTGGTCCTTCGAGGAGTCGGACTGGGTTGCAAGCTGGCTACCTGTGGATCTCGGGATTCCGGATGACGCGCGGATTCGTGATGTCGCTGTCGGATCGGATGGCGCTGTGTGGCTCGCGACGAGTGCCGGCGCTCGCCTCGGAGCCCGACCGATCGCGGGGATGAACTATCTCCCCCGAGTGGAAGTTGCGCGCTAGATTCGAGCGACGTCACCACGTGCGATAAAGAACAAATCCTAAGATCAATTCAGGATCCGGCGCCATGTATGCGCCACGAATCCAAAATTTCCTGCAAAAACTCAGCGGAAATCGTGTACAATCGGCATGAGGCTAGGTATATCCGCGGTATCATGCGGTATCTATTGACATAAAGCCTCACCGAAGACGCCAGTCAGCCTACAATCGTGAGTATTTGAAACGGGAGCCATACCATGCGCATGTTCCGAAACACGTTCGTCACATCCACTCTCACCCTCGTCGTCCTCATCACGCTGTTTGCAAGCACCACGGTCTCTGCCTTTGCCTCGACGCCCATCGTGGGCGCCTCGGTCGAGTTGTGGGATGACACCAACGGAGATGGTGCCTACGGCGGTGCAGGCGACACGCTCGTAGACAGCACGACGACGGACCTGTTCGGAAGTTACATTTTGGATGCAAATGGTGATTGCACGGTCTGCGGCGTCGTGATCGATGCCTGGGCGCCGATCGGTGACGAGATCGACTCCTTCAACGGAGTAGTCGACGCGTGGGCGCCGGGTGGCGACGAGATCGACGCCGGTTTCGCGACGATTTGGAACGACGACAACGCGGATGGCGCCTACGGCACTAACAGCGATAGCGTGGTGGATGATGTCGCGGTAAGTGCCAATGACTCCTTCCAGGTGAATCCCGGCAACTGCAGCGCCTGCTCCATAGTGATCGATGCGTGGGCGCCGATCGGTGACGAGATCGACGGCATCGGCGGCAGCTTGACGGCTACCACTTCCACCGCGACGAACCAGCGCAAGTTCGACGCATGGGCCCCGGGTGGCGACGACATTGACGCATGGGCGCCGGGTGGCGACGACATTGACGCATGGGCCCCGGGTGGCGACGACATTGACGCAAGGGCCCCGGGTGGCGACGACATTGATGCATGGGCGCCGGGTGGCGACGACATTGATGCAGGGGCGCCGGGTGGCGACG
>JAJCYU010000019.1 GCA_029262755.1 Anaerolineae bacterium
GCTCGCCGCGCTCGCCGGTCTGATCCTGTTCGGCCCCCGTCCGCGGGTCGACGGCGATCCGCGCCCCACGCCGCCGCCCGAGGATCTCGATGCTTGGCTTGCAGCGCGGGAGGCCCGCTTTGACGACATCGTGCCGGGCACCGAGGCGCGCATCGTGTGGGCGGACGACGGACTTCGAGCACGCACGCCGTGGAGTGTGGTCTACCTCCACGGCTTCTCGGGCTCGCGCCGCGAAGCGGAGCCGCTGGGAGCGCAGATCGCGGCCGAACTCGGCGCCAACCTCTACGAACCGCGGCTCACGGGCCATGCGCGCGGAGCCGATCCGCTCGGTGACGCGACGGCCGATGACTGGCTGCGCGACGCGGCGGAGGCCGTGCTGGTTGGGCGTCGCCTAGGCGAGCGGGTGCTCGTGCTCGGCGTATCGACCGGGGGGACGCTCGGCGCGTGGCTGGCAGCTTCGGAGCGCATGGGCGCCGATGACCTGCTGGTCTTACTCTCGCCCAACTTCCGCCTGCCCGACGCGCGGGCCCCAATGATGCTTTGGCCCTGGGGCCACCTCATCGTGCGGGCCGTCGAAGGCGAGTATCGGGAGTGGCAGCCGCACAACGAAGAGCACGAACGCTATTGGACGACGCGCTACCCATCACGCGCCCTCGTGCAGCTGCAGGCGCTTCTCGACGTCGTTGAGCGTCAAGATTGGTCCGCGATCCGCACCCCGACACTCGTACTCTACGGACCCGATGACACGATCATCGACCCGCGCCGCACCGTGGAACGCTTCCCGGAGATCGGCGCGTCGCGCAAGCAGCTCGTGCCGCTGCTGGAGGGCGAGGACCCGGATCGCCATGTGCTCGCGGGGGATGTACTCTCGCCTAGCGGCACGGGCGAAGCCATGGACTATGTACGAGCGTTCCTTGCTGAGGGGTCGGACGTCCCTTGACGCTACCGCCGGCGTCCTTGCACGCATGACGACCAACGAGGCTTGCCGACGAAGGAGACGCAGGATCGGTCAGCGAATCGGAGGCATTGCCCTAGCCTTCTGCTTCTGGGTAGCAGTTCTCGCCCCGTCGCGCGTCGAAGCCCAGACGTTGGAGCTCGGCTTGGTCGATGTCGTGACGATCGATAGCGCGTTGCCGACGAGTACCTTGGGCGGAGGGCGCACGATGACCGTTCGCCGTGCCGGAGATGAGCTCGGCTACGGCCTTATCGCGATCCCGCCCCTCCCCGGCGGCTGGACACCGGAGCGGGTGAGCTACGCCGAGTTGCTGGTCTGGGGCAGCATGGTGGAGACGCTGGATCCGCCGCAGCCGCCGCTGACGGTGTCCGTTCACCCTATCGAAGAGCGCTGGGCTTCCGGGTCCACGACGTGGCGCACGCGACCGGCCATGGGCGGCCCGACGGATCAGCGTCCGGTCTCCCGCGATGGCGGCTGGCTGGCGCTGGATGTGACCGAGACCGTACGACGCCGGCTGGAGTCACCCGCCGCCACCTTCGGCTTCGCCCTCCAGCCCTCGTCCGATGGCGGGGATGGAATCGCGTTATTCCGAGGGCGCGATGGGGAGGCACCGTTTCCGCTGGGGCGCGGCCCCAGACTGCGCGTGCTCGGACCCGATCCGACCATCACGCCCGGACCCAGCCCGACGGCCGCGCCGGCCACCGCGACCCGCAACGTGCCACGGGCTACCGCCACGCCCGCGGTGGCCGAGCCGGCGGCGAGGGTCTTGTTGCCTTGGTTGGGCCGCGGGGGCTAGCGATAAAGCGGGTTGCATGCAGACGGCATCGGGGCCGGTGTCAAAGTCGACCGAGGCGCAATGGAGCCGGCGCCCTACGCGTCACGACCGGTCCCCACCGTCCCGTAGCGGGTCGGGATCTCCGGGCACGGAGCGAGTTCGACCATCGCGTGTTGGTCGGCAGTGCGCAGGCCGGCGCTCTTGCTCGAGCCTGCGTCTTCTCGCTCGCCTTCTCGCTCCACCCGGCCAACGCCATCGTCATCGTCATCACCGCCATCGCTTCCGCCATCGTCCCCGCCGCCCATGGACGCGATCGCGCGGCCGTAGCGTGCGGCCAGCGGGGTGGCGGTCAGGCCGTGTGCCACGACGCTGAGCGCCACGGTGAGCGAGACCACGACGCGCACCCGGTCGACCGCGTCGCCGCCCACGCTCTCGAGTACAAGCAGGACGAAGACCCAGGAAGGCGGTCGTCACCGGGCGCAGACCGCTACCTGCCATGGCCAGCCAGACGGACGCGCCGCGCACGATGGTGAGGCTCGCGATGGCGTAGAGCCATGCGGCGGCGTCGGCTTCGCGCAGGGCTTCCGGCAGCAGGGCCGTCCCGAAGATCAAGAAGGTGATGGCGATCAACAGCTGCGCTTCCGCCTCGGCGAAGTGCTGGAGGTCGCGTAGGGTGGTTCGGGTCAGGCTGCCCACGGCGAGCCCCGCGACGAAGGCGGCGAGAAAGCCGTTGCCGCCCACGACCTCGGCCGCGGAGAACGCGAGCACGGCCAGCGTCAGCGCGGCGACGCGCTGGTAGCTGTCGGACACCCAGCCGGCCTTCATCGCCGCCGCGTGCAACCGGCCGCCCCCGACGCCGACGACCGCGCCCACCACGGGTCCGAGCAGCAGCTGCGCGCCGGCGAAACCGAGCCACCCGTTGGCATCCGCTGGAGCGTCGGCCATGCCATGGGCGGCCGCCGCGCAGGCGGCCAGGAAGAGCACGAGGGGTAGCGCGATCCCGTCGTTCAGGCCGCTCTCCACGTTGAGGGTCTGGCGTACGCGCACCGGTACGCGCGCATCCGACACGACGGCTTGGCCGAGGGCGGCGTCCGTGGCCGCCAGCATCGTGGCGAGCAACGCGGCCGTCCACAGGTCCAGCTCCGGAAGGAGCAGCAGGCCGACCACCGTGCCGAACACGATGCTGAGCGGCATGCCGACCGCCAAGAGGCGCACGGGTAGGTTGAGCTCGCGCCGCAGTAAGCGCAGGTCGATGCGTGAAGCGTCGGAGAAGAGCACGATGACCAACGTGATCTCCGCCAACTGGTGGATGATCGGCGCGTCATGGTCGAGCATGGGTGCCAACGCGGTGCCGGCGATCACAAGACCGAGGACCGTGAAGACCATCGGTGCCGTCACGACACCCGCTTCGAGGCGTCGCGACAACGAGCCGTAGCCGAGGAAGACGAGCGCGATCACAGCCACGAGCAGCATGGGATCAGCGTGCATGACGGGCTCCAGGGTGGTCGCGACGACCGCGCGCCCGATGGGCGTGACCGTTCGCCCGGCGGGCGTGGATGTAGGCGGCACGCACGTTTCGGAGATCGGAGTTGGCCGTCAACCATGGATGGCAGCGCCGCGCGGCGCAAAACGTGCGCCGGTGATTGACCCCCGCGCGGCCCGCACCCACAATTGCCGGCCGATTCTACGAACCCTACATAGCGGCGCTTGGCGCCCACCCGGAGAGCCTCATGGAACGCACCCTCATCATCCTCAAGCCCGACACCGTGCAGCGTGCGTTGGTGGGTGAGATCACGACCCGCCTTGAACGCCGCGGCCTGAAGCTGGTCGGAATGAAGCTGATGCGCGTCGAGGACGATCTCGCGCGCCGGCATTACGGCGAGCACGAAGGCAAGCCCTTCTTCCAGCCGCTACTGGACTACATTACGAGCGGCCCCGTCGTGCTGATGGCCGTCGAAGGTCCCCGTGCCATCGAGCTCGTGCGCAACACCGTAGGCGCCACCCACCCCATCGACGCGACCCCGGGCACGATCCGCGCCGACTTCGGGCTGGAGATCGGCCGCAACCTCATCCACGCCTCGGCCAACGCCGACGACGCGGCCAAGGAGCTCGGCCTATGGTTCGCCGACGGCGAGCTGTTGGACTACGACCGGGCCATCGACGCCTGGGTGCTGGAGCACTAGCGCGCGACGACGTATCGCCTGGCCGGCCGTGCGGTCGTGTATTCGAGCGCGCCGCCCGGCACGGGCGCAGTTCCTAGCGCAGCGAGCTGGGCAGGATGCCCATCTGCTTGCGGTACTTGGCCACCGTACGACGAGCGATGGGAAAGCCGCGGACCGTGAGCAGCGCGACGAGCTGCTGATCGGTCAGCGGCTTTTCCTCTTCGTCGACCAGCTCGCGCAGGACGTCGTGCACCCGCAGGGCCGGTGTGAAGAACGTGGCGTAGGGGACCACCTGGCGATTGGGCAGCATGACCCACTTGCCCGCGGTGGCGCGGCTGATCGTGGACTCGTGCAGGTCGAGCGCCTCGGCGACCTCCGCGCGGGTCAGCGGCCGCAGGTAGCGCGGACCACGACGCAGGAACTCGACCTGACGACGCACGACGTAGGCCGTGACCTTGTTCATGGTCTGCCGACGCTCGCGGATGTGGGTCATGAATTGGCGCGCCCGCTCCACCTGGCCACGTACGTATTCGCGCTCGTCCGTGCTGACCGCGGCGTGGGCGCTTGTCGCCGCCGGCTGATCGCCGCGGACCGAGGACTCTTCGCGCCGACGATCGTTTCCGTCGTCCCCGCCCTCTGTATCATCGGCGTCGTCGCCCTCGTCCTCGTCATCATCGTCGTCGCTACCCACGCCAAGGTCACGCAGTAGGCCGTCCTCGGCACCGTGCAGGCCCGCTTCCACGTCCTCGGCGTCGTCGTCCGCGCTGGAGAGGCCCTCGGGACCAAAGCCGCCGTTCTCGTCCTCCTCGTCGTCGTCGTCGATGGTGACAAGGCCCGCGTCGCCGCCTTCGGCGAGGTCGCGGTAGACCGGGTTGAGCGAAAGGCCGTAGCGCCGAGAGCCGACAACCTCGATGCGGTAGCCTTCCTCGACTTCGCGGATGATCACGTCCGGAGCCGATAGCGCAGCGCCCGATTCACGCTCCCACGGATCATGGTCACCGCGTTCCGAGATGGGGTAGGGCCGCAGGTGGCTGCGGATAAAATCGCGGGCGTCGATGATCGCATCGTAATCGACGCCCAGCGCCTGGGCGATCTGGGAATACTGGCCGCGGCCTAGGGCGTCGAGGTGTCCCTCGATGATGGGCCCCGCCAGCGAATGCCCCTCGCCGATGGCCTCCCACCGGTCGAGTTGTAGCCGCAGGCACTCCTGCGTGGAGCGTGCGCCGACACCGAGCGGTCCGACGTCTTGCAAGGCGCGAAGGACCGTCTCGACGCGCAGCACCGCGACGTCGAGCGACGCCGCAACGCGCGAGACCGGCATATCCAGGAAGCCGCGATCGTCGAGCTCACCGACGAGGAATTCAGCGATCGCCATGTCCTCGTCCGCCACGACCGAGCCCAACTCGACGAGCAGGTGCTCGGGCATCGTCTGTTGGTCGGCGACGGTGCGCCAGACGTCCAGGATGTCGTCGTTGTCGGGATCTTCGAGCACCTGCTTGGCCGCCGCGTCGGCCAGCGAGTCGCCGCGCCGACAGCGGTAGCATGAGCCGTCGCGCAGCAGCACGTCGCCGCAGGCGGGACAGCGCTCGACCTCGCGCACCTCGAGCGCCGGATTCTCGCTGAGCGCTTGCTCGATGAGGGTTTCGAGCTCCTGGCCGGTCATCTGCAGGATCTCGGTGAACTGGATCAGGCTGGGCGATGGCCGTTGCGACATACGCTGCTGCTGGCCGAAGCCCATCCCCATGCCCCCGGACATTCCCATGTCAGGCCGTCCCCTCCGTGGCGTTGACGGGCGTTCCGTCCCGCTCGGTTCCCTCGTGCAGCGCGCGATCCAGTCGATGGACGTCGATCCCAAGCCGCGACGCCGCCGCGTCCCTATCGCCGTTCGCGGCGCTGAGCGCGGCGCGCGCGATATCGCGTTCGACGTGGGCCAACAGCGTATCGAGGGGCGCGCCCGTGCCGAGCATGCCGTCCGCGTCGATCGACGCGCCCACCGCAGCGCCGGTCGCGCCGGGGCCGGTCCCGTGGCCGAGGGATCCGCCGGCGGCCAGGCCCAAACCCTCGTCCAGGTCGAGCTCGTCCGCGCCGATGACGCCGTCGGCCGAGAGCACGACGGCGCGTCGGATCGCGTTCTCGAGCTGGCGCACGTTGCCGGGCCACCCATGTTCCAGGAAGCGCGTCATGGCACCCTCGCTCACCTTGACCGGCGGCGCGCCCGGCGACGGGCGATAGCGCTCCAGGAAGTGGGCGACGAGACCGGGTATGTCGTCGCGGCGCTCGCGTAGCGGCGGCAGGCTCACCCGTACCACGTTGAGACGGTAGTAGAGGTCTTCGCGGAAGCGATTGTCAGCCACCGCCCGCTCGAGGTCGATGTTCGTCGCCGCGATCACGCGCGCGTCCGTCTCGATGGTGGCCGAGCCGCCCACGCGCTCGAAGCGACCGAACTGCAGCACGCGCAGCAGCTTCTTCTGGGTCGTCGGCTCTAGCTCGCCGACCTCGTCCAAGAAGATCGTGCCCCCGTCGGCCAACTCGAAGCGGCCCTTGCGCCGGTCGAGCGCGCCGGTGAAGGAGCCCTTCTCGTGGCCGAAGAGCTCGCTCTCCAACAACGTCTCCGGAAGGGCGGCGCAG
The DNA here is from genome assembly GCA_029262755.1 of Anaerolineae bacterium. GTDB lineage: Bacteria > Chloroflexota > Anaerolineae > Epilineales > Epilineaceae > JAJCYU01. The sequence goes on from JAJCYU010000019.1 coordinate 6,521, forward strand.
TTGACGCGGATCAAAGGACCGTGGCGCCGCGGCGAGCTGGAGTGGATCGACTCGGCGACCAACTCCTTGCCTGTGCCTGTCTCGCCGGTGATGAAGACCGGCACGTCGCTGCCGGCTACGCGTCCGATGAGCTTGTAGACCTCGAGCATCGCCGCGCTGCTGCCTACCATGCGCTCGCGCGCATCGCGGCCCGCCATCTCCTCTTGAAGGCTCTTGACCTCTGCCGACAGCCGCCGATGCTCCAAGGCGCGCTGCACGACGTGGAGCACAGGCTCCGGCTCAAGCGGCTTGACGAGGTAGTCGTAGGCACCGCCCTGAATCGCGCGGATCGTGCGCGAAGAGCTGGAATCTGCGGTGATCACGATCACCGGGACGTCGGCGTGGCCACGGATCGCCGCGAGCACGTCCAACCCGTCGCCGTCCGGCAGCCGCATGTCGAGCAGGACGAGGTCCGGCGAGTGTTCCTCGAAGGCTCGTTGGGCCTTTGCCTTGTTTTCCGCCTCGAAGACGATCGGAGGCTCCCCGCCTTCTTCGAGGGGATCGGCGAGGTATTCGCGCACGAGCTCGCGAATGGCGGGGTCGTCGTCGATGACGAGAATGGTGTGGGGCATGAGCGGTTCTCCCGAGGGGTCCTGCTCCGATTATAACCCCTTGGCCGCTGCTACCATTGGGGCCATGAGCGTCGCCGCCCGCAAGTCACGGGCCACCCGCACGGGTTCGCGTCCACATCGGCCTTTGCCGCCTACCCTCGACGGCCTCGCGCGCATCGCCGCGGACGCCCTCGGCGGCGACGCGGCGGCCATCTATCTCGTCGATGCGGCGAAGGGCGACCTGGTGCTCACCGCAGGGCACGGCCTTCCGCCATCGGCCACCGGCCACCGTCTGGCGATGGGCGAAGGCCTGACCGGCCAGGTGGCGGACGAAGCACGCTCGCTGCTCAGCCAGGACGCCGCCCTCGACCCACGCTCCCTGCGGCGGCGATCGGATTGGGAGCTCGACCCGCCCGTGCGCGCCTATATCGGCGCTCCGCTACGCGCCGGTGGCAGCGTGCTCGGCGCGCTGGAGATCACGAGCCACCGTGCCGCCGCGTTCGACCCGGAACAGCGCGGCCGAGCATCGATCCTCGCCGATGCCGCGGCCCTGCTCATCGAGCGCACGCGCTTGCTCGACCAGCCTCCGCCCGCCGCCCTGGCCGGCGGCTCGAGCGACACGCTCCACGAGCCCCTCGGCATTGCAACGCTCGATGTCCGACTACGGCTGAGCAGTGCCAGCCCGACCTTCTGCCACATGATCGGCCAGCCCGTCGAGGCCATCGTCGGACGGCCGGCGCTTTCCGTACTGCCCGCCCTCGGACATCCGGGCGCGCGGGATGCACTCGAAGCGGCATTGCATGGTGCGCCCGGTCACGCGGGCCGGATCCGCCTCGCGCCCAGACCGGGCGGCGGTGACGCGCAGGCCGTGGGCGTGTCGCTGATCCCGCTCGGCGATGCGGGCCGCGGCATCGACGGCATCCTGCTCGTGCTGCAGGACGTGAGCGCACGCGCCCGCCTCGAAGGCGAGCTGCGCGCACAGAGCGATCGGGCCGTCGAGGCGCGCGATCGCCTGCGCTCGGTGATCGAGCTGGTGAGCCACGAGCTGCGTACGCCGCTGACCAGCGTGCTCGGCTTCGCGCGCCTGCTGGCCGATCGGCCGGATGCAGACGCGGAGCGCCGGGGGCGATGGGCCGCCCAGGTCATCGACAAGGCACGGCTCATGGCCCGTCAGATCGACGAGGTGACCGACCTCGCGCGTCTTGGCAGCGTGGGTTTCTCGCTGCAGCGCGCGCCGCTGCACCTGGGTCCGCTCGCCCGCGAGGTGGCCGACGAGATCGGGGCGACCGTCTCACCATCGCCCGCCATCGATCTCGTGATCGCGCCCGACCTGCCGCCGGTGCACGCAGACCGGGACCGCCTTGCCCAGGTCCTGCACAACCTCCTGGCCAACGCCGTGCGCCACGGCGGCGAGCCCGTGTTGCTCCGCCTGCGCGCCGACGCATCCACCCTCACGATCGAGGTCGCCGACCGGGGTGCAGGCGTTCCGGAGGACCAGGCGGAGGCCATCTTCGAACCCTTCGTCCGCTTGCGCGAAGGCGAGAACGCGACGCCGGGCACGGGCCTCGGCCTGCCCGTGTGCCGCGGCATCGTCGAAGCGCACGGCGGCACGATCCGCTGCGAACAGCACGTGGGAGGCGGCGCTCTCTTCCGCATCACGCTGCCGCTTGAGGGGTAGGAGCGGGAGCGAGCCAGAGAGTGCAGGGTGCGGGTTCAGCGGTCGCCGAACTCTGATGATTCAATGCGACCGAGTGCTACCGGCTCTGCGCCTCGCCGGGCAGGGGCCCGATGCGCAGATCGCCGGGCACGAGAGAGCGCGCTACGCCCTCGCTGTAGCCGTCCATGCTCCACCAATCGAGCGTTCCACCCGAGACGAGCGGACGCGCGCCGGCGTGATCGGACGAAGAACCGTACGAGCTGGTCCGCAGCACGTCCACCATGGGCTCCGCGCTTGCCGCAAGCGCTGCATCGTCGCCGGCGCCGAGGCTGAAGAGCTCGAGCTCGTAGATGGCGACATGGTCGAAGCCGTCCGTAATCTCATCGACGTAGATGACGACGCCATCGGCCTCCACGGGATCGACCCATGAGATCTTGTCGCGGCCGCCGTCGTTGTTCTCGATCCCGAAGCCACGGGGCAGGATGCCGCCGGCGCGGTAGAAGGCCACCCGGTACAGGCTGCCGAAGAGATCCTCGTCCCAATGGATCCGGATCTCGTTGAGCTGTACGGGTTGGTCACAGGTCACGACCAGATGCGGATTGTTCGCCCCGGGGGTCGAAGCCCAAGACGAGCTTGGGTCCGCATCGATGGCACGCCACGGCTCGCGGCCCTTTTGCGACCCGACGGCGCGAGCGACGCAACCTAGAGCGAGGTTGGGCGTTTTTTCGCCGAAGACCTCCCACTCGGCCAGCGCGAAGCCGCCGCCCGGCATGTCGGGCTTGACCAGGTGCAGCAGGAGGAAGCGACCCTCCGCGCGCGGTATGGCCAGCGATTCGTTGGCCCCGCGGCCGTCCGGCCGGTAGGCCAGGCGCAGCCAATCTCCTTCCGCGCCCAGCATGTCGTCCCACACGTAGATCGAGTATTCGGTCGCGAACTGTTGGCCCCAGCGCAGCACCATGCGGCTGAAGACTTCTTCGCGGCCAAGGTCGATGTAGGCCCACGCTGCGCGACCGGGCGGCACGCGCCACTCGGTCGCGGCATCACCGTCGGTCAGGGCGGTCGGCGGATAGCCGGGCACCCCATCGGCGGAAGCGATCACCTCCGCGCCCATGGCCAGGTTGCGCGGCGCCGCGGGGGGAGGCGTCGGGTTCGCGTCACCACAGGGCCGGGGCGAGATGCTCTGCAGATCGATGTAGTCGCCCATCCCCGCCTGGCAAGGCCGCATCACGCCGGTGATCTCGACTTCCTGCCCCAATAGCGGCAGCACGTCGATCACGCCGGGTGTGTTGTACACGGCCACGTTGCCGCTGCCGTCGCACAACACGACGTGCAGCCCCGCGGGCGGACATCCAATCCCGCCGTTTTGCAGCACGCCGCGCAGGGTCGTGATCTCCGGCGTTGGCGTGGCCTGCGCGAGAGGCGCGGCGGCAACGTGCGCCGACGCGGGCGCGAAGGGCAGCGCGGGCGCCGACGGCATCGCCAGCCCGGCGAGCAACGCGAGGCCCGTGGCCGATGCCACGAGCGCCGTCGTGCGCGCCGAGAGCACGCGGGCGCGCTCAGCCATCGGTCGACCGGCCGGTGGCGGGCGCGGGGTCAACGTCGGGGTCGATGTCGGGGTCGACGCCCGAGCCGACGTCCGAATCGACGTGCGAATCAACGTCAACGTCGGCGTCGTTCCGCGCGGCGTCGTTCCGCGCATGGTCGTCGCGGTCGCGCTGCGCGCCGTCATTCTGTTCACCGCCGTGCTGCTCGCCGGCGTTCTGCTCGCCGTTCAGGCGGGGGACGATGTAGATGATCGTCGTGCCGACTGTTTCGTTGCCTTCGTTATCACGCAATGTCGCGCTCACGGTGGCGTAGACCTTCTCGACACCCTGGAGGCTGTTCGTCGCCTCGTACTCGGCGAAGCGCGCGTCGTCCGGATGATCGGGATGCGGCTCGCGGATCGTGCCGAGCGAGGCCAGCCATTCAACGGCCCAGCCCGGGGGCAGGGGCGCGTTCATCTCGAGCTGGCAGCGCGCGCGGCCGGCCGGCAGCAGCGTGTTGGGCGTGCACACGACCTCGAGGGCCGTGGGCAGAACCGGTGACGTCGTGGCGGTCGGCAACGGCGTCGGATCGACCGCCGGCGGCGGCGTCGGCGGCGCGTTGGTCGGGAGAGCCGTCGGCTCGCTCGTCGGCGCAGCGGTCAGGGTCGGTTCGCCCGTCGGCGGTGCGGTGGTCGGCTGGGCGGGCGGCTCGGTCGTCGGAACCGTGGTGGCCGTCGGCGGCGCCTTCGTCGGCTCGGCGGTTGCCGGGTCCGGCTTCGGGCGCGATTCGCGGGTTGGTGGCGGGTTGGACGGTGCATCCGTAGGACCGGGGCCTGGTCCGGGCGCGGGCGGATCGCCGCCCGTGCCGCCGTC